>CAVIEK010000001.1:0-9484 GCA_963641805.1 Bacteroides fragilis
ATGAATGAAGAACTTGTGAATCTTTACCGCGGCAAAGGCATTACAAAAGTGGTGGGAATAGAAGCACGCGGATTCATAAGTGGCGCGGTTCTTGCCAATGAACTTGGTGCTGGCTTTGTGCCATTGCGTAAACCCGGCAAGTTGCCTGCAATCACCGTGAAGAAAACGTATACCAAGGAATATGGAACCGATACAATCGAAATCCACAAAGATGCCATTACATCTGACGATGTAGTGCTCCTTCACGACGATCTCCTTGCAACGGGAGGAACAATGCTTGCTGCCCTTGACCTGGTGCGCACGATGAATCCGAAGAAAGTGTACATCAACTTCATTTGTGGTCTCAGTTTTCTCAATGGCCGTGCACAGTTTCCATCTGATGTGGAAGTGACCACATTGTTTGACTTCTAATATAATTGGAGAATCCCACGGCGAATTTAATGATGGGGTAGTGCTGGCACTGCTCCATCATCTCTAAATATTCAAAATCGCATTTGACCGAAGATCTGAAATTAAAAATCAGTTTGTTGCCCGATAGCCCGGGTGTTTACATGTATCTCAATAGTGAGGGAACTGTGATTTACGTGGGCAAGGCAAAAAAACTGAAACGAAGGGTGAGTTCCTATTTTAATAGAGTGCACCCTGTGTTGCGCACCAATATGCTTGTGCGCAACATTCATGACATGCGCTATATCGTGGTCAATAGCGAGGAAGAGGCCCTTGACTTGGAAAATAGCCTTATCAAGGAATACCAGCCGCACTATAATGTGCTTCTCAAAGACGACAAGTCGTATCCGTGGATTTGCGTGACGCGCGAGATGTATCCACGTGTGTTTATCACCAGGGAAGAACATCAGCGTGGCGCTAAATATTATGGGCCATATCCGAAGACCGGGGTCGCTCGGGCTCTCATCGATGTGCTAAGGGAACTTTACCCTTTGCGCAGCTGCCGCCACCCGATTACCAAAGACCGCATCGCAGAATTCAAGTGGCGGCTTTGCCTGCAGTATCACATCAAAAACTGCGAGGGTTGTTGTAGAGGGCTCGTGAGCGAGGATCAATACGGGCAATATATTTCGGCTGTTCGCCAGATTCTTAACGGCGACACCAAAACCGTGAGCGATTACCTGATGGCAGAGATGCAGCGGCTGGCTTCGGAGCTGAAGTTTGAGGAGGCACAAGTGCTTAAGCGCAAATATCAGCTTATCGAGAATTACAGGGCACGTTCGGTGATTGTCAACCCAAGCATTCATAATGTGGATGTTTTCGCCCTGACGCGCGATGAGTCGGCCGCTTATGTCAATTATATGCACATGCGCAATGGATCCGTTGTGCAAAGCCTCACACTTGAATATAAATTTCAGGCCATCGATACCGGAGAGTCGGACGAGGAGCTGATGACTGAGGCTGTGCGCGAGATTCACACGCGCTTTGCGTCGACCTATGAGGGCGAGAACGTGAGAGAGGCCATTGTGAATGTTGCTCCAGATGTGGCTATTGGCGGAATTGAATATTTCGTGCCCCAGCGCGGCGACAAGCGCAAGCTTTTGGCTATATCACTGAAAAACGCAGAGCAATACCGCATCGAGAAGTATAGGCGAATGGAAAAACTGAATCCCGAGCAGCGCACGACGCGCACTCTCACCACAATGCAACGTGACTTTCATCTTGATGAGTTGCCTCGCCACATCGAGTGCTTTGACAACAGCAATATCTCTGGTTCCAACCCTGTGGCGTCGTGTGTGGTGTTCCGTAACGCGAAGCCGTCGAAAAAAGACTATCGTCACTTCAATATCAAGACTGTTGACGGTGCCGACGATTTTGCCTCGATGCGCGAAGTGCTTGTGCGGCGCTATTCACGGATGGTGACCGAAGGGCAGGAATTGCCCCAGCTTGTGGTGGTTGATGGCGGGAAAGGACAACTTAGCGCGGCCGTAGAGGCGTTGGATTCGATAGGGCTTCATGGCAAGATAGCGCTCGTGGGCATTGCCAAGAGGCTCGATGAGATTTATTTTCCCGGCGACAGCGTGCCGCTCTATATCGACAAGAACAGCGAATCGCTGCGTGTGATTCAGCGCTTGCGTGATGAGGCGCACCGGTTTTGTATAACGCATCACCGCCAGCAGCGTAGCAAGACGCAGGTGCGGTCGGCTCTCGACGATGTGCCTGGTATAGGACCGAAGTCACGCGAGGCGCTTTTGCGCCGCTTCAAGAGCATGAAGCGTATGGCTGAAGCCTCGGTCACCGACCTTGCGGCGGTGGTGGGGCAGAAGAAGGCTGAATTACTACATAATATATTGAATAACAAATAGATAAAGGATAAGTTAACCCGTTTTTTGTCATGTTAGGTAATGCATTGATAAACAGCGAGTTGATGTAAACACATAAGGAGATAATGAGAATTGTGATTCAAAGGGCGCGGCGCGCGTCGGTAAGCATCGGCGGCGAGCTGTACAGCAGCATTGAGGAGGGACTGATGGTACTGGTGGGTGTAGCCACCGGTGACACAGAGGCCGATATGGAATGGCTTGCATCAAAAACTGTGCAGATGCGCATTTTCGACGATGACAAAGGCGTGATGAACCGCAGTGTGGCCGATGTTGGTGGAGAAGTGCTTGCTGTGAGCCAGTTCACGCTCACGGCAAGCACCCGCAAAGGAAACCGTCCGAGCTATATTCATGCAGCTGGGCACGATGTTGCAGTCCCGCTTTATGAGGCCTACTGTGCCAAAGTGGGGCAGCTGCTCGGCCGTGAGGTGAAATGTGGTGTTTTTGGAGCCGATATGCAGGTGGAATTAATCAACGACGGCCCGGTTACAATTATTGTGGATTCCAAATTAAAAGAGTAGATTTGCAAAAATCTTATGGCAATGACGATTCAAGAGGCACAACAGCTAGTTGATGGCTGGATCAGTAAATATGGAGTGCGCTATTTTAGCGAGCTTACCAACATGGCTGTGCTCACCGAGGAGGTGGGCGAGGTGGCGCGTATTATGGCGCGTCGCTATGGCGACCAGTCGTGCAAGCCTGGCGAAGCCGACAAGAGCCTTGCCGATGAGCTTGCCGATGTGATGTGGGTGCTGCTGTGTATCGCTAATCAGACTGGGGTCGACATGACCGAAGCCTTCAAGGCTAACATTGAGAAGAAGACAAGCCGGGATGCCACGCGCCATCTTGAAAACCCAAAACTCAAACAGCAAATAAAATCAGATAAATAAAATAAACCATTTAAAGAATTATGGCAGAAAACAATCCAGTTCAGGGAAGCGCAACCGCTCCCGACAATAAGTATCTCAATGCTATCGCCGACAGCCAAGTGACTACCGACGATGCTCAGGTGGCAGCCGCGGTGCAGGAAATCCTAGACGGTCATTACCAAGAAAACTGTACCTCCGAGGTTTATCAGTTCCTGCTCAACTGCGTGGACTTGACCACATTGAGCACAACCGACAGTGAACGCAGCGTTGCCGAGTTCACAAAACGTGTCAACCAATATTGGGTTAAATATCCCGACTATAAGAATGTGGCAGCCATTTGCGTCTATTCCAATTTTGCTGCGGTGGTGCAAGCCAACCTTGAGGTGAGCGACGTGGGCATAGCTGTGTGCAGCGCATGCTTCCCTTCGTCGCAAGCGCATCTCGAGACAAAAATTGCAGAGACGGCCCTTGCCGTTGGCGACGGAGCCGATGAGGTCGACGTGGTGATTAATATGGGCTATTTCATCGATGGCGCTTATGAGGAAATGTGCGATGAGCTTTCGGAGCTGAAGGCAACCGTGGGCGATCGCACACTTAAGGTGATTCTTGAGACCGGATGCCTCGAGACGGCCGAGAAGATACGCAACGCTTCGGTGCTTGCCCTATATTCCGGAGCCGATTTCATCAAGACTTCTACTGGCAAGATGTATCCCGGGGCATCGCTTGAGGCGGCCTATGTGATGTGCCAGTGCATCAAGGAATACTATCAGAAGCACGGCCATATGGTGGGTTTCAAGGCAGCTGGCGGCATACGCACTACGGAGGATGCCGTGAGATATTATACCATTGTCAAGGAGGTCCTCGGTGAGGAATGGCTTACCAACGAGCGTTTCCGCATAGGCGCCTCAAGTCTAGCCAACGCATTGTTCCAGTCGTTCTCCGGCACGACCGAAAAGCCTTTCTGATGAAATGATGCCGTAAAGACACCCGGCACAATAGCATACCAGCGCGCCCTACCGTTGACACGGTTCGGCGCGCTGTGATTTTGGTGTGTATATAGCAGGACGGCGGGAGGCTCCAGTGCTCATGTAGACTGTCAAAATGCGGTTGAGTTCCGGGTGGGTTCAAGGTTGTGTTCCACGGTTTTGTTTTTAACTGTTTTAAACAAGAGCGGGCTCGATTGTTGCCCCTGCGCGAGGTAGTTTTGCAGCGTAATAAGATGATAAGCTCAGGAAAAATAGTTGAAAGTCGCACGTTGTTGCAAGGCGCTTGCAGCGCTACGACAACGTAAAAGACAATGCTGCCGCACGTGAATGCGGATTAAATGATGATAAGACAATACTACATGAATTTCGCGCTAATGCCATGAAAACTTCACTTGCATAAGTAACTCAATCGACGAAACCAGCCGCGCCGTCATCAAGTGGGTGTCTTTATTCACCCGTGAGACGTGCGCGGCTGGCGTCGTTTTATTGTTTCTTTGTTGCCCTAGGGCATCATTTGCGCTTGTTCAGGCTGCGTTTGAACAATTCCATGTCTCTGTCTAGGCGTCGACGGCGCATGATGATGACAGCTGTGACAATCAAGCCGGCCGCAATAGCGGCAAGTCCTGTACTCCATAGCCACATTGTGCGGCGTCGTGCATAGTTGTGCGAGGTAGCGTCATACTCACCCTCGGCATACTTGATGGTGCGCATTTGCGGATTGTCGGCGAGTGAGTCGGTCACCATCCGGCATGAGTCGGACCACAATCGTGCAAGCGTTGTGTCGTTCTGTATTGATGCTATTTGGCTCAATGTTGAGAATCGTGTGACGTCGTCATACGGGTCCAGGCTGCTTCGTTTCGCGCTACGCGCCCAAATAAGCGCGCTGTCGCGCTTTCCAAGCCCCGCATAGGCAATGGCCAAGGCATAGCGGGTATCGTTGCCTGTGTGCCCCTTTCCTTGCGCCAGGCACAGTCTTGCGGTGCGGAGTGCCTGTGCGTATTCACCTCTTTGGGCCATAATCCGTGCCTTGTACTCCAAGTTGCCGTAGTACAGATGCTTGTTTCCCGACTCACGCGCCAGCGTAATGGCGTGCTCAAGACAACTGTCGGCAAGCGGAGTGTTGCTCTGCCGGTATGCTCTTGCGCAGGCACTGATAGCTACCAGGGCGAAGCGCCTTGAGCCGGCCTTGTTGTAGTTGACCAAGGCCGACATATAGCGGTCGGCCACGCGGTTCGGGCTTACTCCATAGTTCTCTTGGTAGAGTTGTGCGAGGCAGAACTCTGTGATGCCTCTGTCCAGATAGTCATTGGCATCCGCTTTATCGCGTGCGGTGCGCAGTGTGATGGTGGCCCCTTTCACATCGCCAAGCCGCCGTTGCTTCAGGCCGCGGCACACGAGTGCCTGCACGTAACGTCCCCGCTCGCCGAGCCGGTTTTTGTAGTAGCCTATGGCTGTGCTCAGCGCTGAGTCGCTTGGCACGGTATTGTAGATTGTGGCCAAGCGCACCTGAAGCAGGGCATAAAGGGCGCGGCTGGCATCGCTTGACAGCGAGTTGGGGTTGACTTTTCCTATCAGAGCCGATGCGCTGTCGGGATTCTCATTGATAAGCGAGTCCACATGGTGCAGGATTTCAGTCGAGTTGCGTTGCTCACGCAGTGCGACCGATCCAAATAGCCCTCCTATTACAAGAATGATAACGGCTATCAGCCCCAAATGTCTGCTGTATGCTAAGGTATTCATGAGGTGTGTGTTTAGAATTGGAAGTAAATAAATGGTTGTATGTCGCTACTCTTGATTTGGATGATAAGTATAATCATCACCACTACAGCGGCCCAATAGGTGACTATGGGCAGGCGTGAGAAAGCCCGTTTGCAGCGTTGCTCTACCGAGTCGGGAACAAAATGCAATGCATATCCGAGCACAATCAAGACTATCACTTTCCAATAACCGGCTATCAGTTGCGGCAGCAGCTCGGCGTGGAAATTGGTGAGGATTTGGGTGATCATTGTCATGGAGTCGGAAAACTCGCGGTTTCTGAAGAAAATCCAGCACAGACACACGAAGTGGAAGCACAGCACCACGCACAGCACTTGTGCTATGCGGCTCTTGTGTGGGATTCCGGCCCGCTGGCCAGTGATTTGCATCCATAGTTTGTGCAGGGCCAGAGCCACACCGTGCAGGCCTCCCCATGCCACAAAGTTCCACGAGGCCCCGTGCCACAGTCCACCGAGTAGCATGGTTATGATCAAGTTCAAATATTGGCGTATTTTGCCGTGGCGGTTTCCTCCTAATGAGATGTAGAGGTAGTCGCGCAGCCATGTCGATAGCGATATGTGCCACCGTCGCCAAAATTCGGTTATTGAGGCCGACTTGTAGGGGCTGTTGAAGTTGATGTTGAAATGGAATCCCATGAGTAGCGCTATGCCGATGGCCATGTCGCTGTAGCCTGAGAAGTCGCAGTAGATTTGCAGTGCGTAGCCATACACGCCAAGCAGGTTCTCGATGCCGCTGTAGAGCGACGGGTCGGCAAAGATGCGCTCCACGAAATTCACGCTTATGTAGTCACTGATGACCGCTTTCTTGAAAAGGCCGATTACTATGAACCAGAATCCCATGCCCAGCATTTCCCGGCTCACGAAGAGCGGTCGCCTGATTTGAGGGATGAAGTCGCTTGCGCGCACGATGGGGCCGGCTACAAGTTGCGGGAAGAACGACACGTAGAATGCGTAGTCGAGCAGGCTGTCGAGCGGCTTTATCTTGCGTCGGTAGACATCGATGGTGTAGCTCAGTGACTGGAATGTGAAAAAGGATATGCCCACTGGCAGGAATATGTCCATGTTGTGGAAGGCCTCACCGCTCACTTGGCTCCATATCTCGCCGAGGAAGTTGGTGTATTTGAAGTAGCACAGAAGCCCCAGGTCGATAGTGAGGCTTAAGGTTACAAGCAATTTGCGTTTCAGCCGCTTGGTGGAGGTTCCCAGGAGACTGGCAATGACAAAGTCGGTGCAGGTGACCAGGGCGAGCAGGATGAAGTAGGTGCCACTGCTCTTGTAGTAGAAGTAGTAGCTGAATGCGAGCACGAATAAGAGGCGCGGAGTGGTCTTGCGCCACAGTAGGGCATAGATGACGATGAATGCGCTGAACAGCCACAGGAAGATGCCGCTGCTGAATATCATGGGCGACTTGGGATCATAGGTCAGCTGTTGCAGCAGTTGTTGTGCGTTGAAGGCCCCGGCGCTTATGGTGTTGATGATGTCTCCAGTCATTTCATTTCCGATTTTTTGAGTTGTCCCGTTTCCACTTGATGGCATTGGTAGCCCCAGACGATGGCATCGGCCATGATGGTGGCAATGTGGCGGCCTCCGTTCCAGTTGATGTGAGTGTAGTCAAGATTGGCCATGCGTGGTTGTGCATTCACCATGCGGGCGATGCTGCCCTCGCCCCCCATGGCTTCATAGAGGTTCCAGAAAGCCGTGTGGCAGTCATAGGCGATGCGTTGTTGTGTGTTAATCAGGTTTAGCACGCCGCGCATGGTCTTGAATGTGCCGCCGCGGCGCTCTTCACGGTCGCTGCAGCTCACCACCAGGAATCCTGTCTGCGGCATGGCGGCCTTCATCCGGTCGATAATGCCTTTCATCTTGTCGTGGTAATGCTTGTAGTTTGTTCCGCCAGATGTGGCCACGTTGAGGCCATACATTATTATCACCAGGTCGTATTGCCGAGCAGAGTTGAAGTCGCTGAGCATTTTGTCGCTCACGTTGTAGAGCTGGAATCCGCATGCCGATCGTAACGAGAAGTTGTCGACCACGATGCCGCGGTCGGGATCCATTGCGATTCCCAGGTAGGCCAAGTGGCCGTTTTGGTTTTGTAGGGTCCATCTCATGCTGCCGATGCGGCCGTTGACTGTGGCTTGTGCCACTGAATTGTTGGCTTTGATGCTGATGGGGGATTGGGGTGTGCCGTTCACGGTGGGTGTGACGGTGGCAGTGCCTGTGCCCATGCAGTAGAATGTGGATTGCTGGCACGTGTCGAGTCGCGACAGGTAATTGCGCACGCCGGTGGCGCTCACCCAGGCGTTGTCGCTTGCCAGAAAGTAGTGGCCGGTGAGATTGGCCCATTCGGGGGAGTACCCTGCCGCGTCGTTGCCGTTATGGGCTTTCCATCCGCCGAATTGCTGCTTCACGCTTCGCCTGAATCCTGCCACTTCGCTGCACATAGGCAAGTAGCCTACGCCCACGCCGCCGAATCTTTTCTGTAGAATCTCGCGCAAGTCTGATGTGAGTATGTCGCCCTCAATGTAGGAGTCTCCGAGAACGGCTATGCGCACCGGGCGGCCGAGGCTGTTGATGCTGTCGATGGCACTCCACAGCGGCTCCATGCCCTGATGCTCGTCGCCGCTCATGTCGTCGATGCATGTCATTCCCGGTCGGCATGAGTCTATTTTGTTCTCAATACTCAAGTTCTCTATGCTGTCGGCACCGCTTGCTTCTGCATCGGGACGCAGGTCGCTGAGCAAGTCGGTCTTTCTCATTTGCCAACCGTCCGTTCCCAAATCGGGAAGCCAGTAGGCGGCGAGTAGTGCGAGCAGTGTCGCAAGCACTATCCACATCACAGAGTGCAGGTAACCTTTTTCCATTCTTGTCTTGAGGCTCTTATAAATCTTGTCTTTTATGAATTCATGCTTGTCAGTGATTCTTATGGTCCAGGCGCAATAGCCGTTGGTCGATTTCTTGTCCTCCTTTGGCGCAATTCTTCAGCTCGTGGAGGCATCTTTTACCGGTTGAAATGTGTGTCTTTTTTCCGACCATAAGTTTCAAAGTGCAAATTTCAGCCTAATCCGTTAATTTTTCAAATTAACAGGGCACAGATATGTAATTTTATGGAAAAAAAGTGTGAAAAATGCAGCTATTTGGGAAAATGTCGTCTACAGGGCACGTGTCGGTGGCGCGGCCGCGTCTCTCCTTAGCTGGCGGTTTCGGCTTGTCTTGCTTGTTGCTGGTAGGCTTTGGGAGTCATACCTGTGATTTCCACAAACTTGTTGTGGAAGTTGCTGCGGTCGCTGAAACCCACCAATTCGTGGAGCGACGATATCTTGATCCCCTTGTTTTCTCTGAGCAGGCGTTGAGCCTCACCAATCCGCAGTTTTATTCTCCACGACCTGAAAGTGGTGTGGTGTCTGGATTGGAAGTAGGCGGCAAGCTGCTGCCTGGTGACTCCCAAATCGTCGGCCACTTGGTCGGTGCTGATGTCGCTAATGGTGTAGCGGCGCTCGCTCACCCATTGCGACAGTGCGTCGTCGAGT
>CAVIEK010000001.1:9494-45927 GCA_963641805.1 Bacteroides fragilis
GGTATGCTCTGATTGGGTGTGGAACCGGGTGCAGCGGTTGACGCCGACACGCACGATTCGGTCTCGACGATTCTCGTCTCGGCTTTGACGAAGAAATCCCCGAGCATGAAATAGTTGATGACCATGGCCCCAACCCACACGTAGTATAGGGTGTAGCCGCCAACGAACACGTTGTATCTTGCATTGGTGATCGGAATCACTGAAAACACCACTGCCAGTACACCAATGGCCAGTGCGCTATAGAACAGGATGTTGACAGGACGTAACCTGGAGTCAACATACTCATCATAAAAAGCCTCAAGCTTTGTTTTGGCTATGGCCGATACTTTGCGGTAGTGCAACGTGTGGTAGCACAATTGCATACAGTAGACGGTGATTGCCGCATATCGTACCGCAGTGGCGTATTGTGGCAGCAGCATAGCTACCGTCACAGCGGTGCATACATAAGCCGTGATGATAGCGAGTTGTGATGCCATGCGCCTGGCGGTCACCATCGATGGGGCTATGAACACGGTGGCGGTGTAGGAAAACAGCAACGCCTGGAATGCGGCGATACATATTGTGATTATCGACATGAGCTTATATTGCTCGTCACCGATTTTGAAATAACCCGACACGGCAAGTGTGAGAAACGATGCCACCAGTATCCATCGTGCGGTGTTGGACCGTCGCCATCCTTTGCCCTTGGGAATTCTCACAAGAGCAAGTGTTACCGCCTCGGTGGCGATAATCGTCGACGACGTGATCGACAGCACAAAATGTGTGGTGAGGTCCATGTGTGTGATGGTTGACTAAGAATTAAATTTCAACTTTTTGCGATAAGGACGCAGAGCAAAGATAGCGATTTCTTGCATGTGCGTGGTGCTGTATCGCCACTTTTTCCGTCAGAATTCCACTCCGAGTTTTATTGTTACATTGTGGAACGCGCACCCCTTGTTGATGTAGCTGCTGCCTGAATTGTCAGGAATGGCTCCAGGGGTGTCGCCCGTGCACCACAATTTGTAGTGGGCGGTGTGGAGCGAGTAGGCGACCCCAATGTTGAACGAGAAAAACTGCGTCGACTTGAAGTGCCAACCAATGGTGGGTGAGGCATAGAACCCCTTGTGGTTGATGAACGTGGCACCCACCTTCAGGCTTGCAAACGGCGTGTTGTGTGACTCGCTGCGCAGGTTGTACCTGCCTTCGGCATAAATGGGAATGAACGGGTATTTCCACTTTGGGTCGTTGCGTTGGAGTTCGCTTTTGTCGGTGCGCATCGGGTAGCTGTCGATGCAGGCCTTGAAATTGTGTAGGGCAATGCCGGCCCCCAGGTAGTAGTTGGGAGTGATCTGGTATCCAAATGAGGTCTCAATTGCCCAAAATGAGTTGCGCGGAGCGCCAACCCCGAATCCGTATCCAAGGTCGATGAACCCGCGGAACTTGCTGGTGTCGTAGTTTTTGTGTGTGGCTTCGTGGCTTATGTGGTCGATGTCGGTGGTGGCAAATGTGTATTTAATGCTGTCGGCATCGCTGATTATTTCCACGCGGTCGCCGGTGCGCTGGGTTATTACTCCGCTCACAAACTGGCCGTCGCGCAGGTGCACGGTCGACCGTTTGGGCGCTTTCCCGGCAGCCAGTGCCGATGATGTGATTGCCGCCGCAATCAGCAGGTTGAAAATTCGTTTTGCTCTCATATTGGCTGAGTGTTGATATGATGAAAGATGATTATTTGCCCTGTTGTCGGCATTTGGCTGCCTCTATGGCGAGCCGCTCTACGGCCACAGGGAAGAACTTGTATTCAAGACTATGCACGCGTCTGGCAAGTGTGTCGGGCGTGTCGCCGGCAAGCACCGGGCATGAGTGCTGTTCCACTATAGAGCCGCCATCGATAGCGGCCGACACGCGGTGTATGGTGATACCCGACTCAGTGTCGCCGCTGGCGAGCACGGCCTCATGCACATGTGCCCCCCACATGCCTCGGCCACCATGCTTGGGCAATAGCGAGGGGTGGATGTTGACAATGCGTCCGCTGAATGTGCCGAGCAGCGGCTCGCGCACAATGGCGAGGAACCCGGCAAGTACAATCAGGTCGATGCCTGAGTCTTGCAGTTGGCGGCATATTCCAGTGGGGTTGCGCCATGCCTCGGGATTATCGATAGTAACCACGTCGATTCCAAGCGGCTTTAGACGCTGCACCACGGGTGCGTCGGCTTTGTTGCTTATCACCAAGGCCACATCGGCGGTTCTGCGTGCCGAAAGGTAGCGCACGATTTGCTCAGCGTTGGTGCCGTTGCCCGATGCCAGGATTGCTATTTTGGGTGGTGTTTGTGTAGTCATTGTCATGTCTGGTGAAAAAATGGAGTGGAGTAGTGCATGGGTCAGAAGGTCTGCATGTCCACGAGGTGCTTGTATGCTCCGCCGTGCGCCATCAGCTCGGCATGCGTGCCGCGTTCGGTGATCTGTCCGTCTTGCACCACGCAAATCAGATCGGCGTTTTTGATTGTGCTCAGTCGGTGTGCTATCACCAGAGTGGTGCGGTCCCGCATCAGGTTGTCAAGAGCCTCCTGTACCAAATGCTCGCTTTCGGTGTCGAGAGCCGAAGTGGCCTCGTCGAGAATCAGAATTGGCGGATTCTTGAGGATGGCTCGGGCGATGCTAATGCGCTGTCGTTGGCCGCCGCTCAGGTTGCATCCCCGGTCGCCAATATTGGTGTCAAAGCCGTGCTCGCTTGCCATGATGAAGTCGTAGGCATTGGCAATGCGTGCAGCCTCTTCCACTTGCTCTTTGGTGGCGTGGTCGACACCAAATGTGATGTTGTTATAAAACGAGTCGTTGAAGAGTATGGCCTCTTGGTTTACGTTGCCCATCAGAGCCCGCAGGTCGGTCACGCGGTATTCCCGCAAGTCGTGCCCATCGATGCTTATCGAGCCCTTCTGCACATCGTAGAATCGCGGCACAAGGTCGGCGAGGGTGGTCTTTCCACTGCCGCTTTGGCCGACCAAAGCCACGGTCTGGCCGCATTTTATGTCGAGCGACACTCCATTGATGACCCATTGTTCACCGTAGCGGAAGCTCACGTTGTTGAAAGTGATACCGTGGGTGATTGACTTAAGCTCAATGGGGTTTTCGGGGTCTTTGATGCTGTTCTCGGCTTGCAGGATTTTGTCGATGCGCTGCATCGATGCCATACCGCGCTGAATCGAGTAACTGGCCTTGCTGAAATCTTTGGCGGGATTTATGATGCTGTAGAAAATCACCATATAGTAGATGAACGACGGTGCGGTGATGGAACTCTTGCCACCAAGAATCAGTGTTCCGCCAAACCATAGCACAATGGCGATGGTGGCTGTGCCCAAGAACTCGCTCATGGGGTGAGCCAACTCGTATCGGCGGTTCATGCGTCGTGATATGTTGCGGAATTTCTCGTTCTCGGCGGCGAAGCGCCCCTTTACTTTTTTCTCAGCGTTGAAAGCCTTTATTATGCGTAATCCGCCTATGGTCTCTTCGATATTGCTCAGCAGCACGCCCCACTGGTTCTGGGCCTCGAGCGACACTCGTTTAAGCCGCTTGCCCACTTTGCCCATCACCAGACCGGCCAGTGGCAGCAGCACGAGAACAAACACGGTGAGTTGCCAACTCACCACAATCATCATCACCAGGCACACTATAATCATGATGGGGTTCTTGAACATCATGTCGAGCGACGACATGATAGAACTTTCCACCTCAGTCACGTCGCCGCTCATGCGGGCCATCACGTCGCCTTTGCGCTCGTTGCTGAAGAAGGCTATGGGCAGACTCACTATCTTGCCGTAGATTTGACTGCGCAAATCACGCACGACCCCGGTGCGGATGCCAATCATGAAAAATGCGCTCAGGTAGGCACTGCCGGTCTTGAAGCCAGTCATCACTACCAAGGCAAGGGCTATGCAGGCAAGGGCTGTCGACGGGCCATATTGGCTGATGATACACTGTACCGTATAGTAGAAATCGTTGACCACCACGGTTTTCACACTTGCCGATCCCCACTCCATGAACTGGTAGGTGGTTTGGTTTATGCCAAAAAGCATCTCCAAGATGGGTATGATGAGCGCAAACGAAAACAGTGTCAGAAATGCCGCAAGCACATTGAACAACACGTTGAGTGCCAGAAGCTTCTTGTAGGGTGGCACGAACCGGGCCAGCAGTTTGATGAATCCTTTCATTGCAAGGGGTATAATCTTTGTTGACCATGAATGACCATGGCAGCACAATTCTCAAAAAAGCAAAGTTACAAAACATTCGCCACAATTGAAACGGCACTTGCGACAAACTGTGACAAACCTCACGATGTGTGACCGTGGCGCGGGACGGCAGGTAAACCGTTGCCTGCATGCAGCAATCGGGCGCAGCCGCGCAGCCGTGTCTCTTTTCTATGTGGATTTTTCTTTATAACTTTGCAACTGATTATGATAATTAGGCCCTTATGTGGCCTTTTCGCGACATAACGACATTAAAAATTCAACACATCATAAGCTATGAATATCTCATACAAATGGCTGAAAAAATACGTCGACTTTGACCTCACTCCGCAAGAGGTGGCCGACGCGCTCACTTCACTGGGCCTTGAAGTAGACGCCCTTGAAGAAGTGGAAGCTATACGCGGTGGGCTCAAAGGCCTGGTGGTGGGCAAGGTGCTCACTTGTGAACAGCATCCCAACAGCGACCACTTGCATGTGACCACTGTCGACCTTGGCGACGGCGGTGAGCCGCAGCAGATTGTGTGCGGCGCCCCCAATGTGGATGCCGGCCAAAAAGTGATTGTGGCTACCGTGGGCACGAAGCTATACGACGGCGACAAAGAATTCGTGATTAAGAAATCGAAATTGCGCGGCACTGAGTCGTATGGTATGATCTGTGCCGAGGATGAAATAGGTGTAGGCACTGACCATGCAGGCATTATTGTGTTGCCTGATAGTGCAGTTGTGGGTACTCCCGCTGCCGAATATTACGGAGTGGAAAGCGACTGGATGATAGAGGTCGACCTCACCCCAAACCGTATCGACGGGGCTTCGCACTATGGTGTGGCTCGCGACCTTGCCGCGTGGCTCACGCAGCAGGGCCATCCTGCTACAGCCCACTGCCCGTCGGTAGATGCTTTCAAGTCAGACTGCGCCGACGGTGCAATTCCCGTGACCGTAGAGACCCCTGAGGCCTGCCCGCGTTATTGCGGCATCACCATCAGAGGTGTCAAGGTGCAGGAAAGTCCCAAGTGGCTTCGCGATTGTCTCAGTGCTGCCGGACAGCGCCCCATCAACAACATTGTCGACATCACTAACTACATACTGCTTGGCACAGGCCAACCGTTGCACTGCTTCGATCTGAATCATATCGATGGCGGAAAGGTGGTGGTGAGGACCGTTGAGGCGGGCACCAAGTTTGTGACTCTCGACGGTGTTGAGCGCACTCTCACCGACCACGACCTGATGATATGCAACGCCACAGAGCCTATGTGTATTGCCGGTGTGTTTGGCGGCCTCAAAAGCGGAGTGACCGAGCAAACTACTGATGTGTTCCTTGAGTCGGCTTGTTTCCATCCCACATGGATTCGCAAGACAGCCCGCCGTTTTGGATTAAACACCGATGCGTCGTTCCGCTATGAGCGCGGGGTCGACCCTAATGGCACTGTCTACAACCTCAAGCTTGCGGCTCTACTCGTGAAGGAGCTTGCCGGCGGCGAGATTTGCGGCGACATCATCGACATCAAGCAGCATGAATTCCCGGGATTCCCTGTGGAGCTCCGTTATGACTATGTTGCCGACTTGATAGGCAAGGAAATAGGCCGCGACACCATCAAGAGCATTGTCAAGAGCCTGGAGATGGAAATCAAGGCTGAGGATGATGAGAAACTCAGTCTGGTTGTGCCCACCTATCGCGTGGATGTGCGGCGTCCATGTGATGTGGTTGAGGACATTCTGCGGGTCTACGGCTACAATAATGTGGAGTTTGGCAACGAGGTGCATGGCAGCCTCTCCAATAAGGGTATTACCGACTTCAAGGACGACATGCAGGAACTCATCAGCAACCAGCTGACGGCAGTGGGATATCACGAGATAATGAACAACTCTCTCACGGCTGTAGGCTACTACAGCGGCCTTGCCTCTTATCCTGAGGAGAATTGTGTGAAGATAATGAATCCGCTCAGTTCCGACTTGAGCGTGATGCGTCAGACGTTGCTTTTTGGCGGCCTTGAGAGCTTGTCGCGCAACATTAACCGCAAGAATGGCAATCTGAAGATGTATGAGTTTGGCGATGTATATTCTTTCGATCCGTCGGTGGAACCTGCTGATGACGGAAGCCATCTCAACGCCTTCAGTGAGCACACCGCCATGGGTGCTTGGGTGAGTGGCAACAACCACGATGACAGTTGGGTACAAAAGGCACGCCCGACCACAGTCTACGACCTTAAAGCCGATGTGGAGAATGTGTTCACTCGCCTTGGCCTCGACCAAAAGAGTATTGTTGTTGAAACCATTGACAATGATGTGCTAAGCCCTGCCTTGCTCTACAAGAACCGCGGAGGCAAGGTGATTGCTGTGCTCGGAGTGGTCACTGCTGACGTGCTCAGTCGTTTTGACATCGATCAGGATGTGTATTTTGCCCAAATTAACTGGGATGTGGCATGCAAGCTTGCCGCAAAACACACTGTCACCTATACCGACCTGCCTAAGACGCTACCCGTGCGCCGTGACCTTGCACTCCTCGTCGACACTTCTGTCACCTACGACGATGTGCGCCGTGTGGTGGAGCAGAGTGAGAAGAAGCTGCTCAAGGGTGTGACGCTCTTCGATGCCTATGAGGGTGCCGCCCTGAAGGCTTTGGGCAAGAAATCATACGCAATCAGCATCACCCTGCAGGACAATGAGAAGACCCTGCAGGACAAGCAGATTGACGCCACTATGAAAAAGATAGTCGCCAATCTCGAGAAGGCTGTGGGTGCACAGTTGCGCTGATGCCTGCGTCACTGCAACGCTTAGGAGACAGTAAATGAAATTAAAGTAACGAAAATAAAACTCAATAACAAAACTTATGGGAAGAGCGTTTGAATATCGCAAAGCAAGAAAAATGAAACGGTGGGGCAACATGTCGCGTACATTCACCCGCCTCGGCAAGGAAATAACAATGGCTGTGAAGGCTGGCGGTTCCGATCCCAGCGGCAACTCACGCTTGCGTGCACTCATTGCCAACGCCAAGACAGCCAATATGCCTAAGGACACCATCGACCGTGCCATTAAAAAAGCAACCGAGAAGGATGCCAGCGACTACAAGGAGGTGATCTACGAAGGATTTGCACCTCACGGAATTGCCATGCTCGTTGAGACTGCTACCGACAACACAACCCGCACGGTGGCCAACTTGCGCAACTATTTCAACAAAAACGGTGGCCAGCTCGGCAACTCGGGCTCGGTTGCCTTTATGTTCACACACAAATGCTACTTCCATGTGGCTCCCAAGGATGGCTTGACCCTCGACGATCTTGAGCTTGAACTTATCGACTGTGGCGCCGAGGACTTTGACCAGGACGAGGAGGAAATCGTGATTTCTGGCGCATTTGAGGCTAATGGCGACATCCAGAAGTATCTTGAGGACAACAGCTTTGAGATCAAGAGTACGGAATTCGTTTATGAGCCGGCCGACTATAAGGAGCTTTCTGCCGAAGAGGCCGCCGATGTCAACAAGCTGATCGAGGCTCTTGAGGAGGACGATGATGTGCAAAATGTATTCTCTACGATGAAAGATTCTGAGGAAGGCGACGAGGAGTAGCCTCTTGCCATCTCTATGGATAACCCGCAACATGATGCCGGGCGATACAGCTGCAACAAGCCAGGTCGCCCGGCATTCTATTTCTGAAGATTGAACTTTAGGCATAAGGGCAAAAGATGAATCAACAAATTCTTCCGCTCTCTTGCCTGAAATGCGGCGAGCGGTAGGGGTGTCCAATGGTGGAGGTGTAAGGGGCGAAGAGGGCTTTTATGGGCCTCAGGTGGCACATTTGGTGTCGAGCGGCCGTAGGTCACCCGCGTTCCGACGTCAGCCCAACGAAAAAAGAGTGCCGCACCCCTATGGTTTCGGGGTGCGGCACTTGCTATTGTTCAGCGTGTGCTTTGTGACGCTACTTTACAATCACTTTCACCGACTTGGTGCCGGCCTTCACCACGTAGGCTCCTGCGGGAAGGCTTACGGTGATGTCGGTCACGCTACTGTAGGCTGCCACTTGTGTGCCGTCGACGGCATAGACGGCCAGCGGGGCACCATTGTTGCCGCTTACTGCCACTGCGCCGTGCATGGCCCTCACGCTGGCTTGTGAAGCCACTGCTCCTTCTATTGCCGTGGCTTGGGGCACGAGTAGAATGTGCACGTCGGGCATTATCGTGCTGCCTCCCCAACCGAAGTTGGCATTGGTGTCGAAGTGGTCGGTATCGTCTTCATACTTTGAATCGAAGCGTGAGCACTGTGTTCCGCCCCAAGTGCCGTATGTGCCACGGAAAGAAACTCCTTCGCTGCTTGTCGAGGCTGAGTTTTTGTAGATCATGATCACGAGGTTTTCGCCGTTGTATTTGTATTTGGTAGAGCATGGGAATGTGAGGCTCTCGTCACCGGCATTGATGTCGACAGTGCCATCGAACACTTTGGTGAGTTTCCCCGATGGGATGGCTGCGTCAGCAAGGCTGTCGGTAGTGGCCTCGCCGACCCATACTTGGAATTTAACCCCCTTGTAACTTGTGGTGCAAGCATTGTAGGGATATGAAATCATCTCTATGGTGCTGCCTGTGCCCTCACCGATGCGGCTTGCGGGATAGATTGTCTCGCTGATGGCTTCGTCGGACATGAACGATGTGGGTAGCACATAGAGGCTCGCGGCTTCATCGTCGCCAGCCTCAATCTTCACCATCTTGCTGCCGGCAGGCACCACGGTGATGGTTACGGGTTTAGTATCATTGTTGGTGTTGTCATCGTCGCTGCCATAGTCGATGTGGGCTGTTGCCACCACTGTGCCCACTGTCTTGTAGGTGTATTCAATGGTCACATTGGCTGTTTGCATCGACTCGAGTTGCGGTCCGTCGGCCTCGGCCAGCACGTTGCCGGCTTGGTCACGCAGTTGCACCTTGTAGCCGCTGGCTGTGTTCGCACCCTTGTTGAATACCCCTACTTTATAGCTCTGCTTCTCGTTTACGCCAGGGTATAGGTTGCCGCTGATGCCGGTTGCTGCAAGATCGTGGCTCTTTTTTGCCACGGTGGTGACGGTTGCTTCCCAACCCTGTTCACGACCAATGACATCGCTGTAGAACACGAATGTGAGGGCTCCTTCGGCATTGGTGGCTTCCACGCACTCAAGTTGTGCTGGTACTTCCTCGTCGGTGAAACTGCCATAGAGCGGAGCGCTTGTGCTTGAACCGTTGAACACCTTGAGCGAGTCGCCGTAGGTGTCGAGCGAGAAGGTGGTGAATTCTGCCTTGACGTAGCTTGTGGGCACGGCCGGAACTATGGTGATGGTGTCGCGACGGTTGTTGGGGTAATAGCCTGTGCCAGAGTAATCATAGAACTTGTATGTGGTGCCGTCGGCCACTGTGGCTTTGGCTCCTTGTCCCATTACAATCCAGTTGGCTGGTTTCACGAGCACCTGATTGGAGGTCACGGCGGTACCTGTGCCTTGCGCGTTTACGGCGGCTATCGAGTAGGTGTAGCGGCCGAATCCTGGAACGTCGGTTGTAGATGTAGCAGTGCCGTCGGTTATGGTGATTTTGGTCTCGGCCGTTGAGCCTGCTGCACGCCGGGTTATTTCATAGCCGGTGATGCTTGTGGGGTCAAAAGCGCCGCCGTGTTGTCCGGCTGTCGGGGCAGCCCACTTGATGATTGCCTGGTTGTCGCCCGACTCAACGATGAAACTTGCCACTGCACCCGGAGCGTCGTTGCCCACATAGGTTACGACGGCATCTGTCTCAACACCGCCATCTCCCTTGGTGTTTACTGGAATCAGATTGTAGGAATGCAGTCCGTCAGCAAGTCCGGTGTCGGTGTATGTGCTTTCGCCGCCAATCGTTGCCGCTACGGTTGCCACTACTTGGCTGTCGCGCATCACTTTCACTCCGGTGAGTTCGGTAAGTGATTTCCCTTGTGCGTCGGTAGTGGGGTTGGTCCATGAGATGGTCACACTGTTGCCGTTTACTGTGGCTTTGCGTTTCGTCACCCTGTCGGGGGCGCCGTTTGCCACATTGATGTATGGCACCATGATGCCGCTGATGCTGCTCGCTGTGCCGTCAAGTGCGAGCGCTCCGATGGCGGTGGCTGCCCCTGTGGCGGTGTCAACGGTGTAGAGGTTACCGTCGCCTGCATTCACCCAATACAGGATGCCGGTATTGTAGTCGAAGCACATCGTCTGGTCGTAGGCTGCATTGGTACCGGTGAATCCCACCGGAGAGCATGCGGCAGTGGCCTTGTCGATGGTGTATAGGGTGTCGCTTGTGGCTATGCCGTAGAGTGTGCCGGCCTTGTCGGCGGCAAGGGCTATCATGTAAAGGCTTGTTCCAGCCGTGGTGGCAAATTGTGCCACACGGGTCACAGCTCCGCTGGTCATGTCGACTGTGGCAAGATACTGGTTGCCGCTTTGGATTCCCAGCACTTTGCCAGTGCTGTAATCATAGGTCATATCTACGATTTTGGAGCCTTTGGTTCCCACAAGGGAGCGCTCGCCGGTTTCGGGATTGATGGTGTAGAAGCCTTCGAGGGTCGACTGCGTGCCGGCCACCATGCCCTGGGCATACCACTTGTAGTTGTAGTAGAAACCGCTGTAGCATACGCCTTGGCTCGATTGGTCGGCTATGAGCTGAATGCTGCCAGGGGCGTTGCTTTGGAATTTCACTGGTCCGCGTTTGGGCGAGATTGCTTCCCGCTGCCACGATTGGTAGCCATAGAGCGTGACTTGTCCTCCGGCCGCGAGTGAAGCCGCGCACGCCAAGGCCAGTAGTGTGTAGATCTTTTTCATAATTTTGGGATTGATTGGTTGGAATGTTATGCTAATTTCCACAAAGGTACTGTATTTTGTTGTCATTACATAGATCGCAGATGCTTATTTATTGTCTTTCTTGGGCGAGATCGGCTCATGAGTGTGGCTCCGAGTACAATGGCGCGCGGCAGATGCTGCAATTGGAAAAAAATGGTTATCTTTGCCATAACACGAAAAGCAATTGTCCAATGAGTGAAAACTACATAGTATCGGCGCGTAAATACCGGCCGTCGTCGTTCGACACCGTAGTGGGGCAGCATGCCTTGACCCACACGCTAAAGACTGCGATTATGAGTCACCGCTTGGCTCATGCCTACCTTTTTTGCGGTCCGCGTGGCGTGGGAAAGACAACCTGTGCCCGCATCTTCGCCAAGGCCATCAACTGCGAGCACCTTGGGGCCGATGGCGAGCCGTGTGGCGAGTGTGAGTCGTGTCGTGCTTTCAATGAGCAGCGTTCCTACAACATCATCGAGCTCGACGCCGCCTCCAACAACTCGGTCAACGATATGCGCAACATCATCGAGCAAGTGCGGATTCCGCCTCAGGTAGGGCGGTACCGGGTGTTTATCATCGATGAGGTGCACATGCTCTCCCCTTCGGCCTTCAACGCCTTTCTGAAGACGCTTGAGGAACCGCCAGAATATGCCATCTTTATTTTGGCCACCACCGAGAAGCAGAAGATAATTCCCACCATATTATCGCGGTGCCAAATCTATGATTTTGCCCGCATCACGGTGCCCGATATTGTTGAGCAGCTGCAACGCATTTGTGCCAATGAGGGCATCGTGGCCGAGCCTGCCGCTCTCAATGTGATAGCGCAAAAGGCCGATGGCGCCATGCGCGATGCGTTGTCGATATTCGACCAGGTAACAGCCTCGAGTGAGGGACACATTACCTACCAGAGCGCTATCGATAACTTGAATGTGCTTGACTATGACTATTACTTCCGTCTCGACAAGTGCTTCATAAGGGGCGATGTGCCGCAGGCTCTGCTCATCTACAAGGAGGTGCGCGACCATGGTTTCGACTCGCTTTTTTTCATCAATGGTCTCGCCCAGCACTTACGCGACCTCATGGTGGCAAGTTCGCCACAGACAGTTTCACTACTGGAGATGAACGCCGATGTGGCTCAGCGCCACGTGGCGGCGGCATCGCAGTTCACGCCGCAATATTTCTATGCCGCAATGGACTTGTGCAACCGTTGCGACCTCGACTACCGCACGGTTTCCAACAAGGTGTTTCTGGTCGAGCTGACATTGATTAAGCTTTGCCAGCTGATGTCGCCGTCTCCTACCTCTGGCAATCCTGGCGGCAATACACCGCTCAAACCAGTCCAGGCTGTTCCGCCACAAGCCGCACCACAGTCATCGGGCCAGACTGCACCACAAGCATCGCCCCGCCAGCAGACAGCAGCTCCATCGGTGCGGCAGACTCTCCCACAACCAGCCGTGCGTCCGGTACAACCGCCGGCTGCCTCGCCAGTGTCTGGAAGCACCGTAGGGCGTACTATGCGCATTAGTGCAGCTCCAGGGCAGCCGCGTGTGCCATCGACAGGAAACGAACTTCACATTAGCAGGATGCCCGGGCAGACACAGAAGGCATCCGCAGAATCACAGCCGCACACGGCTGCTTCAACGCATCATAGCCGTGCGGCGTTTACCGCCGACCAAATGAAAGACGCTTGGCTGCGGTATGTCGAACGGTTCCCCGACAAGGTGGTGCTGGTTAACGCCATGCGCAATTCAATGCCGCAACGCATCGACGACGAGACTTATTCCTTTGAGGTCGACAATGAGGGGCAGGTCGATATCATAGGCAGCAATATGTCGCATCTGTTGTCGTTCCTTCGTACGGAACTCAATAATGATATGGTTTCGATAAAAGTGGGGCTGCGCAAGAGCGGCCCACGCCCGAAATTGTGGACTGATAGGGAAGTAGTGGAAAACCTTAAGAAAACCAACCCCGACTTCGTGAAAATGATAAGCGACTTTGGCCTTTCTTTGGCATAGGCGCGCAAGATGGTTTGTCAAATACACTTAACGCCTTGATTTAAGACAGAAAATAAAGGCAACGCAGTGAAAGCATTGCCTTATTATGGGTTTTGGTCGAGTTGCTTGATGCCAATCTCCTTTTATTTCATCAATCCGTCACCATTGTTGTGCCGGCTGGCCATTGCTTCTTACGGCGCGACATGCCGTGCGTTTCACACAAACCGCCATGTGATGGTGCCGATGCCTTCGGTGGTGCGGCTTTTCTTTACGCTGAATCTCGACACTAAAGACTCCTTCTCGCAGTTGCGGCGCACTTCGGGATGTGCCCACGCATTTCCCGAGCCGCTTACGGCACGGGCTTCAATCACCTGACCGCGGGCATTTACCCTTACTCTTACCACGACGGTGCCTTCCCATTGGCTGTGGGGACGCCCCCATGAAGCAAGAGTGTATCCATCAAGACCTCCGATACCCGGAGTGCCGTTGAGCGCTCCGTGGCTGGCATTGCCATTAGGAGAGCCTTGCTTGCCCGATCCTGATCCTCCGGCATTGCCGAAAGCATTCTTGGTGCGGCTTGCAACGGCCGACGCTTCGGCTCGGCGTTCCTTCTCCACCTTCTTGTCGGGGTTGGCGGCCGTCGAGGGGCCGGTCTTGGTTTCTTTTGCCTTCTCTTTTTTCACCTTCACCTTCATGGGTGATTCCTGCTTTTGTGTGATTGGCTCAGCCGGCTTTTCGGCCGGTTTGCCGGCATCGCTCAAATCTTCGCCAGGGGTCGAAGGCTCGTCGGCTTTTGTGTCGTTGTCATTTGCCGGCGCTTCGGCTTCGGTTGAGTTGGCCTCGGTGGGCTCTGGCGTGTCGCCGAGCATTACAAACTCGCCGCCGAACATTATGGTGTCTTGCTGCAGTTGCGGCTCAATGGCTGTATTGCCTTGCGGAGGCCACTCGCAGTGAAGGCTGGAGTAGATGAGCATTAGCAATGCGGCGGCCACTATAATCACGGTGGCTGCTGCGGCCATTATTTCGTTCCTGCTGTCTTGTCTCATTGATAAGGGTTTTGTGTTATTGTGCGGCTTGCTGCTGTACCGGTTGTGTTGTGGCTGGAGCCTGTGCCGGCTTGGTTGCCAACACCACCTTGATGCCTATGCGTGACCCCTTGTCAAGGATCTCCACGATTTTGCCGTAAGGCACTTCCTCATCGGCATACAGCGCCACAAATTGTTGAGGGTCACCATGCTTCACGCTCTGCAGAAATCCGTCAAGCTGGTCGGGCTGCATGGGCATGGGCTCGCTTTCGCTTGTGGAGTCGGGGGATATCTGTGTGACAAAGATGTGTGAGTCTTTGTCGATGTAGATGCGTGTGCTCGGCTTTATGGCTGTCTGCTGGCTGCTTTGCGGCAGATTCACCTCCATGGCCGACGGGAATACAAACGTCGATGTGACCATGAAGAAAATGAGCAGCAGGAATATGACGTCGGTCATCGACGCCATGCTGAACATCGACAGTGAGTTGTGTTGTCGTTTTAATGCCATGGCTGTATTATTTGGCGGGTTCGTTGAGCAGGTCCATAAAGTCCATCGCGTTGCCTTCAAGCTTGTTCATCACTTTGTTGACGCGTGATGTGAGATAATTGTAGGCAAACAGTGCGATGATGCCTACAATCAGACCGGCAACGGTGGTTACCAGGGCCTCATAAATGCCGCTTGCCAAGATCGACACGTTGCTGTTGCTGCCTGCGCTTGCAAGGGCGAAAAAGGCCTGCACCATACCTGTGACGGTGCCAAGGAAGCCAATCATTGGCGCTCCGGCTGCTGTGGTGGCGAGCCATGTGAAGCCTTTCTCGAGTTTTGCCACCTCCATGTTGCCCACGTTCTCTATAGCCACAAGCACGTCGTTCATGGGACGCCCTATTCGCGACACGCCTTTTTCGATCATGCGCGAGTATGGCGAGTCGGTGGCCATGCATAGCTTTTCGGCATCGTCGATGCGGCCTTCGTGTATGAGAGTGCGTATCTGTTGCATGAAATTCTTGTCTTCGCGGGTTGATGCACTGATTGCGAAGCAGCGTTCAAAGAATATGTAGATGCTCACGATGGCAAGCAGTGCCAGAGGTATCATCAGCCATCCGCCTGCGAGTGTGAGATCCCACACCGATATCTCTTTGGCAGTGGCCTGTACGGCCTCGGTTGTGGCTGTAGCGGCTGATGCTGCTGCACCGGCCATTTGAGCTGCGGTGTCGGTGAATTCCTGCACGCTGTCGCCAGCGGCTATTTGAGCCAATATCAAGTTTAATGGAGCCATGTTGTTGCGTTATTAGTGATTTGTTGTGAATTATGCTTTTGTGAGTTTATGTGTTCGTCTTTACCTTGCAGGCTATTTCAGACATTCCCTGTAGGCCTTGATTGTCTGTTCGAGACCCAGGTAGAGTGCGTCGCTGATTATTGCGTGACCTATCGACACCTCCAGAAGGTGTGGCATATGGTCCTTGAAATATTTCAGGTTCTGCAGGTTCAGGTCATGCCCGCCGTTGATGCCCAACCCCACGCTGTGCGCTACTGTGTCGGCGGCGGCAAAAGGGGCTATTGCGGCCTCGGGATCGTCGGTGAATGCCTCGGCATAGGGACCGGTGTAGAGTTCCACTCTGTCGGCGCCGGTTTTAGCTGCCGCGCGTATGTTGTCGGCGTCGGTGCCCACAAAGATGCTAGTGCGTATGCCGGCCTCCTTGAAGCGGTCGACAATCTCGGTGAGAAAGTCAAGATTTGGCGCCACGTCCCAGCCTGCCGACGATGTGAGGGCATCGGGCGCGTCGGGCACAAGTGTCACTTGCGATGGTTTCACCTGTAACACCATTTTCACAAAATCGTCGCTTGGATAGCCCTCGATGTTGAACTCGGTGCGCAGAATGGGGCGCAACGCATATACGTCGCTATGGCGGATGTGCCGCTCATCGGGGCGTGGGTGCACGGTGATGCCTTGGGCGCCGAAGCGCTCGCAGTCTACGGCCACCCGTTCCACATCGGGAACATTGCCGCCACGGGCATTGCGCAATGTGGCTACTTTGTTGATGTTTACACTTAGATTTACCGTCATTCAGTTTCTCCTGCCTATGGTTAATAGCCTTATGATTATGCTGCCGATGCCTTGTGGCTGTGGTTGACCGTGGGGCGTCGGTGCTTGCGGATGGCAAAAAAATCGTATCTTTGCCATACCCATTATAAAGGCAAAATTAAAATGAATTAATGGAAAATAAAAGCAAATGTTATATAAAATGGGAAATACCCGGCGGTATGGTCTAAAACCGTGCGCCGCCGTGTCCCGTCGGTTTAATCTGCAACTATTATGAAATTGGCTATATTTGGCAATGCGTATCAGCAATGTCATTTAGACTGTGTGTCCCGCCTGCTTGCGGCTTTCGTCAGTCGGGGCTTTGACCTGGAGGTGGAACGTGATTTCCTGGGTTATTTGGCATCGGGCGGAGTGGCTGTCGGCGGATTGCGTGAGGTGGGTGACGATGGCCCACGGAGCGTGGATGCCGCCTTGAGCATAGGCGGTGATGGCACATTCCTCAAGGCCGCTCACTGGGTGGCGGGGACCGACACACCTGTCATCGGCGTCAATGCTGGGCATTTGGGTTACCTCACCACGGCGGGCATCGACGAGGCCGATGCCGTGGCCGACGACTTGCTTACCGGACGCTATGATGTGGAGTCGCGCACCACTCTGCAGGTGACTGCCGGCATCTCAGGGACTCAGTCTGGCAACTTGTGTGCGCTCAACGAGGTGGCAATCCTGCGGCACGACTCGTCGTCGATGATATCGATGCGCACGAGTGTCAACGGGGTGGAATTGACCACCTACAAGGGCGATGGCTTGGTGGTGTGCACGCCCACGGGTTCCACGGCCTACAACATGAGCGTGGGCGGCCCCATTCTTGATCCCACAAGCTCGTGTCTGGTGCTATCGCCCATATCGCCGCATTCACTTTCGATGCGGCCTATAGTGATTCGCGACGACACTGTGGTGACGGTAACCACCGTGACGCGCGCTCGCTTCTTCCAGGCGAGTGTCGACGGCAATGCGGTGTTGTGCCCGAGCGGCACTACTGTGACTATTGCCAAATCGCCCACTGCAATAAGGATGATACAGAGGCGCGGTCGCAATTTTGCTGAGACCTTGCGTAACAAACTCAATTGGGGGGGCATAGAATACCATGGCTGTGTTTAGATGTGATGACCCGGAATTTGGGATTGTGAAGATAAATACCCGTTCGGGCATGCGCCGAGCCTCCATGCGCTGGGTTGATGGCATGTTGTGCATAAGCATGCCGCCCGAAGCCACTACCATCCAAAACGTGGCCGACCTCATCGACCGCAACCGTGAGGGACTGCGTCGCTTGCGCAAGGGCACAGTAATGCCTGCGCCGTTTGCTGTGGGGCAGCGCATTGAATGCTATGGCTGTGCCATTACCATCAAGACGCAGGACCGCCTTCCGCAGACGCTGCTGTTCGGCTATGGCGATGAACCTGAATACACTCTGAGTGTACCCGCAGGTGTTGACCTTTCCGACCGTGTGGTGCATCGAGGCGTGGCCAAGGCTTTGCTTAAGATGATGGCTCATGGTGCGCAAGTGCACTTGCTGCCTCACGCGCGCGATGTGGCAGCACGGATCGGTGTGATGCCTACACGGTTTGAGGTGGGGCGCGGAATGCGCAAACTCGGTCATTGCACCACTGGCCGTGTGGTTCAGCTGTCGTGTGCGCTGATGATGTTGCCCGCCGATTTAATCGACTATGTGATTTGCCATGAACTAGCACACTTGTCGCACATGGATCATTCACCCGCCTTTCATGCACTGTGCAACCACTACCTCGACGGCCATGAGCGCGAGTTGGAACAGCGCCTGCGCGCATTCCGCTGGCCGGTAGTCAAGTGATTTCTATCGTAGCAGTATCTGATTGCCCGGAGAGGGGGTGTGGCTTGCCGGCAGCTTGTTGAGCTTTAGTAGGTTGTCGAGGCGTATGCCGAACTGCTGGGCGATAGAGCGCATGGTGTCGCCGCTGCGCACAGTGTAGACCTCATACCCTATCGGGGCGCGCTTCTCTTTCTTTTGCAACCACACTTTCTCGCCTTCGGCCAATGGCTTGGGCGCGCCGCTCACGTCGTTGAAGTCGAGCAGTTTTTTCAGCTTCAAGTCAAATTCGCTTGCAATCGATTGGTAGGAATCGCCCCTTGTGGCCACCACATAGTGCAGACCCCACTTCATGTGCACCGAGTGCAGCGAGGCTACGCTACGCAGCACCTCGGGACTGTTGCTGGCGTCAGTGTCGTGGCCGATGTTTGGGTCGGGCTGCAAGGGAGTGCTTTGCGCCACCACGGGCTGCCCGGCGTCATAGTCGTTGAGGTGGTATTGCTCAATGATGCCTATAAGTTTCGATGGATAGTTGGGGTCGGTTGCGTATCCGCAGTCTTTAAGTCCTTGAGCCCATCCTTGGTAGTCGGTCACATCGAGTTGATAGAGAGGCGCATAGCGCTTGCCTTTGAGAAAACGTGCGTGATCGGCAAACGAGTCTTCGGCCTTGGCATACTGGCGGTAACACTCGTGACGCAAGGTGTCGTCGTAGGTCACGGCATCACCTTTCCAGTTGTGGCATTTTATGCCGAAGTGATTGTTTCCGCGGGTCGACAGATAACTCGATCCGGCTGAGCTCTCGAGCAGTCCTTGGGCAAGTGTGATGCTTGCGGGTATGCCGTATTCCTGCTGGTGGCGTATGGCAATGTCTTTATAGCGGTCGATATAGGCCAGGTGGCGTGCGCTTTGGCGCTGACCGGTGGCCGCTAGGACGCAAATGGTGCATAGCAGCAGGCAAAAAATCAGTTTAAGATTGTTTTTTTGAAAAATATCAATAAATTTGCAGTCCATCATAAACAATCGCATCATGACTGAAAAAAACATTACCACAAAGATAACGGTTTACTCTTACAATGAGTTGGCCGATGCCGATAAAAAGCTCGTCGACGCCGCAAAAGAGGCCACACGAAGCAGTTATTCACCCTATAGCCATTTTTGTGTGGGAGCGGCTCTGCGCCTCGACAACGGCGTGGTGATAAAGGGAGCCAACCAGGAGAATGCGGCTTTTGCCGGCATTTGTGCCGAGCGCAGTGCCGCCTACAATGCCGGAGCCAACTATCCGGGCATTGACATTGCCCAAATAGCTATCGCCGCCTCATCGGGTGGTGAGTTTGTGGAGGAACCCATATCGCCGTGCGGAGTGTGCCGTCAGGCTCTGATAGAGTTTGAGAAACGTTCCACACATCCTATCGATGTGCTCCTTGTGGGGCGCGATATGATTTACCGCTTGCCCAGCATGGCATCGTTGCTACCGCTCACGTTCAAAGACTTTTAAGTGTCTCCACCTTGCCGGGGTGATGTGTTGCCCTTGTGTCACTTGTTGATGAACTTCTTGTTGATGTAGTCCATCAGCGAGTCTTTGTAGTTGTCGCCGAGTGGCACTTCCACGCACTCGCCGTCTTTTTCTCCGTCGATGATGATACGCCCCTTGCGCACTTCGATTATGCGCTTGAGGTTGATGATGAATGAGCGGTGTACGCGCATGAACCACGATTTGGGGAGCTGCTCTTCCATTTTTTTCATGCTTAACAGTATCGTCAGCGGCGACTTGCGGCTGTCGAGGTGGATGCGCAGGTACTCGCTCATGGCCTCGATATGGCGTATGTCACCAATCTTTATGCGCACAATTTTATAGTCGGTCTTGAGAAACAGAGAGTCATCGGTATCGACTGCCGATACTGCGGTGGCGGCATGCTGTATGGCCAGCCGTTGACATAGTTTCTCAATGGCAGCCATGAATTCGGCGTATCCGAAAGGCTTTAGCAGATAATCGACGGCACTGACCTTGAATCCCTCGACGGCATATTCGCTATAGGCTGTGGTGAAAACGGTCAATGGCGGTGATGAAAGCGATTTAACGAAGTCGAGTCCGCTAATGTCGGGCATGTTGATGTCGACAAACATGGCGTCGATTTCACCGCTTTCGGCAAGTTCACGGGCCTCTGTGGCACTGTGGCATGCTTTCACGAGCAGCATGTCGGGGGTGCGCTTTATGTAGCTGGTGATTTGCCCGAGAGCCAGTGGCTCATCGTCGATGGCAATGCACTTTATCATAGTTGTGGTGGTTTTGTGTTGTTACTTGGACTGAGTGGGATTTGCAGCGACACGGTAAACGTGTCGGCACCGTCGTTGAGGGCGAGTGTGTAGTTGTTGCCATAAATCAGGTCAAGTCTTTTCTTGGCGTTGGCAAGTCCCACACCCCCGGTCTCATTGCCGCTCTCCTTTGGAGGTGTCTTGCTGTTGCGGCATTGGAAATTCAAAGAGTGGTCGTCGGCAGTGACGGCTATTTCTATGAACGACGGTTTCTGATACGAGACCCCGTGCTTGAATGCGTTGCCCACAAAAGTGATCAGCAGCAACGGGGGTATGGTGCGGTCGGGAAGCGGCTCGGCAATGCAGGTGTTGATGCTCACTGTTGCCGGGTATCGCAGTCGCATCAGTTTTATATAGTTTTCGATAAAGGCTGTTTCCACCTTTAGCGGAATCTGCTCTTTGGCTCCGTCGTAGAGGATGTACCGCATCATTTTCGACAAGTCCACGATGGTACTTTTGGCTTGGTCGGGATTGATGTCGACCAAGGCGTGGATGTTGTTGAGCGTGTTCATGAAGAAATGCGGACTGATTTGGTATTTTAGGTATTTCAGCTCTTGTGCAAGGTTCTCTTTCTGAAGTCTCTCAAGGCGTTTGCGGTCGTCGGCAGCCTTGAACATCGCTTTCACGCCAAGGTTCACGCCCATCAGCAGTAGCAGTATTATCAGCCGCAAGATGGCGTGGTAGCCAATCGGCTCAATGGGGTTTATGCTCGCGGTGGCCACACATTGGCCATCCACTGTGTGCATATAGGTGGTGGTTGATTGAGAGTGGAGTACCCATGTCTCGCAGACGAAAAAAGCGGCAATCAGCACTGCCAGGGCAAGAAAGTATCCAATCCATTTGTGCTCGTAGATGAGTAGGGGGGCAATCGCGTAGTTGTGGATGAAGAATGCCAGCATGAATCCCGTTAGCGTTGTCCATATCGGCATTACCAGTTGCCATGAGAATCCTTTGGGCGACAGTTGGGCATAACCAAGCATTGTGAGCAAAGGCGCCACAAATACGGCAATCCATGTGCCCAGATAAATGAGTTGTTCGGTCTTGTTGTTTTGTCTTGTCGGCATTATGGAAACAAAAGTAGCACTTTATGTATCAATAGGCAAGAGTGTGGATTGGCAAATCATATATACGTGTCAATAAGAGGACATGAATCTTGTGGTTGATTGCATAGGGTTAGGCTGCCGTTACGCTGGAACTTATAGGGCGTTACACGGTTTCATTGAAGAGAGGTGGGGGGGGATAGAGCCCCATTGGAGATCAAAGGCTAAAACTTTTTGCGGAGGTCGGTTTTGGTTGCTACAACGCTGGTCTCGATTTCGCAATAGCCGTTGCACTCGGGGCAATATTGGGGGTCGTATTGCAGGATGAAGGAGCCGTGACAGTGTTCAAGCGCAAAATTGCCCTCTTTTAGCGATTTGGTAATGGCTTGGAGCTCCGGATGGTTTTTTGTGACCGACACTTCGCAGCGCACCCCACGGTTGTCGGTGGCAGTGAAAAATGTGCGGTTGCCGTAGCATCTCAGCCAACTGATTTGTACCGGTAAGGCATTGAATCCGCTGTGGATGTCAGATGAATATAACGTCTTGAACACAAGTCCTGTGCCGTGGCAATACGGGCATTCCTCATAGATGGTCTTGTAGGTGTAGCTGTAGAATTCCGTCTCGCCGCAGTGGGGGCACACTGTGGCGTTGGATGATATTTTCCCACCGCAAGTGGGGCAGAGTAGTAGTTGTGTCATGGGCTCGTATCGTTGACTTTCGGCCAAAGATAACGTTAATTGGCCTAACGCACAAAATAGAGAAATCTTTTTGTTGTACTCTTGCCATTGATCCCCGATTTGCACTGCCGTTGGATAAGGTCGGCTGCGCCTCGGCAATGCCTGAAAAATAGCAAGGCTCTTTTTCTTGCCATTGCTCTTGATTTGCACTACCTTTGTGCCCAAAAAGTAAACAAGAGGAATGAAGCAATATCTTGATTTGCTGCAACACGTCATGGAGCACGGCACTGTGCGCCACGACCGCACCGGCACCGGTACCAAGAGTGTGTTTGGCTACCAGATGCGTTGCAACTTGGCCGACGGATTCCCGTTGCTCACCACCAAAAAGGTGCATCTGAAGTCGATAATCTACGAACTGCTGTGGTTCTTGAAGGGCGACACCAATGTGCGCTATCTGCAAGAGCACGGCGTGCGTATTTGGAACGAGTGGGCCGATGCCAATGGCGACTTGGGCCCCGTCTACGGACACCAGTGGCGCTCTTGGCCTGACGGCCGCGGTGGCACCATTGACCAGATTAGTGATGTGGTAGAGCAGATTAAGCTCAACCCCGACTCGCGACGCCTGATTGTGAGTGCATGGAATGTGGCCGACGTGCCGTGCATGAAATTGCCCCCATGCCACACGTTGTTTCAGTTCTATGTGGCCGATGGCAAGCTGAGCCTGCAATTATACCAGCGCAGTGCCGACTTGTTTCTGGGCGTGCCGTTCAATATAGCCTCCTATGCACTGCTGCTGATGATGGTGGCTCATGTGACGGGTCTTGGGGCTGGCGAGTTTGTCCATACCATGGGTGATGCCCACATCTATCTCAACCATCTTGACCAGGTGCGCGAACAGTTGGGACGAACACCGCGCAAGTTGCCTGTTATGCACCTAAATCCCGATGTCAAGAGCATTTTTGACTATGACTACAGTGATTTCACCCTTGACGGCTATGATCCATGGCCTGCAATCAAAGGGGTGGTGAGTGTGTGATAATCTGGTAAAATCTTCGATGAAATGGGAAAGAAATTGTCAGCAATAGTGGCTATGGCGCAAAACGGAGCCATCGGTGTTGCCGGAGGTCTGTTGTGCCATCTTCCAGCCGACCTTAAGCACTTTAAGTCCATAACCATGGGGCACACGATAATCATGGGGCGCAAGACCTTTGAGTCGTTTCCCAAAGGTCCACTTCCCGGGCGTCAAAACGTGGTGGTGACACGTAATACAGCCTATCAAGCCCCCGAAGGGGTGGCTGTGGCTCACAGCCTAGCCGAGGCCCTTGAGGCGGCCGAGATGCCTGGCGAAGTGTTCATTATAGGCGGAGCTCAGATTTACAATGCCGCAATGCCCATGATCGAGACCATCCATCTTACCCGCATCGGAGCCCATTTCCCTGAGGCCGATACCTTTTTTCCTGAGATAAATGCCAATGAATGGCGGCAGACCTCTGTTGAGTCGCATGAGCCCGATGACCGCAATCCATACCGTTACAGTTTCGAGACCCTTAGCCGCATTAAATCATAAAAAAGAACTTTCGAAATTTACAACTGCAAACGTGGCGAACAAAAATTGTCGGTGCTGAAATGTGCGGTGAAATGGCGTAAAACCCCACGTTGTTAATAACTTTTGGTCGGGCAGTGGTGAAAAACACGAGTTTAAATTTGTAAACTTCCAGCAAAGTTAAGTAACTTTACCGCCAAAATGCTCGCGCACGCGCCCGCAATATCATTGTTGCAGGTAAAAGCATAGTTTGAAAAGTGCAACACACACCTATTCACACCCACATGGAGGCAACCGTTTATCATATTCCTGCTCTTCTCGAGGAGTGCATGCAAGGACTTGACATCAAGCCGCAAGGCACTTATGTCGATGTCACCTTTGGTGGCGGCGGCCATAGCCGTGCCATAATGCAACTGCTTGGGCCTGACGGCCATTTATATGGCTTTGATCAGGACATGGATGCGTGGCAGAACCGGGTAGACGACCCGCGATTTACATTTGTACACAGTAATTTCGCATTTTTGAAGAATTTCATGCGATATTATGGCGTACAGGGGGTGGATGGTGTACTTGCCGATTTGGGGGTCTCGTTCCATCACTTCGATGATGCGGCACGTGGATTCTCGTTCCGCTTCGACGGTGCGCTTGATATGCGCATGAATCGTGATAGTGGCCGCGATGCGGCTGGGATTATAGCCGGATACAGTGAGCAGCAGCTTGCCGATTTACTTTACCTCTATGGTGAGCTAAAACAGTCGCGCCGTATGGCCGCGGCAATAGTCAAGGCTCGTGCGGCAAGCCCCATCACAACTACTGCCCGCCTTATCGAAGTGGTGCGCCCGCTGGTGCGTCCCGCTCAAGAGAAGAAAGAGCTGGCGCAGGTGTTCCAGGCTTTGCGCATCGCGGTTAACGATGAGATAGGCACCCTCAAACGCATGCTCACCCAGTCGCTTGATGTGTTGAGACCCGGAGGCCGCCTTGCGGTGATTACCTACCATTCACTTGAAGACCGGCTGGTGAAGAACTTCATGCGCAGCGGAAACGTCGAGGGACGTGTCGAAAAAGACTTCTTCGGGCGTGTCAACACTCCGTTCAAGGTTGTCAACAACCGGGTGATTGTCCCTTCTGACGACGAGGTGGAACGCAACCCACGCTCTCGAAGTGCAAAGTTGCGCATTGCGCAGAAGCTATAGTTTAGACTCACAAAACAGAATTGTTTGAAAAACAACAGAAAATTCAACTCACAATCAGTAAAACTACAGTTATGGCAAAGAAGCATAAAGTGAAAGCATCGGGCAATGCGGCAAGCAAGGTGACTCCGTTGGGGTTGCTGCGCGATCTTCTGCACGGCAGGCTGTTTTTCTCCTACGACTTCTTCAGCCGATACTGGTTCTATGTGGTGCTCATAACGGTGCTCATCGTGGCCTATATCTCGATGAAATATGACACACAAAACAAGATGAACGAATTGCAGCGGCTTGAGGTAGACCTCAACAATGCCAAGACCGATTGCGTTGAGGCAAGCGCCCGTTACAACTCGCGCATCCGCGAGAGCCAAATGGTCGACATGGTGGATACAATGCACATCAACCTGACGGCTCCCGACCAGCCCCCTTACCGACTGTATGACAACTGACGGGAAACACACAACACCGAGAGAGATGGAAGCAACAAATAAAAGTCGCATATTAGGCCGATACGCCTTCGTCATTCTGATGATGGTGGTGATTGCATTGTTGATTGTGTCCAGCATGTTCAAGACAACTGTGATCAAAGCCGACTTGTGGAACAACAAGGCCGACAGCCTCCTCGCCCTCGTCACCCCCATAGAGCCGCAGCGCGGCAAGATTCTTTCCGACAGCGGTGCCGTGCTTGCAGCCAATCTCAGCTACTATGTGCCGCGCATCGACTGGACTGTGCCGGGCTTCAAGGAAAAAGCGTTCCGCGACTCACTATCCCGGCTCGCCGACAGCCTGCATGCTTTCGATCCGTCGCGCACTGCCAAGCAATGGCAGGAAGAGCTGCTGGCCCAAATCAAGGCACCCCGCCTGCAGCGTAAAAGGAGCTACCGCCTGTTCAAGGAATTGACACACAACGAGTATAAGCGCATCAGACATTTCCCGTTTTTCAGCCTTCCGAGCAACAAAAACGGTCTCTATTCCGAGTCAATCACCCGCCGCGTGAAGCCTTACGGCTCTATGGCGGCGCGAAGCATAGGCAATGTGAGCCTCAATGAGAATGGACGTGGTGGCATCCACGGGCGCTCAGGACTTGAAATGGCGCTCGATTCGCTGCTATATGGCGTCGCCGGAAAGGAACGCCGCATTCCGCTCAACACCGGTATCACAAAATGGACCGTAGAACCGGCTCTAAACGGATATGACATATCTACCACAATTAATATCGGCCTACAGGACATAGTGGAGACCGAACTCTACAACATGTGCCATGAGACCAGCGCTAGTTGGGCCACGGCAGTGCTCATGGAGACTGCCACCGGCGAGATTAAGGCGATTTCCAACCTTGAGTGGAACGACAAGGTGAATGATTATGTGGAGGGCACCAACCATGCCGTGCTTGGCTATGAGCCAGGATCGGTGATGAAACCCATAAGCATGATGGTGGCGCTTGAAAACGGCACAGTGGGTCTCAACACTCCAGCAATAGCCACCGGCTCGACTATGATGTATTGCGGCCGTCCCATCAACGACCCCCATGGAGCTCCGTCGCTCACTCCGATGCAGGTTATCGAGACGTCGTCTAACATAGGCATGTCGAAGATAACTCTGATGAAATATGAGAACAATCCCGACGGCTTTCGCAAGCGGCTCGAGGAAATGGGCTTCTTTGAGCCCTACAACACCGGCATTGCTGGCGAGCAGTTGCCCTATGTGCCGCATCTGAAGAATGACCGCGGCGGTCGCCTGACTTTGACACGTGCCTGCTACGGCTATGCCACACAGATACCGCCCATGCGCATCCTGGCCATGTATAATGCCATTGCCAACAACGGAAAATATGTGCGGCCCAGACTGGTGCGTAAGCTTTCTCGAGTGGGAAGCCGCGACTCGATAGTGCCCGTGTCGTATGTCCGCGAGCAGGTGTGCTCGCCTGAAAATGCTGCAAAGTTGCGCGAGATGCTGCATGCGGTGGTGTGGGGTCCTCACGGTACCGCACGCAAGTGGGTGCAAGACGACAATGTGGAGATTGCAGGGAAGACCGGAACCGCCTACATCGCCAGTGGCGGCAGTTATGGCCAAAAGAAGCGTTTGGCATTCTGCGGATTTTTCCCATACAAGAGTCCAAAGTACACCTGTGTGGTTCTTATGGCTGAGGCCAACCGTGGCGCAGGGGCCAGCAGTGGTGTAGTGGTCAAGAATATAGCACTGAAGATGTATGCCCGGGGGCTGCTCGGAAACAAGAGCGACTATGAGAGCGAGGGGGCGAGAAATGCCTCTGGCGACAATCGGCCCACGCTGTTCGCCTCAATGAACCACAGCATGAGCGCAAATGTGCGCAAGGGACTCGACATGGGCGGCGTGCGTGTGATTGGCTCACCCAAACCATGCGACGGAGTCCCTGATGTGCGCGGTCTCAACGTGCGCGAAGCTACCGTGCTGCTCGAACGCAAAGGATTGAATGTGAAGGTGAGCGGACTCGGCTATGTGTGCAATCAAAGCCTGACTCCGGGCAGCGGCTATCACCGTGGCGAGCAAATACACCTGCAGTTGCGAGTCAAGTAAGGGTAGCCGAGGCGAATGAACAGGAGAACGAAAAATGAAGTTACAATGTGACATTAGGAACATTATATGGAAAAGAAACTTAATGAACTACTGGCCGCAGTGAGCGTTAAATGCACAGTGGGCCCTACGCCGGCCGAAGTAGTCGTGAGCGACGTTATCAATGATTCGCGCAAGGCTACAAAGGGGGTGATGTTTGTGGCCTTGCACGGAGTGGCAGTGGATTCACACAAATTCATACCCGATGTGGTGGCTGCTGGCGCTGTCGCCGTCGTGTGCGAGCAATTGCCGGCTGAATTGAGTCCTAAAGTGACTTATGTGGTAGTGCCCGACAGCACTGTTGCGCTTGCGCATCTGGCCTCGGAGTGGTATGGCAGGCCGTCGGAGCACTTGCAGCTTGTGGGCGTTACCGGGACCAACGGCAAGACTACCACGGCCACATTGCTCTATGAGCTTGCTCGGCTCATGGGGCTCAAGGCGGGGTTGCTGTCGACCGTGAAAAACGTCGTCGACACCACCGAGTATCCCGCCAAGCAGACCACTCCCGACCATCTGTCGCTTAACCGCCTGTTGCGCCAGATGGTGGATGCTGGATGCCAATATGCATTTATGGAGGTGAGCTCACACGCTTGTGTGCAACGGCGCATCGACGGCATACGCTTCAAGGGTGCCATATTCACCAATCTAACCCGCGACCATCTCGACTTCCACAAGACAGTGGAGAACTACATACGTGCCAAAAAAATGTTTTTCGACGCTTTGTCCTCCGACGCCTTTGCCTTGGTGAATGCCGATGACAAGGTGGGGCAGGTGATGGTACAAAACACCGCTGCCAGCGTGAGCACGTATTCGCTGCGCACAATGGCCGACTACAAATGCCGGGTGATTGAAGATCGCCTTGATGGCACCACCCTCAATATCAACGGCCACGAACTTGAGGTGATGTTTACCGGCAGATTCAATGCCTACAACCTGCTTGCCGTCTACGGAGCCGCTTTGCTGCTCGGATGGGATGCTCAGGCTGTGCTGTTGGCCATGAGCCGGCTTGTGCCCGTCGACGGGCGTTTTCAGACGTTGCGCTCTCCGCGCGGCTATGTGGCCATTGTCGACTACTCGCACACACCCGATGCTTTGATTAATGTGCTCGACACCATAAATGAGGTGATGGGTGGCCGTGGACACGTGATAACGGTGTGCGGCTGCGGCGGAAACCGTGATCGAGGAAAGCGTCCCATAATGGCTCATGAGGCAGCTGTGCGCAGCACGCGCGTGATACTCACCAGCGACAATCCTCGCTTTGAGGACCCGGAAGAGATACTTGCCGAAATGGAGGCCGGTCTCGACGACTCGACGCGTGTCAATGTGGTTAAAATCACCGACCGCCGCGAGGCCATACGTTGTGCCTGCCAGATGGCTCAGCCTGGTGATGTGGTGCTGGTGGCCGGGAAAGGACACGAGACATATCAAGAGGTGAAAGGCGTGAAGCACCATTTCGACGACCGTGAGGTGTTGCGCGATGTGTTTGCCATGGAGCAACGTGGGCAATGAAGTGGAGAATAACACACATTTATATTATATGACAACCAAAGAAACGAAAAACTGAATAAAACGACAACATTATGCTGTATCATCTATTTCACTATTTGGAACAATTCGATGTGTCGGGGGCACGCCTGTTTGAATACATCTCATTCCGTGCAGGTTTTGCTCTGATACTGTCGCTGTTTATCGCCATAGTGATCGGTCGCCGCATCATAGACCGCCTGCAGCTGATGCAGGTGGGCGAGATTGTGCGCAACTTGGGGCTTGAGGGTCAAATGGAGAAAAAAGGAACACCCACAATGGGAGGTGTCATCATTATCATTTCCATCTTGATTCCATGTCTGCTGCTCGGCAAACTCAACAACGTGTACATGCTCTTGATGATAGTATCCACGATATGGACCGGAGCTCTTGGCTTTGCTGACGACTATATTAAGGTTGCTCACCACAACAAGGAGGGTATGAAGGGCAAATTCAAGATAGTGGGGCAGGTTGGCTTGGGGCTGATTGTGGGCCTCACTATGTATATGAGTCCTGCCATCGTGATGAGCGAGAACGTGGAAACCGTCAACACAACCACGCATGAGCTGGTGGTGAAAAACACGTCGGTAAAGGAGAAGTCGACGCAGACCACAATCCCATTTGTGAAAAGCAACAACTTCGACTATGCCTCACTCACCAAGTGGATGGGCAACCATGCGCAGACTGGCGGTTGGATTGTGTTTATATTGGTGACCATATTCGTGATTACTGCAACGAGCAACGGAGCCAACCTCACCGACGGTCTCGACGGCCTCGCCGCCGGCACCTCGGCCATAATAGGTGTGGCACTTGCCATAATGTGCTATTTGGGTGGGAATGTGATATACTCCACCTACCTCAACATCATGTATATCCCCGACAGTGCCGAGCTTGTGGTGTATGCCGCGGCTTTCATCGGCGCCACGGTTGGATTCCTGTGGTATAACTCATATCCGGCACAGGTGTTCATGGGTGATACCGGCAGTTTGTGTCTGGGTGGCATCATAGCGGTGTTTGCCATTCTCATCCGCAAGGAGCTGCTCATACCGTTGCTTTGTGCCATATTCTTTGTTGAGGACTTGTCGGTGATAATCCAGGTGGCTTATTACCGTTATACCAAGAAGCGTACAGGAGTGGCAAGGCGTGTGTTTAAGATGACACCGCTGCATCACCACTTCCAGATTCCTGGCGGCAAGGTCGACGCCATTATCCAATATCCTCACCGTGCTGTGCCGGAGAGCAAGATTGTGATGCGGTTCTTCCTTGTGGCGGTGCTTCTTGCCGTGTTGACATTTGTGACATTAAAAATCAGATAACGCTATATGAAACGACTGGTAGTATTAGGCGGTGGAGAGAGCGGCGTGGGAGCCGCAGTGCTCGCCAAGGTAAAGGGCATGGATGTGTGGCTCAGTGATATGGGCACAATAAAGCCCAAGTATCAGGCAATGCTCAATGAGTATGGGATAGCTTGGGAGCAGCAGCGCCACAGCGAGGATAAGATCCTTGCTGCCGACGAGATTGTGAAGAGTCCGGGCATACCGTGCGATGCGCCCATGGTGGTCAAGGCGCAGGCCAAGGGCATTCCCGTGATCAGCGAAATCGAGTTTGCGGGCCGCTACACCGATGCCAAGATGGTGTGCATCACCGGCAGCAACGGTAAGACCACGACCACATTGCTCACCTACCACATCCTCAAGGCAGCGGGGCTCAATGTGGGGCTTGCCGGCAATGTGGGACAGAGTCTTGCGCTTCAGGTTGCCACCGCCAAGCACGATGTGTATGTGATAGAGCTGAGCAGTTTCCAGCTCGATAACATGTATGATTTCAAGGCCAATGTGGCCGTGTTGCTCAACATCACACCCGACCACCTCGACCGCTACGACTACAAGATGGAAAATTATGTGGCCGCCAAGTTCCGCATTATGCAGAACCAGACCAGCGATGATGCTTTCATCTTCTGGCAAGACGATCCTGTGATTGCCGCGCAGCTCAAGCAGATTCACACTGAGGCTCAAATGCTGCCTTTCAGCAGTGATGACGAGCCCGACTGTGCCGCCTATATCAAAGATGGTGTCATGCACTTCGATGTGGGCGGTCACCAGTGGTCGATATCACGCAACGACTTGTCGCTTAAAGGGCTGCACAACTTGTATAACTCAATGGCAGCAGGCCTGTCGGCCTCGTTGCTCGACATAAAGAATGATGTCATACGCAAGGCCTTGTCTGACTTCCAGGGGATAGAACACCGGCTGGAATATGTTGACACGGTCGATGGCGTGAGGTACATCAACGACTCCAAGGCCACAAATGTCAACAGCACATGGTATGCCCTCGAGAGCATGAACACCCCTACCGTGCTCATCCTTGGCGGCAAAGACAAGGGCAATGACTATAGCCCAATCCTTCCATTTGTGAAAGACAAGGTGAAGGCAATTGTGTGCCTTGGTGTCGACAACACCAAGCTTCACGCCTTCTTCGACGGCCAGGTGCCTGTGGTGACCGATGCCCACAGCATGCCCGAGTGTGTGCAGAAGTGCCACGAGCTTGCCGCCTCGGGCGACACCGTGCTACTTTCACCGTGCTGCGCCAGTTTCGACCTTTTCAAGAACATGGAAGACCGTGGCGGGCAGTTTAAGGATTGTGTGCGCAAGTTACCGCGCAAGTGACCGTGTGGCGTTTCTATTGATAAGTAGCTTTTAAGGATAAAATAAAAAAGACAACACATGGCTGAGGAAAAAAGACGACGTCTTGCCGACGTGAGCCGCAAGTATGGCGACTCTTGGATATGGGGCATATACTTCTTGCTGATAGTCGTGTCTGTTATCGAGGGGTATACTGCTTCGAGCCAAATTGTGGGCGGCAATGTCTACAAGCCGCTCATCAATCAATGCATATTCCTTCTTGCCGGATTCGGTATCGTGCGCACGCTGTGTGTGCTCCGGTACAACAACCCGTGGCTGCTGATGGGGCTTATTCCGCTTATGTGGATTGTGAGTGTGGCCTCGCTATGCTACGTGCTCGTCTCGGGTAAGGTGGTCAATGGCGCGGCGCGGGCAATCTATCTGTGTGGATTCTCGTTCCAGCCAGCCGAGTTGTCGAAATTGTCGGCAGTGACTATGCTTGCTTTCCTGCTTGCCCGCACTCAATGCCGCAATGGGGTGAAAAACGTGGGACTTGTGCTTTGTGTGCTGGTGGTTGGGTTGTTTGGCTTGCTGATGTATCGCGACGGTCTCACCAACATGATGCTGCTTATGGCCATAGGCGGATCTATGATGGTGATAGGCGGAGTGAGATTGAAAAAACTGCTGTGTGTGTTTGTGGCCTTCGTGGTGCTGGGTGGCGGAGTGTTTGCCCTAAAGCACTTGAATGATGGCCGTGACAATGTGGTGAAGACCGAGCAAACAGCAGGAACTAAAGGCCAAACGCCGGCAAGCACTGTGGACCGCAGCAGCCTGCGAAAAGACCGTCTGATGAGATGGCTCAACAGCGACAATCTCATAAACTCACCCATCAACGACGAGAATGCTCAGGAGATGTATTCCCACTTTGCCCAGGCTCATGGTGGAGCTATGGGTGTGGGGCTCGGCAAGTCGCGCGAGTGCAGCCGTCTGCCGTTGGCCTTCAGCGACTACATTTATTCGATTATCGTTGAGGAACTGGGTTTTGTGGGCGGCTTTGTTGTGTTGTTGCTTTACATGATGCTGCTCGCCCGTGCCTATGTCATAGCCATGAAGTGCAACAGGGCGTTGCCGGCCCTGCTTATCACCGGCATGGCGTCGATGATTTCCTACCAGGCCTTGTGCCACATGGCCATCAATGTGGGTGTGATGCCGGTTTCGGGGCAGCCATTGCCACTTATCAGCAAGGGCGGTACGTCGATGCTGGTCACGAGCCTCGCCTTCGGAATCATGTTGTGTGTGAGCCGGTCGGTGGTTAACGGCTATGACCGTAAGGACAAAAAGAGCAAAAACGATAGTAATAAGAATAACAATAGTGACGACCAAGCCGGCATTGCCGCGGCTATGCTCGACGAGGCGTCGAATCCAACACAATATTTGAAAAATGAGTGGAAATAACGACAATAACCGGCTTCGTGTGCTGGTGAGCGGTGGCGGTACCGGCGGCCATATTTTCCCGGCACTGTCAATAGCCAACGAGATTCGTAGGCGTCGACCCGATGCAAGCATCTTGTTTGTGGGTGCCGAGGGGCGCATGGAAATGGATCGTGTGCCTGCTGCAGGATACGAAATCAAGGGACTTCCCGTAAGCGGCTTCGACCGAAAGCACCTGCTCCGCAACATCAAGGTGCTATATCACTTGCAGCGGAGCATGCACATGGCCGGTGGCATAGTGCGCGACTTCAAGCCCGACATTGCCATCGGTGTCGGCGGTTTTGCAAGCGGTCCGGTGCTTAAAGTGTGCCAAAAACGGGGAATCCCCACATTGTTGCAGGAGCAGAACTCCTATGCCGGGGTGACCAACAAGTTGCTCGCAAAGAAGGCCGACTGCATTTGTGTAGCCTATGAAGGCATGGACCGGTTTTTCCCTGCCGACCGCATAGTGCTCACCGGCAATCCGGTGCGGCGCGGGCTGCTTGAGTGCAGCGCCACGATCCAGGAAGCACGTGCGTCGTTTGGCCTTGATCCTGACAAGCTCACCATCCTCATTATCGGTGGTAGTCTTGGCGCTCGCACAGTCAACAATAGCATCATTGCCGGTCTTGGCCAGATAGCCGCCCGCAGTGCCGACGTGCAGGTGATATGGCAGTCGGGCAAGATCTATGACGAGCGTTGCCGTGAGGCTTTAGCCGCCTCTGGTGCCACCAATGTGGTGCAAGTGCCATTTGTGTCGCATATGGATATGGCTTATCGGGCCGCCGACCTCGTGGTGTCGCGTGCCGGAGCCAGCAGCATCAGCGAGATTCAGTTGCTTGGCAAGCCGTCGATACTGGTCCCCTCGCCAAATGTGGCCGAAGACCACCAGACGAAGAACGCGCTCGCTCTTGTCGACCGCAAGGCCGCCATCATGGTGCGTGATGCCGATGCCGCAGAGCAATTGGTCCCCGACATGTTGCGGTTTGTGACCGACGAGCCTCTGCTCGACACTCTCGGCCGCAATGTGGCCGCAATGGCACTTGGCAATGCGGCAGAACACATCGTCGACAGAGTGTTCCAACTCGTGGGGCATGACTGCAAATGACGGGCCGCAACGGGAAACACTGACTGATTTTTAGTAACACACAAATAATTATGAAAGATTTCAAATCACTATATTTTGTTGGAGCTGGCGGCATAGGAATGGCTGCCCTCGAACGTTATTTCTTGGCCAAGGGATACCGGGTGGCCGGCTATGACCGTACAGCAACCGACTTGACACGTGCCCTTGAGCAGGAGGGCGTGGAAATCGCCTACGATGAGAATCCCGACCTGATTCCGGATTATTGCCGCAACAGCGAGTCGACCCTTGTGGTCTACACCCCTGCAGTGCCTGCATCGCACAAGGGACTGCAATACTTCCGTGCCGGAGGGTTTGATGTGGTGAAGCGGGCAAAGTTGCTCGGGGTGGTTACCGAGCACTCCAAGGGACTGTGCTTTGCCGGCACTCACGGCAAGACCACCACATCGAGCATGGCGGCCCACATCCTGCAGACCGCCGGCGTAGGCTGCAACGCTTTCCTCGGCGGCGTGCTGCGCAACTACGGCAGCAACTTCCTGCTTTCCGACACAAGCCCATATTCGGTGATTGAGGCCGATGAGTTCGACCGCTCGTTCCATCAGCTCAGTCCCTATATTGCCGTGGTCACATCGACCGACCCTGATCATCTTGATATCTATGGCAACTATGAGAACTACCTCGAGAGTTTCGCACACTTCACCGAGCTCATCAACCCCGACGGGGCTCTTATCGTGCACACCGGACTCAAGCTCAAGCCGCGCGTGAGGCCGGGAGTCCGTGTCTACACCTACTCGCAACAGGAAGGCGACTTCCATGCCGAGAATCTGCGCATAGGCGGCGGCGAGATTGTGTTCGACTTTGTGGCTCCTGGCGGAAATGTGATTAAGGATGTCAGCCTCGGTGTGCCAGTGGGCATTAATGTGGAGAATGCCATTGCCTCGATGGCCGCCTGCTGGCTTGTCGACACGCCTGCCGACGCCATGCGCCAGGCCATAGCCACATTCAAGGGGGCTAAGCGCCGGTTTGAGTTTTGGCTGAAGGAACCGGGTGACAACGGCAAGGTAGTGATTGATGACTATGCCCATCATCCCAATGAGCTTGAGGCAAGCATCAGCTCGGTGCGGGCCCTTTATCCCGGCCGCAAGCTTACGGTGATATTCCAGCCCCATCTATATAGCCGCACACGCGATTTCGCGCCTGAGTTTGCGGCCGCCCTGTCGAAGGCCGACGAGCTCTACCTGTTGCCCATCTATCCGGCACGTGAGGAGCCCATTCCCGGTGTCACCAGCGACATCATATTGAGCAGTGTCACCTGCCCGATCAAGAAAATCCTCACCAAGCAGCAACTGCTTGATGCCATTCCTGGGCTAAATTTTGATGTTTTACTCACTGTGGGGGCTGGCGATATAGTGAACCTGCTGCCGCAAATTTGTGAAGAAGTTAAGCAACAATTGCGTTGAAACTGATTGTAAGAACCATATTATTGCTGATTTTGACGGCCCTGCTGGTGGCTGGCATGCTGTGGGCACGCGGGAAGTCGCGCGACACGGTGTGCAAGCGCATCGACATAGAGGTGGTCAACGACGACAGCACGAGCTTCGTCACGCGCAACGGTATAGAGCAAGAACTTAACCAACGGGGGCTAATGCCAACAGGCAAGCCCATTTGGCAGGCAAATTGCGAGGTCATAGAGCGTGAGTTGTCGAAGTGGGAATACATTGAGGCTGTACAGTGCTACAAGGATGAGACGCTTGGTGTGGTTTACGTGCGTGTGCAGCAGATAGTGCCTGTGATGCGTGTGTTCGACGGCACGGCGTCGTATTACATCAACCGTAACGGCAAGCGCATGACCGCCAATGATGCCTTCCGGGCCGATGTGCCTGTGGTTGAAGGAAGATTCACCTCCAAGTTCCCGCCCACGAGACTGCTTCCCATGATTGAGTATGTGGAGTCGGACTCGCTGCTGCACTCGCTGGTGACCATGTATAGCGTGGCCGACAGTAACAACATCTATATCGTGCCCGGCATTTGTGGCCATGTGGTGAATATGGGCACCCCCAACGGCTTCAAGCAGAAGTTCCGCAAACTGTTGCTCTTTTACCGCAAGGTTATGCCCAAGATGGGGTGGAGCACCTACGACACCATATCGGTGAAATGGGACCATCAGGTGGTGGCCACACGTCGAGTGAAGAAAGAATACACGGTCGATACCTACGACCCCAACGACGACGAGCCGGCACCCGACCTTGAAACGATGACTGTGGGCACCGACCATCAGCCGGATGCCAAGCGGCAGGAACCCGTCAAGTCATCGGAGCCCAAACCAGATGCCCCAAAGGCTTCCCACAAGAAGGAAACCACGAAGAGTCCAAAAGACGATGCTGCCGATAAGAAAAAGAAAACCAAGGTTGCAAATGCTACCGGCAAGACCAAGCCGAAGGATGTTGCACCCAAGCAGCAA
>CAVIEK010000002.1:0-39773 GCA_963641805.1 Bacteroides fragilis
CCAAAATCACCTTAATAGCACGAAACATCACGTGATGTTAAAACACTGATTTCACAATAGTTACAACAAACACAACAAGTTGTTACAATTATTTCATGAAGATACTAAAGATAATATGCACACCCACTTGCGAGCAAACGCAATGTGAATGTGCATACAATCCTTTTCAGTAGCAGAAGGGTGTAGTGTGCCTAAAGCACCACCTTGACCACACGCTCGGCACCGCTTTCAAGGACGCAACGCAGCAAATACACCCCGCGAGGCAGACTGTGCTCCACCACACAAGTGTCGCAGGCGGTGAGCAAAGTGCGACCGGCTGTATCGAGAAGTCTTGCCGCTGCTACCTTTTCGCTCAACCTTATCATACCGGGCTCGACATCCACGGTCGGGCCTCCATCGGCATCAACTTGGATTATGCCCGACTGGCCTATGCCCATCACATAAGCCGCCATGCCATTGCCGGGAACGTAAAGATAAATGCTGGCCGAATTGCCGTCGGGTGCAGACTTGGCTGCAGCAAGGGCATTCCACGTCTGACTGTTGACCGAGCCGAGACCACCGTCAGGGAGCGTCCACAATGGCACACTGCCTGAGAGTGTGCCGCCATCGCCCAGCCTTGCAATTGTGAAACGGAAACCAGTGTCACATGTATGGTCATTGACAGGCAGCACGATGTAGTCGGCATCATTGAGCGAGAAGCGTGCCAGACCGTTGGCTTGACGGTAACCCTTGAGCACGGCGGTCTCACTGTCGAATTCCTGTATCACATTACCTGAGGTGAAGTCGTAGAGCACAGGATCTGTACCCCCACCCTTAACATAAGCCAAGCCGTCGCTGACCGGCCACACACGCGGTGCAATGCCAAGCGACGACACCGACGACGGCACGAGACGTTTCACCTTCACCACCTGAGTGCCTTGAAGCGAGCCGTCCCTAATGGTCCATCTCACGAGTTGAGTGCCGCTTGCCATAGCGGCAAAGACGGTGAAGTTGCCAGTAGTCACATCGCCCCACACATTGCAGTGGTCGATGCGGGCAGTAGAAGCCGCGTCCGTAGACACCGAGGCAACCACACGCGCCAATCCCGTCTCGGGGTCGACCAGACAAAGCGTGAGCGGAGTCGAGGCGATCTTGAGCGTAAGATTGGATATTATCACATTGCCGGCATTGTCGGTAAAGATGTCGTTGCCAGGATAGTATCCCACTTGTGCATCATCGCTCACCTTCACGGATTTGAGCCGTTCGCCCGTGGTCACGTCATAATGATTGATGTAGACCGAGGCTCCGCTTGAGTTCTCAGTGCGTCCCACCACAAGCAGACGGTCGCCCCACAATGTGAAGCCACGGTTGCACAAACCATTAGAGTCAAACGTGATATTGGAATACGGCTCCTTCACCGAGCGCACCCATGCGTTGACAACAGAGGCTGTTGCCCCGCCAGCCAAAGCCACCTGGCCGTAGGATGCGGTATCACGCCGCATCACATAGCCCGGCTCATAATTGCCAGTGGGCACCTTGGTGATGGTGAAAGAGCGCGGCGAGGTGGCTGTATCAGTGCAATACTCGGCACCCGTAACCACACGCCAGTAATAAGAGCCCTTGCCTATGGCTGCAACCTCGCACAAGGCTGTCATTTTGCCGGCGGTCTCCTCCATATCGCGAGACCACGCCACATTGCCGAAATCGGCTGTGGGACTGACCTCTACGGTATAGGTCTGCGCATTCACCTTAGCACATTCAAACACAAAATCGTCGGCGACCTCGGCCCCGTCGGCAGGACTGAGCAACGTGGTCAACGGAGCAGACTCGCGCTTGGGCGAGAGGAACGAGGCAACAGAACTCACTTTAGGGAACTTTCCTTTCTGCGATGTGGTGACACGCCAATAGTAGGTAACAGCCGACTCGAGCGCAGCCAGGTCGAGCGTCACTTGATTGTCCGTGATTCCTGTCTGCTCAAGCACAATCGACGAGAAGCCCTTGTCACGCGCCACCTGGACACGGAAAGTAGCAGGCTGCGATGTCGCTGACCACTTGAAATTCTGCCGCCATTGAGCCTGGGAGCCTCCGACGGGACTTTCAATCGTTACGGTCTCAGCCTCGCCGGCAGGCGCATTGAGGTAAGACGGATCAAACTCATTGTTCCATCCGTCGACCACGCTCACGGCATACCAGTGGCCATCGATGAGACTGTCGGGAAGTGTGTAGGTTGGCTCATAGGTGAGAGCCACAAGGTAATCACTCTTTATGCCGGAAAACTTGCTACTCAAGATGCCGTCGGGCGACACAGTGTCGGGCATTGCATATATCGCATACTTGATTAGCGACTTGTCTATGCCGGTCCACGACAGAGTGTTGCCGGTTAGCGACAGTCCGCCGGGAGCGTCATAGCTTGTTTTGGGCTTCCATGTGAGAGCCGGGATTATGGCCTGATGCTGAAAGCGGTTAGCCTTCAGATAGTCGCCAAGTCCCTTGCAAGTAGGGCCGTTGATGTATTTTGCCGAATAGAAGTTCACGCCCGGCGCATTGTCCTCGTTGTATTGCCGCGAGAAGTCGATTTGCTTTATCACCTCGTCCCAGTCAGATTGGGTATTGGTGCTTGCCATAAAATAGATGTTGTGGCTTGCATAGTGATGGCGGCCAAAGTGGTGCGCCACATAGCTCCACCACTTGGTGAGCGGGCCAAACGGGTTGGTCTTGTGATTGGTCTTCCAATAGAGCTGAGGAGAGATGATGTCGATGGTGCCCTCCTCAAGCCATGCGAGCGGGTCGCTGTAGATGGTGTTGTATTGCCAGTCGCTACCCGTAGGGCACGGGTCGACATTATGCTTCGAGGCCGAAGTGGAAGCCGTTCCAGCCACACCGGCAGGTCCTATCCAGAATTTCACATATGGTTTGGTGGCCTGCACCATATCATACACCTCGCGCACCATGAGATTGACATTGGCGCGTCGCCAGTCGGAAATCGACATCGACGTGCCGCTGCTCTTCCACAGTTCATAGTCAGGAGCGGAAGAATCAGTGGCAAGTCCGGCTCCTGGATAGAAGTAATCGTCGAAGATGATGCCGTCGATGTCGTAATTGGTTATCATCTCGCGGCACACATCGACCACGCGCTTGCGCGATGTCTCAAGGGCGGGATTGAACACTTGGTCGCCATTGTTGTCGATGAGCACGCCCGACGCCTTCACGGCCTCGTCCTGCTCAGTGGTGTTGTCGGCACCGCCCTTCTTGCTGAACCGGTAGGGATTCACCCAGGCATGGAACTCCATGCCTCGCTTGTGGCACTCGGCCACCGCATATTCCATGGGATCCCATCCCGGATCCTTGCCGCGTGTGCCTGTGATATAAGCCGACCACGGCTCATAGCTCGATTTGTAGAGGGCGTCGGCCATTGGGCGCACCTGAAGGCAGACAGCGTTCATGTTGATTCGGTGAAATCCGTCAATGTAGCTAAGCAGCTCGGCCTTTTGCTTGGCAATCACCGTGGAGCCGGTGCCACGGGTCTGAGGCCAGTCGATATTGGCCACTGTGGCTATCCACGCCGTGCGCATTTCACGCTTCTGTGCTTCTTCGGCCCGGACACCCAGGCTGCCTAGAGCCGTAAATGCCAGCAGCGCCGCAAACAATAGTTTTCTTGTCATTGTATAAGTGTTAATGTTGTATGATGTGTGAATTAATTCCAGTTCATGTTGCTGATACTCCACAAAGATACTACCTTTGAGAGAATAAGCAAAGACTGGGCATGAAATTGGAAAAATATTCTCCACGGCTGCAACCGCATAGCCTCCCGTGTGCGTCAAATGCATGACAACCCGATTACAAGACACTAAAAACGCATAAGCAATTATGAACAAACTCCACATCTTATCACTACTCGCTACCGCAATGATTGCTGCAGCGCCATGCGAGACCAACGCCAAGTCTCAGGTTACCACACAAGGCGACACCACCACTGTGGTCGTAGGAGCCGACACCGTGCGACTGGTGGGAGGAAAGGCCATTGAGAATGTCATAAAAAGCAAGCTCAACGACACCATATACGATGGCGAGAGCGAGGAGCAGCAGGACGACAGCGAAATCACTGCCGCCAGCAACAGATACGACAGCTACGACGAGTATCGCATAGCAAAAATCGATTCGGAAAACCAGTTGATAAAGCTGACGGTGTTTGCCGTGTTCACGGCATTCGTGCTCATTGTGTTTATCGTAGCGTTGTTTGCCTATCTGCAGCGCCGAGCCAAATACCGCATGATTGAGAAAGCCATCGACAAGAACTACAAACTGCCTGCCGAGTTCACCACAATCAAACAACCAGTGATGCGGCAGCCGGCTTACACCAACCCCTGGGACACCCCCACGCCGACTGGGATGAAGCCACAATCCGCCACACAAGCAGGAGCGCCCATATACAACTGGCGCGCATTCAAGAAAAGCATCATTGTCATAATAGTAGGACTTGTATTGGTACTATTCTTCTTGAGCATCCACGCATTTGGCATGGCATTCCTCTGCTCCGGCATACTGCTATACGGCCTCGCCCAAGCATTCTTCATCTATCAAGACCAGCGCAACACAACGCCTTACCACACGGTTCCGCCACAAGTGCCCTCACAGCCCCAACAGCATCCAGAGGACACCAGCGCCGACACACAGACCGATATTGACGAACGGCAACAATAAGCTCATCGCCCCACAAAGAAAGCATGCTGAGCAAGATTGAAGAACTGAGACTGATCTCACTATGTGTGATCAGCGACGACCGACAGGCGTTTGGCCGGCTCGTAGAAGCCTACCAAGTGCGCCTGCGGCATTTCTTCCTTAATCTCACACTCGGCAACGACTGCCTGAGCGACGACCTGGCTCAAGAGACCTTCATAAAGGCCTACTTGAACCTACGCAGTTTCAAGGGATTGTCGGGGTTCGGCACATGGCTGTACCGCATCGGCTACAATGAGTTCTACAACGAGATGCGCCGACGCCATGAAGAGAGCGAGGAGGCCGGTGCTGTCAAGGCACGTTCGCTCACAGGTGACGACATCGAGTCACGAGCCGATGCCCGGACCGACGCCGAGACACTGATGCGGTGTCTCACACCGCCCGAGCGCACCGCCGTCACACTTTACTTCATCGAGGACTGCCCTATCACAAAAATATCGAGAATCATGCAGATGCCGGCAGGCACTGTAAAGTCGCATCTACACCGCGCCAAGGCAAAAATGAGACAAGCCGCTGCCGACGACGCACTACAAGCCACAAAATAATTGAACTTATCACAATATGACTTCCACCCGACACAAAACGCTCGACAACCAAAGCGATCATTCTCTAGCCACGAGACTAAAGAGAGGCTCAGCACAAGCCGGCAACAACCCGTGGTTCACCCAACGTGTGCTCCATCGCCTCCCCCCAAAAAAGCCACAAGGAGCCGGAGTGATCGGAACAATATGCTACACACTTATGGTGATGGTGTGTGCCGTGGGGTGGGCTATGGTAGTGCTGCATGGCACGAACGTGGTCACAGTGGGCAATATAACCTTCACCGTCACACTCTGTGCCATGACTATAGGCGTGATTTGCTCAATGGTGGAACCGCTGCTGAAAGGCGACTGAACCGTCACTTGGCCAAACAAACAGTTCCGCGCCGCTGCACCCTTTATCACATGGTGCAGCGGCGCGGATTTTCGTTTATTCCTCAATTGAAATTACTTGATGAATTGCTTGAAGAAGTTCCACAGTTCCTCTCCTGTGTTCAGATCTTTGGCGTGCCAACTGTGGGGGCCGCCCACCACTTGGTACCACCACACCTGTGTGCCACCTATGCCACCAGTATACTTATGGCGGATTGTGATGTGTCCATTTGCCCCTTGTTTGCTCGGAATAGTATCAGTGACTACGGCCGAGCAACGGTCACGAGCCACCCAGTAGCCCACGCTCATAGGGACCGAGATATAAGGATCCCAGCCCGTCTCGCCGGCGATGTCGCCATCCCACACACTCACCTTGTCGGCAGTGCCGTGAATCTCGAGAATCGGCACGGGCCGAGGAGCCGTAGGGCCATCATATAGCCATTTTTGGGTTTGTCCGGCCACCGAGCCATAGGCGCTGAACACCATGGTTCCACTATAGGCAAGCGAGTAACACATGTCGCCGCCATTGCTCATGCCGGTGGCGAAAGTGTTGACAGTGCTCAAATTGAATTGCCTCTGCACATGCTGAGTGATGGCAACCACGTCGTCAACCTCATTGTTGCGCAAAGCTGCCTGGCTAGGATATTTCACATTCCATCCCCAGTGTCCGGTAGTGTCACGCACTCCGCACGGATAGCACACGGCGAAGCCCTCACGATCGGCCACCGGATCAAGGTCGTAGCGGCTCGGCTTCACCCACGAGCCATATCCGTGCATGCACACCACGAGCGGAGCGCCCGGTTTAATTCCGGCAGGAAGATACACCTTGTAGCGCCTCATCATTCCATTCACGAGGCAAGAGTCGGTCACATAGCGTTGAGCCATGACCGCCGGAGCAGCCATGAGCAAAGCCATTGCAATGAATAATTTTCTGTTAAAGTTCATCTTATTAATGGTTTTAATTTTACGTTTATTAGCAAGAAAACCGCATCAACGGGCACCGGCTAGCTGTCCGAGCATCCAGGTTGTGGATGCCGTACCGTCCATGGTGGGCTCATTGGTGCTGTAGTCACAATAGTCATCGTGATATACCGCCATGGCGCTTTGGAAAGGGGCATATCGGTCGACATTGCGCAGAGTCACGCCCTTGAGTGAGCGGAATATAGTCTGTGAGACAGGGCCATCAACGAGTCCGCCGGTAATCGGGTAGCCATAGCCGTTGCTCAACATCGAGTGGGTGTCACGCGGATAGTCGCCACTGGCGGGCAGCCCCACAATCATGCACTTGCCCCACGGATTACATCCGAACAGCCAGTCGCGCATGGCAGTCTCAATCTCTTGAAACTGCAAGTCGCCCGACAGCTGACGGTAGAGCATGGCCTGGGTCACGAAAGCCACGGTAAGATTGTTGCTGCACCACACAAAAGGCACACCGTTCATGAATGCCGCATTGCTTCGGGCACGGTCTGCCACACGCTGCAATCCCGAGCGCATGTTGAGCAGCGCCTCTTGCCGCTGTCGGTCGGTGCCATGCATGGCAATCACCGCATGCCCGAGGTTGACAAACGGATACCACTGGTAGTGGCGCGCGCTATCAGCTCCCATCCACGGCGTGACAGGTTCCTGACGCTCCCACTCCACGGCCTCGCCCATCAAAGACGCATCATCGGCCGCCGAGGCAATAGTGGCAGCAGCCAGCTCAAGGTCGTCGGTCCAATTGTCTTCCTCATAAAAATACGGCGACACCGTACTCACCGTCTGGCAGTTGCCCGGATTGGCCTTCGCCACGGCATAAGCAACCGTGGCCTTGCGCTTAAGGATTGACGCGAACTCGGCATCATACCCCGCAAGCACCTGTGATCCCAGCGAGAAAGCAGATCCGAATTTTGCCACCGACGAGGCGAGCCCGCGGCTGCGGTTCTTGTATTGGCGCAGTCCGGCCGGATGGCCCAGGCAAGGATACACCGGGCGGTCCTTGCCGTTACCCCATCCATAGTCAGTGGTCTGCCCCACGGGCAGCCCCGTCCAGGCATGGTCGCGGTCGTCGGCTATCTGGTTGTAGTAAGTGGAATCATTTGGGTTCATCTTAAGCAGCCATTCAAGTCCCCACCGGGCTTCATCGAGAATGTCGGGGACACCATTGCTCCCCTTCTCACCGCGTGCGTTGTAGTCGTCGGCCCACACAGTGGGATTCTGCGCATAGGCAAACAGCAACTGGTATACGGCATTGGCCGATGTGGTCAGATATTGCAGATAGTCGCTTGCGTCGTGCCATCCGCCAGTGACATCGACATACTCACCATCACGTGCCCCGCTCAACTGCAGACGCCCGTCACGTGTGTGGCACGAGTCGCGCAAGAACGGATTCCACCCGCACCGCTGCTGCCGCATGTAATAAAGGGGGATTTCCTGAGCGCCACGGTAAGCGTCGTTGCCTATGCGAAACGTGGCCGAGCGGGCTCCTGCAGCGGTCACATAGTAGTTGCCCGGGGTTGTAACCTGCGAGAAGTCGAGTCGGGCAGTCATCGCCATAGACCCTAATCGGCCTGTTGGGCGCACAGAGGTGAGCTTCAAGCTCTTACCGCTTGAAGCATCGGTCACAGTGAAGTGATCGACCTTTCCTCCATCGGGAAGAAGCAGCACTGCCACCTTGACATCGTGCTCAAGGTAGCCAAGCTGATTGACACGGACATGATTGGCCGCAAGACATTGCAGAGCAGCCAGCACCAGCATAATGGAGCATCTGATTCGGCTCATAGCTTAATTTGAGTTTGTTCTGATAAATGATTTCAAGTGCGTAAAGATAGTGATTTTTTCCCAAACGGCATCCATGACCGGTATTCTATGTGAATCCTTATGCTAATTAATGCGAAATGCGTGGCGGTGTCTTCTATATTAGCACAAAACGTAGTAACTTTGCATAATATGGCAGAAAAGGCTCTTTACCTCATTCCGGTCCAGTTGAGCGATGTGGATTTGGAAAGTGTGCTACCGGCTTACAACATAAAGTTGGTAAGTGAATTGCGCTACTTCATAGTAGAGAATGTGCGCTCGGCACGGCGTTTTCTCAAAAAATGCAACCGCGATATCGACATCGACACGCTCACGTTTTTTGAGCTGAACCGCCACACCGACATCAACGAGATCGGTACATTCCTCGATCCTCTGGCACAAGGCAATGCCATGGGCGTAATCTCGGAGGCAGGTTGCCCAGCCATTGCCGACCCCGGAGCCGACGTGGTGGCCATCGCACAGCGGCGCGGGTTCAAAGTGCGCCCATTGGTGGGCCCGTCGAGCATACTGATGGGACTCATGAGCTCTGGATTCAACGGCCAGAGTTTTGCCTTTCTCGGCTATTTGCCAATAGAAGCCGCCGAACGTGCCCGCAAGTTCAAGGAAATGGAGCGGCGCATTGTCAAAGAAAGCCAGACACAGATTTTTATCGAGACACCCTACCGCAACAACACGTTGCTGGCCGAAATGGTACGGACACTGCCGGCAGGGCTTAAGCTGTGTGTGGCCACCGACATCACCGGCGAGCGCGAGAGCATAGTGACGCGAGGCATTAAGGATTGGGGCAATAATGTACCCGACTTGAACAAAGTGCCCACCATATTTCTGCTCTACAAATGAGAAAATGAATACAACACATAATACCGCCATGCCCAAGAGAGGCAGGCACCAACAGCTGTCGATCGAGTTTGACACCGACGTCACCGCCGAGAGCAAAATCGAGACAGGGCAGCCACAAGAGAAGCCAGGCGAGAGCTGGTGCGGGCTCAACTTTGTGAGCTTTGGCAGCGGCAGTAGCGGCAACTGCTCTTATTTGGGCAACGCTGACGGAGGCGTGCTTATAGATGCCGGAGTTGACCCCGACCACGTGCTCGACTCGCTGCGCCACAATGGCGTTACACCCAATATGATAAAGGGAATCGTGCTCACCCACGACCATGCCGACCACATCCGCTACGCCTACACTATGGTGCGCCGACTCAAGCATCTGCGCATCTACTGCACACCCCGTCTTATGACAGGCATGCTGCGACACCACTGCATCTCGCGCCGCATCAGTGAATACCACGAGAACGTGTTCAAGGAGATTCCGTTCAAGATAGGCGATTTCCAGTTTACCGCTTTCGAGGTGTCGCACGATGCCACCGACAACATGGGCTTCATGATCGAGGCCTGCGGCAGGCGTTTTGTCGTGGCCACCGACATGGGTGAAATCACATTACGGGCCGAGCATTACATGGCTCAAGCACATTACTTGATGATTGAGAGTAATTACGACCGTGCGATGCTCGACGGCGGACGATATCCCGAATATCTCAAAAATCGTGTACGCGGTCCAAAGGGACACCTCGACAACATGATGGCTGCCGACTTTGTGGCAAGCCACTACACCGACGAGCTGAAATACGTGTTTCTGTGCCACCTAAGCAACGACAACAACAAGCCGGAAATCGCAGTAAAGGCCATGACCGATGCCTTGACCGGAACAGGAGTGACAGTGGGTGATGCCAGCAACGAGGTGGAACAGCGCGACCGCGACGTGCAGGTCTACGCCCTGCCACGCTACGACACGAGCACATGGTTTGTGCTCTAAGAGACCATTTGTTCACCACTTGACATCAAGACGGATTGCGGCTGATAGCCGTGACCCGCTCTTTTTTCCATTCTCCCGGCCTGCAGACGGCACCGTCACTTTGCCGCCGGCTGCAGATATTTGTCGCCTATACCTATGCCAAATAGGGCGTAATCGTAGATTACAGGGTCATCGGGACGCAAAGTGCGAAGCGAAGCGGTAAGGTCGAGCACAGCGCGGCGGTCATTGGCGCGGCGGTCGATTAGGCCGAGAGCCCGCGCAGTGTCACCCACATGCACATCGAGCGGGATAAAAAGCTGGCTTGGACGTATTGCCGACCATACACCCATATCCACTATGCCGTCGTCGCGCACCAGCCACCGCAGAGCCATGTTGACGCGTTTCAGCGCCGTGTTTTTCAGTTGCAGCGGCAGGCACCGCGAGTCGCTCAGCCCACCATTGGCCTCACTCAGCTCACCAAGCATGAGTTCCACCAGACGCCACGCAGGGGTGGCATCGGTTGCCACTGCATTAGCTGCCGCGAAGTCGTTGACTGAGCCGTAGTGCCGGTATATGCGCCGCAAGCCACGCAAGAAATGCTTGAAGTTGCGCCCGAAGAAAGTGCGGTGTATGTTGAGATTGTCGGGAATTTGCTCATATGCGCCGTCGGCCACATAATCGTAGGGCTGGTTGTCCATCAGAGCAAGCATTTTCTCGCAATTGCGACAAATCATCTTGCGATTACCCCATGCGATGGTCGCCGAGAGCAGCGCAACTATCTCGATATTGCGCAAGTCAGAGAAGCGCCGAGGGAACTGCACGGGGTCGGCAGCAATAAAGTCGGTGCTATTGATGCGCGTGGCCTCGGTGTCGAGCAGTCGGCGCAATCCTTCATATTCCTGTAATGACAAATCCATAGGCTCTATTGTTTTTATTTCGTTGGCATCATACGCCAGTCTTGCCAAACGGGCAATGCATCACTGGCGGTCAGAATTTAAGAGTTTTATAATGGAAGAAGCGGCCGTCGGTGTCAAGAAGAATCCTGAACTGGGCCGTGAGCAGGTTGCGGCAGGAGTCATAGGGCAGATACACCGATGCCACACCGCTCTCGGCATCGGCCAATGAGCCGGCAGGGAACACAAGCTTGATTCCGCGAGGCTCCACAGCCAACTCGGCGTTCAGCGTCGTGGCGTGGCGAAGGATCCGTCGACGGTCACGAGTCATAAAATCTATGCGGTGATTAACGGCTTTCAGCACATTCTCCACCCCTTCACTATCAGCAACGCTGAGCACATCGGCCATCTTCAGCACACGATGGCGCAGACAGTCATAAATCACATAGCCCACACGCTCAGAGCGCGAGTGGCCGTCGTAGACGAAATCATATATCTCGTATTCCAGCAAGCGATCGCTTGCCAGGTAGGGAAAGGCCTTAACTCTGTGCTCCCGGCCGTAGATGCTCTTGGTCTCAATCGGATGAGGCGACACCCTATAGCTTGAGTTGCCGCCCATATTGAACTCAGGGGCATCGATAAAGGCCGCCACAGCACGTGACTCATCGCCATAACGGGGACCGAATGCCTTTATGATTATGGCCTGCTTAAGGCCGTCGATGGCCGTAGAGCCGCCGACCGAATGCGGCATTCTCAGTTTCACTTGCTTTATACAAGTAAACTGCCCGGCAGAGCTTTGCCCTGTCGGCAACGTAGTTTCCGACACATAATAGACCATATCGTTTCTGACCGGCTCAAACTTGACACTTACGGCCGATGCGGCCAGAGTGTCGGCCGGCAAGGCGGTACTGTCGGCCGGGGCAAAGAGCCCCACATACTTGCCGTCGGCATTGAGTCGACTTACCACATAGAACAAGCCTGTGGCCAAATCAATCACCACAAGCAATGCTATAGTTATTAGCAGTCGACGGCGGGTTATCATAGGTCGCGCTTTTATGACTTGTTCACGATACTGTCAACATAGTCGCGCACACGATTCATGAGCCACATGGGCGTCGATGTGGCACCGCAGATGCCTATGCGCTGCTTGCCGTCAAGCCAGCGGCTGTCGATTTCGGTTTCCGATGTTATCAGATGCGAGTCGGGGTTGGCATCGTGGCACTGGGCAAAAAGGATGCGTCCATTACTGCTTTTCTTGCCGCACACAAAGAGGATTAGCTGATGCTGCGAGGCAAACTCCCTGATTTGCGGAATGCGGTTGGCAACCGAGCGGCAAATGGTGTCGAAACTTTGGAAACGCACCCCTGGCCCTATGCGGCGGCGCATCTCATCTACAATCTGCTTGAAGCCCTCGAGCGACTTTGTGGTCTGTGAATAGAGATAGATGTCACGAGAATAATCGATTCGGTCGATTTCGTCGACACTCTCTATCACTATGGCGGTGCCCTGCGTCTGCCCTACCAGGCCATTCACCTCAGCATGTCCACGCTTGCCGTAAATCACAACCTGTGCATCGCGGCCGAGGCTCTGCGCTTCGTCAAAACTGGCCTTAATGCGTTGTTGCAGTTTCAGCACCACAGGACAAGTGGCGTCGATGATGTAAATATCATTGCGGCTCGCAGTCTCATAGGTCTCGGGGGGCTCGCCATGTGCCCTGAGAAGCACATTCACACCTTGCAGGCTACGCAGCTGGTCGTGTGTGATGGTCACAAGGCCGTTGCTCTCCAGACGCTCCACCTCGTTACTGTTGTGCACGATGTCACCCAGGCAGTAGAGCTTACCGCTACGGTTGAGTTCCTCCTCAGCCTTGCGTATGGCGGTGGTTACGCCAAAACAGAACCCCGACCCCTTGTCGATTTCTATTATAGCCATAGTAGTAAATGATTGTTGAGATCACTTTTCCAATGCTTTCTCATATTGTCGCATGAGCCATGCGTTCTGCTCGTCGATGGTGATATTAGAGTTGTCGAGCACCACCGCATCGGCGGCTTGGCACAAAGGGCTCTCCTTGCGAGTGGTGTCGATGCGGTCACGCTCTGTGACGTTGCGCAGCACCTCGTCGTAGGTAACCGTAGTGTCGCCCTTGCCGCGAAGCTCGTCGTAGCGGCGACGCGCACGGGTCTCGGCCGAGGCAGTCACAAATATCTTGAGCTCGGCATCGGGGAACACTGCAGTGCCTATGTCGCGCCCGTCCATCACAATGCCTTTGTCGCGCCCCATAGCCTGCTGCTGACTCACCAGCGCCCTGCGCACGAAGCCAATGGCGGCAATCAGGCTCACCTTGTCAGAGACGCGCATCGAACGTATCTCGCTTTCCACGTCACGGCCATTGAGTTGCGTCACCGAATGACCGTCGGCCGGATCAACCCCAAACGAGATTCTCACGTGTGGCAACTGCAGCCGCAGAGCCTGCTCATCGACAGTGTCACCGTCGATCAATCCATGGTCGAGACAATAGAGAGTGACCGCACGATACATGGCGCCAGTGTCGATATAAGCATATCCTATGCGTTTTGCCAATGCCTTGGCCATAGTGCTTTTGCCTGTCGACGAATATCCGTCGATAGCTATGGTGATGCGTTTGTTTTCCATTTCTTATATGTGATTTATATATTGTGCAAATATAGTCTTATTAGGGCAAATGGTCAAATTTTATTGCCCAGCTCGCTTTGGCATCGGCAGCGGGCAATGATACTGGCGTTTGCCCCGGGTGGCGCGGCCATATTCCACGGCATGAGCCGGACAGTGGTGGTAACAAGCCAGACACATGGCGCAGTGGGAGTCCCATTGCGGAAGTCCTCCAACAGGAGCAACAATCACGTTGTGCATGGGGCATACCCGGGCACATCGGCCACATCCGGTACAAGCATCGGAGTCGGCACGAAACGGACGCGGCGACATCCAAAAGCGCTTGAACAGCGGATACACCACCCGCGACTTGAGCCATGCCAGGCTTCCCCGCGTAACATCGACCACACATCGCCGTTCGGCAATAAGGGAGGCAATGGTGCTGATACGGTTTTGAGCATCGGCGAGTTTACCCTGCTCAACCGGGGCTGGATCGGTATCAAAGCCGGGGAGGCACACATAGTTGTTGGGCATCTGCAGCGAGAACATGGCATCGAGGTGCAATGCCGGAGCCACAGCCCGTGCCATCATCGGTGCCGAAAGTCCTACGTCGTCGCCACAAGTGGTGAGGGCGAAACAGTAATTGTCGGCCTCTATATAGCCATTCACCACAAGACGAGCCACGAAGTGCGTCACCACGGGAGCAGGTCCCCATGAGTAAGTGGGGAACACAAACCCGATACGCTCGTGGGGGGCAAGGGTGAAAGAGCAATCACAGCCATCAGGGTAATCGGCAATAGCCACCATGCGGCCATCGCCAAGGATTTCGCCAAGCCTGTAAGCTGCCCATCGGCTATTACCAGTACCAGAGAACCAGAAAATCATCGTCGCACCTCCTCCATCAACCTACTTATGAATGGTGACCTGCGTAGCACCATAGCCATATTCACGAAAACTGGCATCTTGCGCCATGCAGCGCGGATAGCGCCGTTTGAGTTCCTGCAACAAGGCATGTCGGAGCACACCTTCACCCTTGCCGTGAATGAACACTATGCGCTGTCCCGGATGGTTGATGTTAGCGTCCATAGTCTCACGGAACTTATCAAGCTGATAGCGCAACATGTCGGAATTGGAGAGCCCCGTGGTGTCGTCGAGCAGCGCACCTATATGCAAGTCGAGCACAATGGCACCGCTCATGGGATCGCGCCTCTCATGGCGCTTCACCGGCTGCGACTTGGGACGCTCATCGGCGGCCCGCTTGCCGCGCATGGCACGTTCCAGCTCGCTACTGTCGATAGTGAGCTGACGCGCCGGGAGATCGTTGCGGGTTATGTCGAGGGCTATTACCGGCACTTCGAAGTATTCATTGTCGTGAAAACTGTGTAGTTTGTAGAACTTGGTAACATCGAGACGCTGCTCTACCAAAGCCGGATTCTTGAGTTTGAAACCACGGTCTTGCTTGAAGGCCACATACTGCACCGCCACATGTGTGAGCGAGTTCAAATCGTCATGGCCAAATTCCTCAAGTTCCACCTGAAAGTTGGGTTCCACGGCCCCGGCCCAACGGGTTGTCCACGCGTCGTCGTCATCGCCACGCGTCATATAGGTTGCATATAGGAAATAGTTACTATCGTTGACCAGAGTTGCGTAAAACGTGGTAGTACTCAAATGCTTAAGTTCACGTGCCTCATAAGCGAGCACTATATTGAGCCTGTTGCCACTTTCGGTTTCAACCACAGGCTCATCGGTGGGCACGAGCTGTGGCCTCTTCTCGGCCGGCTTATCGGGCTCCACGAGTTTGCTTTTCACCTGCGGTTTTCGCTCATAGGCACTCTGTTTCTGTCCTTCAGAGCCCACTACCACCACCTCACGGGTGAGCACGGGCCGTTCGAAGCCGTCGGCATCTTCCACATAGGCCATATTTCCGTCGACCCGTGTCACGCGCCCCCCACCGACATCGTTGAGGAACCGCACTATATCGTTTACTTTTACCATTGCGTGTAAATGTTATTTCGATTGTTTCTTGTTTGCTTCATTGATTATAGCCTCATATTCCTGCGGATAGATGAGCATGGTGCCAATCTCGCCCCCGCGGCTGTCGGTATAGACGTAGCGCATGAGTTTGCGGCCATCGAGCGCGGCAGCAATGAGGCGGTTGAGCCTATAGGCAGCAGGCAAGGCCGTGAACCAGCGCTCACGCATCTGCTGCACAAAAGCCGTCACATTCACGCTTTGACGCGTGAGATATGGAATCATCACCTCCAGCTCAACGGTTGCAGAGTCGGTCATTTCGGCATTATCGAGATACTCATTGTCGGCAATCTGCATATTGTGCTTTGCCAGCACACCTTTGGCCGCATGCACAAATTGCTCGATGGTGACCAGCCTCGACGTGTCGCACTTGAATTTCAGCTGTCCTGCCACAGTTCCCACCACGTCGGGGACGGAGCTGCGATGCCCAGTAACCACATACAGGGTATTGAACCCTACATTCAGAGCCACCGCAGTGCACCGGTAGGTATCGCCATGGCCACGCTTGGTGAACGAAAGACGCTTTGCGGGACATCCGGCAAAGGCGGTGTCGGTGATTGCCGACACATTCTCAGCCTCACGGCAGAACGGGTCGCGCCTTCCTGCGGCCTGGCTCTCAAGATAAGCCTCGGGAGAGAACGGTGCCGCTATCACGTCGATGCGGGCAAGCTCGCTAATGCCACGGCTGCCACCGCGCTGCAGCATCACCCGCGCACCTATGGAGCGCATCGAGGGGTCGGTAGTCACCGACCAACTATCGTCGGGCGTTGTCAGAGTAAAATAAGCATTACTCACGGTTGCCGCCTGGGCTGATGCTATCGCCATTATTGCCGCTATTGCCAAGTCTAAAATCTTTCCCATGTAAGTATTGCTTTTATCTATATGGCGAAGTTACGAAAAAAATCCAAAACATGGCCCAGAGAACAAGCGTGCATGGCCGCCAACGGATTTGGTGATTAACCACAAAGGTTGTAACTTTGCATATGGCTCGCGGCACGGCAATTTGCCGAAAGCACAAAGCGGTCGCGCCATACATACCGAAAAAAAATACAACTTCAACAACCCGGCCCACCCAGCCGTGAGCCGCCATAACACACTTAAGAACTATGAATTTAGTTGACAGATTCCTCAAGTATGTGAAGTTCGACACTCAAAGTGACGAGCTCACCAACCTAACACCGTCGACCCCCGGGCAGATGGTGTTTGCCAAAGAACTGTATAAAGACCTCGTGGAGATGGGACTGAGCGATGTCACACTCGACGATAACGGCTACCTATTTGCCACCCTGCCAGGAAACTGCGACGGCAAAGTGCCCACTGTGGGATTCATTGCACACATGGATACTGCCCCCGACATGAGCGGGCACGACGTGAAGCCACGCATCGTGGACTATAAGGGTGGTGACGTGGTGCTCAACGAGCAAGACGGCATAGTGCTAAGTACGAAACAATTTCCTGAGCTCAACGACTTTGTGGGCCAACAGATAATCGTAACCGACGGCAACACGCTGCTCGGAGCCGACGACAAGGCCGGAATCGCCGAGATCGTGAGTGCAGTAGAATGGTTCCAGCAGCACCCTGAGGTGAAGCACGGCGACATACGCATAGGTTTCAACCCCGACGAGGAAATCGGCCTGGGCGCACACCACTTCGACGTAGAGAAATTCGGGGCCGACTGGGCCTACACGATGGACGGCGGTGCCGAAGGCGAGCTTGAGTATGAGAATTTCAATGCCGCCGTGGCAAAAATCACATTCAAGGGTCTCAATGTGCATCCCGGAGCCGCTAAACACAAGATGCTCAACTCGTTGCGCGTAGCAAACCAGTTTGCCATCATGTTGCCACGCTGGGAAACTCCCGAGCACACCGAGGGCTATGAGGGATTCTATCACCTGATAGGATGGGAAGGCACCGTGGAAAAGACCACACTCACCTATATAATCCGCGACCACGACCGCGCACGCTTCGAGAGCCGCAAGCGCGAGCTCGAGCACCTGTGCCACAAAATCAACTGCGAGTTCCCAGACTGCGCCACCATTGAGCTAAAGGACCAGTACTACAATATGCGCGAGAAAATCGAGCCTGTGATGCATATAATCGATGTGGCCAAACTCGCAATGGAAAATGCCGGAGTGAAGCCCAAGGTGCAGCCAATACGCGGCGGCACCGACGGAGCACAGCTATCGTTCAAAGGTCTGCCCTGCCCCAACATCTTTGCAGGCGGCATGAACATGCACGGACGCTACGAGTATGTGTCGATACAAGCCATGGAGAAAGCCATGCAGACCGTGGTCGAGATATGCAAGATTGTGGCCAGCGAGAGCAAATAGCCCCCTCTACCACAACAAGATAAAATATCGCACCGATCCATAAAAGCGGGCACAACGCGCCCTCACACCTGAGTGAGGCAAGCGGCAGCGCCCGCTTCTTTTACATAGTATTTGCCGAGGCACCATCATACCACTGCCGACAGCATCCCACACGACACGCCCCGCAAGGCCAAATCAACTTATGACCACAGACACCCACAGAGACAAGCCGCTCACCGTGCAATTCATGAGCGACCTTCATCTTGAATTCCGCGACAACTCGCGATGGATTTCCGAGCACATGCCGCAACCGGCGGCACAAGTACTGGTGATGGCCGGCGACATAATAACGCTAGGCAGCAGCAAGCTGCGCCATCACCCTTTCTTTGACTGGTGCTCACACAACTATGAGTTGACTGTAATCGTACCAGGCAACCACGAGTTCTATGACGGATTCGACGTGGCCGACGCCCTTGCCGGCCTCGACCTTGAGCTGCAGCCAGGTGTGCGCTATTGCTGCAACAAGGCGGTGACCATAGGCAGTGACACCGAGCTGCTTTGCACCACCCTGTGGAGCAAGATTGACCCGAAATGCCGTGCAGCCGCACAACAACACATGCCCGACTACAGCCGAATCATGTACCGCGGGCGACAGCTAACCGCCGACGACAGTGCCGAACTGCACCATGGTTGCCTCAACTGGCTCACCGAAGCCATCAAGAGCTCGACGGCAAGGCATAAAGTGGTTGTAACACACCATTGCCCCATCGACGTGGAAGACCCGCGATATGGCGGCAACGAGCTGTCATCGGCATTCATAGCTCCGATGGAAGACTTCGTGAGACAGTGCCGTGCCGATGCTTGGATATTCGGCCACACACACTACAATGCCGCCGACGGCATGACGATTGGGAACACCGTGATGCACACCAACCAAATGGGGAACTCGGCCGACGTGTGTGCCGGATATAGCGGCAAGGCAAAATTTGAGTTGCTTTAATCAAGCACATCACAATTCTTATTCACAATGCGTTACTCCATAAAATCAGCCGCAAGTTGTGACGGCAGATTTTATGGTTTGTGTAATTTTGTGTAATTTTACACGTTAAAATGCAGATAATTACATAATCATGGATAATAACAACAGTAACAACAAGTTAGACAAGACCATCTTCGGGCGCGTAACACTGCGCTCTATAGTCACATTTGTGCTTGCGGTGCTCACCTTTGCTGCAATCTCATGGATTTACTTCTATCCCAACGATGTGAACGGTGATGTGCTCCGCCAAAGCGATGTGATGCAAGGTGCGGCCAACGGCCAGGAAGCCAAGGCATTCAACGAGGCCACCGGCGAAGTAACCCGGTGGACCGATGCCCTGTTTGGCGGCATGCCCACATTCCAAATCAGCCCAAGCTATGAGAGCAGCTCTATGCTGTCGTGGGTGGGCGACGTGTGGAACCTGCACTTTCCGCAGCCGGTAGGATGGGTGTTTGTGCTCATGCTCGGCTTCTACTTGCTAATGCTCGCATTCAACGTCAAGTGGTATGTGGGGTTGCTTGGTGCCATCGCCTATGGGTTCTCGTCATACTTTTTCATACTTATAGGAGCAGGCCACATCTGGAAGCTGCTCACACTGGCCTACATTCCGCCCACAATAGCAGGCATTGTGTGGACTTATCGCGGTCATTATCTGGGCGGAGCCGCACTGGCAGCCCTGTTTGCGGCATTGCAGCTGATGTCGAACCACGTGCAGATGACCTACTACTCACTCTTTGTGGTCGCCGCACTGGCTATAGCTTTCCTGACAAAGGCCATCATCGACAAGAAAATGGCCCAATGGAGCATTGCCACCGGCGCACTGCTTGTGGCTGCCGCACTGGCTATCGGAGCCAATGCCCCCAACCTGTATCTCACCTACAAGTACTCACAAGAGACCATTCGCGGCGGACATAGCGACCTGACACCCGTAAAGACCGACGACGGCCAGCAAGTGCAGAAAAACGGAGGCCTCGACAAAGAATACATCACACAATGGAGTTACGGCATCGACGAGACGTTCACCCTGCTGGCCCCCAACGTGAAAGGCGGTGCCAGCCTGCGTCCGCAAGCCGGGAACAACATACCTATGACCCTGGCCGACACCCAAAAGGCCAAGAAGATGGAGCGCAACGGCGAGCTCGACTATCAAGACCAGCAAAACCTGCAATACTTCCTGCAATATTTCGGTGACCAGCCTATGACCAACGGTCCGGTGTATGTGGGTGCAATCATATTCGCCCTGTTCCTGCTCGGATGCTTTGTGGTGAAAGGCCCGATGAAATGGGCGCTCGTCGCCGTGACACTGCTGTCGGTATTCCTCTCGTGGGGACACAACATGATGTGGCTCACCGACATTTTCATCGACCACTTCCCGATGTACAACAAGTTCCGCACAGTGTCGAGCATCCTGGTGATTGCCGAGCTCACTATGCCACTGCTCGCTGCCCTCGCCCTACAAAAGGTGCTCAGTGAGCCCGACTTCCTTGCCAAGCACAAGCGCGCCACACTGGCTGCATTCGGTCTTAGCGCCGCTCTGTGCCTTGTGTTCGCCCTATTCCCGAGCATATTCGGTACATTCTCGCAACAAGAGACAGAAGCCTACATCAATAGCGGCCAGTTGCAGCAAGTGCCGAGCTTGAGTGAGGCCATCGCCACTATCCGCCACTCACTGGTGAGCAGCGACGCTTGGCGCAGCCTGGGCTTCATAGTGGTGGCATTCGCCGTGGTGGCGGCATTCGCTTCGGGCAAAGTCAAGACCTCGCCGGCTGTAGCCGGAGTAGCAATGGCAGTGCTGGTGCTCATCGACATGTTTGCCGTCAACAAACGCTACATCAATAAAGACACCTTCGTGTCGCACTTCGACGTCAAGCCTGCCGCCACATTCACCAAGCGACCGGCCGATGCGACCATACTTACCGACACCACTCTCAACTACCGCGTGTGTGACCAGCAACACTTCGGTGAAGCCATGCCGTCGTACTTCCACAAGACTGTAGGCGGTTACCACGCCGCCAAACTCACCCGCTACAACGACCTTATTGAGCGTCAGCTCTCACGAGGCAACATGCAGATTTTCAACATGCTCAACACACGATGGTTCATCATGAACGACACACTCGCCCAGCAGAATCCCGGAGCACTGGGCAACGCATGGTTTGTCGACTCACTGACCTATGTGCCAACCGCCGACCAAGAGATGAAATTCCTCGACAACTTCAACCCAGGCACTCATGCCGTGGCCGACGCAAAATTCAAGGAAGCCCTTGGCGAGGCTTCAGCAAAGCAGCCCGGCGACACCATACGCGAGACCACATACGCCCCCAACAAGCTCTCCTACCACACCCACAGCGCCAAAGGCGGCGTGGCTGTGTTCAGCGAGATTTACTTCCCTTGGGGATGGACTGCGACCATTGACGGCAAGGAAGCCAAGATAGGCCGTGTGGACTATGTGCTGCGAGCATTGCGGCTGCCGGCCGGCGACCACACTGTGGTATTCACATTCGACCCTCAGGAGGTGCACACCACCGACAATGTGGCCAAAGCATCAATTGTGGCGATATTCGTGGCACTGATAGCCGCCGGCGCCATTGCCTCTTACCGCCGTAAAGGCGACAAGAAGAGCGCCGACAATGAACAAGCGTAACACGACATGGGACGCCTGCACCGGTACCGCACAGTCCTGAGCCGTCGCCACCGCAGCCATGGCTTCGGCATCCACTCGCCGTTTGCATTCAACTTTGTGCTGAATGTGCTGTGCGAGCGGTTGCCATACTATGCCTACGGCTACCTGCACGATGTGCGGCAAGCGGTGCTCGAGAGCTCTCGTGGCGACTTCAGGCACCCACGCGTCATCTCGCTCAAGAATGCCAAGATGCTCTTCCGCATCACCAATCATTTTACCCCGGGACACATCCTTCAGGTGGGCACAAACTACGGCATTTCGGCCGTGAGCATGATGAGTGTGTCGGGCAATAGCCGACTAAGTCTCTATGAGCCCCACCTCGAAAAGTTTCCCGTGGTGGGACAAGTGCTGGAACCTTTCCTCGACTATATTGACTGCTACAACGACCTCAGCGTGGCCATCGGTGAATACCGCGCCGCAATAGGCGATGGCGGACGCGCATTTGTGCTCGTCAACAACGTGCCCGAGAACGATGCCGACAAGGAATCCCTGCTGCAATACCTGCACGCCATCATCACCGATGCTGGCGGAGGTGTGATAATAATGCGCAACCTAAGCCGCAGTAAGGGAATGGCAACCCTGTGGGACACCTGCCTCGGATGGGCCACTTGCGGCCACTCCTACACCAATGAGAAACTGGGGGTAATGGTAGCTTCGGCAAAACTGCCTTTGCAGCACTTCTTCCTATGGTTCTGACCTACGCCTTGGTGACGGCGATCACATGTGTTAAAGGTTACTAAGCCGCACAATAACCACAACACGACTTCAGTTAGAATCATAGAGACAACTAAAAAAAACGACAACACCAAATGATATTTTCAACCATACTGCTTGTGCTGGGAGTGCTTTGCGCGGCCGGAGCAGTCGTGTGCCTAATAAAGCCATGGTTGCCCGCTGCCTTGCCTGCCTATGCAGCCCTGTGCCTGCTCCATTGGAGCACGAGCATCTACCTGCCGATAAAGACTTTTGTGTTTTGGGGCTTAGCCACAGCCATCTGCCTGGGGATAAGCTATATGTCGCCCAAAGGAGAGCCCGACGGGCACAACACAGGCAACTACTACATAGGCATCGGTGCGATTGTAGGGTGCCTGCTCGGCATTCTAGTGAGCGCACGAATAATGGTGCTCGGAGTGGTGATTGGCGCTTTAATGGGCCAAATGGCTTTCAGCAAGACCCCACACGGCAAGTGGCTCAAATTTCCGAGTGTCACATTTATTCACTACTTTTGCGCTAAATCCCTGCAAGCTATAGTGGCAGCAGCCATGGTGGGAATTGCCATCGAGGGATTCATATTTTAAAAGGGAACACACCATAATTATGAGACTACGACACATAATCATATCACTTGTGGCCTGCCTGACAGTATGCTGCGCCACGGGACTTACGGCCCAGAACAAATTTGAGGTCAGAAAGGTGGATTTCGACAAGATAAAGAAAATCACCCAAGACCCCAAGGCTCGGTTCTATTACCCCAAGCTGATACAGTCATTCAAAAGCAACGACACCGTGATGAATTTCGAGGCCTACCGGGACCTATACTACGGTTACATCTTCCAGGAAGACTATAACCCATTCCGCCAGTCGGAATACGGCAAAGTGGTGGAAAGTCTCTATTACAAGCAGCCTCACTCACGCGCTGAGTGCGACAGTATCGAGAAATATGCCGAGCTTTCGCTCGACGACAACATCTTCGACCTCGACCAGATGAAATTCCACATCTACGTGCTCAAAGAAAAGAAGAAATATGCGCGTGCGGCGGTACGCCAATACCGCCTCGACCGGCTGATTGCCGCTATCATGTCGAGCGGTAAGGGAACCAAGGACGACCCCTGGGTGGTGATATGTCCCGAGCATGAATACAACATAGTGAATTTCTTGGGCTATGTGGCCACCGACCACCAAGAACTTGAGGGCGACATCGACTATATAGCAGTGAAGCCCAAAGACGGTAAGGAAAACGTAAAGGGATTCTACTTCGACGTGAGCCGCATGATGCAAGTGGCGGCTCTGAAGTTCCCTGACAAATAGCTCCTTTTTTTCACAAGACGAAGAAATCCAGAGGCAGCACCGCATTGGCCATAGGGCCTGCAGTGCTGCCTCTCGCTATACACAGGAGCCAGGTGAGTGCCACTTATGGCCACCCTGGCATAGTGTCTGTCATTTCTTCATTGCCTTCACGATGCGTCCCATGTATACCGAGTGGATACCAGCCGTGTAGTCATTGTAGAAATCACGTGGCACATCACCGAAAGCAGCCGAATCAAGCTGCGTGTGGTAAATCATCTCGCACTCGAACACTTGCGACGCCTCAGCATAATAGGGGGTGCCATGCTCGGTGTAAAGGGTGTGCAGACCCAAAGCCTGAGCCTTGTCGCCGTCGCGCCCACTATGGTTGCCCATATAGTCGAGCACATTCTTGTGGGCATCGTCAAACTTCATCACGGTAAAGTATTTGCATCGCTCCATAAAGCCGTGTGTGAACCGTTGCTGAGCCACAAACACTGTGATTGTATTGGTGCCGTCATTCCAGATGTTGCCAAGCGATCCCCAGCCGATGGTCATGGCATTGCTGCGAACACTGTCGCCTGCCGCCAAAAGCAGACCATTGCCGGTGAAGAAAGTGAACGGATTGACGTTAAAATCCTTTGACGGATCGAAATCCTTGAATCCGCCCTGCGCCGACAGGGTGTCGGCAGCAACGGGTGCCACATCGCCTTCACTGCCCGAAGTGCGGGTCTTGGCAAGTTGGACACTCACCACGGCCAGTGCTACGGCCAGCACCACATTGAGAATAATAGATGGTGTCGTTTTCATAAAAGTCCTATTGTTGTTTTGATTTTTCACTTGTTAGTATGGTCACGGGCGGTTCATTTGGTCAACTGCCCCACTTTAAGTAACGTGCCTGTGGGACAAACGAAGCGGCAATACGGGCGTGTGACAAAAGCCGACAGTACAACAATCGCCACTGCCAACGCCACAACCACCCATGAGGCCGACTGGAAGATGAATGCGGAGAACAACTCATAGTTCATCCAATCAAACCACACGCCGCTCCACACACACATCATGAGCACAATCCACAAGCCACGTCGCAGCTGGTCGAGACGGTGCGCCACGACAGGCGACAGCGTCACCTTACGCTTACTGCACTTGGCGGCAAGTTGCTGCAGAGAGCCGAACGGGCACACATTGGCACAATAATAAGATTTCTTTCCGAGCAAGGCGGGATAGAGAAACGCCGTGACCAATAGCACCAACGGCACGAGCATGGACGGGTGATGCATCCCACCAGCCATATAGCTCATAAGTGACGAATAAGACACAAACGTGCCGCACCACAACCCCAGTACCACTACATTGAGAATCAACTGGATAGTGCGGTAAACCTTGCTTTTCACAAAGAGAGGAAGCGTGGCAGCCATCAATGCCACAATCAAGCCTGCAATGAATTTCGCCGACAGCAAGTCGCCCCAGTCCACATCTTCACCATCCAAGTCGAGATTGCTGGCATACTGCACACCACGACGCACATTTGTGATTATTGCCCGCGACGAATAGGTGGCTCCTGTCACAGCATCGACATTTAGCGATAAAGCCTCATCGAGCGCCTTTCCGTCCCATGCCTTAAGCAAACTATCGGCGGCATGGCTGAAAAAATCTGGAGTCTCGCTATTGGGCAAGGCCTTCACGCTTGCCACCCTGCCGTCTTTAATGGTAATCTCGAGTGGCACCGGGCCCGCATAGCCCCGCACATCGGCTGCTAGCGGTTGGGTACTCACCACAACCGACCCGTCGGGCAACGAGCGTACAGTATCGACATTGGCAACTGTGACAGCCTGCTCAGCATCAGCATTACCGCGCAAGTCACAACCAAGCACCTTGCCATCTTTCCGAGCCACAGCGGCAACCATCATGAAAAAACAGGCCACCAAGCTCAGCAATCCGTATATTCTATCCTTTCTCTTAGTCATAAACACGTGAAATTTGGTGCAAAAATACTTCTATTTGCACTTTTACCCACAACAAAGAGCGGCCATTTTTTAATTTTTCATATTTATCACTTCGGCAATGGCCGTGATTTTGCCGTCATTTGCCCCACCCGCAAAGCGAGCACCCTAGTACGGTCGACGGCAGCATTGTTGAAATCAAAATGTCGGTCGGTGTGGTAATGGTCCACTATCAGCTGCAGCGCCCTCTCCTTCATTGTCCTGTCTGTTATCTCCGTGACCACGCCCTGTCCTATCACGCTTGAATAAGCCATTGTGCAATAGCCCCGGGGAACATCGAAATAGAATGTATGGCAACAGTCCATCTCAAAAGAGACCCTGGAATCACGGTCTATCAGACGATATTTAGTGCCATCGGCGGCACCATGAAAGTAAAGTACCAGCGTGCCGTCATTCTCAACATCATAGCCGAAATTCAGCGGCAACAAATAAGGCACACCCGACTCGAGGTCGTTGATTCCAAGAAGGCACACATCACACGCGGCTATTATCTCAAGGATATCCTGCCGTGCGGTAATTTCGCGGTCGATACGTCGCATAATATTTTCTGTTTTTGTTTGGTTACTATATAATATACGAGTCTTTCCGTTGTTTATTGCAACACGGGCCGGGCACATCACAAAAAAACGCGACACAGGAGGTGTTGTTTTGTTAAGCCAAACGATGTAACTTTGTGGCAGTATTGCACCGCAACAGTACCACAAGTCCACCACCATCGACTGTTAACATTTTAATGGCTTATGATCAGACTCAATTCATTTTTCGAGCTTAAGGCCGATGCCGACACAAGTGAAGTGACGGCACTTGCCAAAGAGCTTACCGAAAAGACACTTGCCGAAGACGGATGTCTGGGATATGACGTGATGCAGAGCCTCACAGGAAAGCGCACGATGATGTTCTGCGAGACCTGGCAAAGCGAAGATCACTTGAAGGCTCACACGCTCACAGCACACTTCAAGCGCATAGTCCCTCTAATCAAGTCGCTCACCGTCAACGGCACCAGATGCGACAAATTCAAGTTTTGAACGAACAATTACACAGACACATATTTTATCCCGTTATGAATCAGATCTCACAAAGGCTGCAAGCCATGGCCCCGTCGGCCACACTTGCAATGTCGCAAAAGAGCAATGAGCTTAAGGCTCAAGGAGTCGACGTAATCAACCTTTCGGTAGGAGAGCCCGACTTCTTTACTCCCGACCACATCAAAGAAGCCGCGAAAAAGGCTGTTGACGACAATTTCTCGTTCTATACGCCCGTGTCAGGCTACCTGTCGCTGCGCAAAGCCATCTCGGCCAAGCTCAAGGGTGAGAACGGTGTGGACTACGCACCAGAGCAGATTGTGGTGGGCAACGGAGCCAAACACGAGTTGTGCAATGTGGTGATGGCAGTCATCAACCCGGGCGACGAGGTGGTAATTCCCACCCCGGCATGGGTGAGCTATGTGCAGATGGTGAAATTGGCTGGAGGCAAGGAGGTGCTTGTACCGGCGGGCATCGACCAAGACTTCAAGATCACCGCCAAGCAGCTTGAGGAGGCAATCACATCCAAGACCCGCATGCTCATCTTGTGCTCACCGAGCAACCCCACCGGCAGCGTCTACAGCCGCGACGAGCTCAAGTCACTGGCCGATGTACTCGCCAAGCACCCCGACGTGCTTATTGTATCAGATGAGATATACGAGCACATCAACTATGTGGGAAGCCACGAATCGATTGCCCAGTTTGCCGAAGTGAAAGACCGTGTGGCCATCGTAAACGGTGTGTCGAAGGCCTATGCCATGACAGGCTGGCGCATAGGCTACATTGCCGCGCCGTTGTGGCTCGCCAAAGAGCTCAACAAACTACAGGGACAATATACCAGCGGAGCATCATCGATTGCGCAAAAGGCAGCCGAGGCAGCCTACAGCGGGCCACAGGACTGTGTGGAGACCATGCGCAAGGCATTTGAGCGCCGCCGCGATCTCATAGTGGGTCTACTGAGCGATATCCCCGGATTTAAGGTTAACAAGCCCCAAGGAGCGTTTTATGTGTTCCCAGAGGTATCGGCGCTGTTCGGTAAGCGTAATGGCGACACCATGATAGGCGACGCCGGCGACCTGGCCCTCTATCTGCTCGACGAGGCTCATGTGGCAAGCGTGTCGGGCGACGCGTTTTGCGCACCGGGTTACCTGCGTATGAGCTACGCCACAAGCGATGACAACTTGCGCAAGGCTGCCGCACGCATCAAAGAAGCCATAGCCAAGCTCAAATAGTCAGTCGCAACATAGTTCAAAAACCATAAAGCAGGAGCCGTGAGTGTCACCTAAGTACTGCTCACGGCTCCTGTTTTTTTGCCATTTTCGCGACAGGCATTCACTCATGAGAGTCGAGCCACTGCTCGAGCATGCGGCAATACCTGTCTGTCTGCTCGGCAAATGCCATGTGTCTGGCCCCATCGAAGAGTTCCCACCGGCTGCCCTCGATACGATCGTGCATAGTCTTGGCCAGCAAAGGGGTGCACATGTCGTTGGTTCCGCTGGTAATGAGGCACGGCACCTTTATCTCGTGAAGGCGGTCGGTGTAGTCATAGTCTTTGAGAGTGCCCAGCGGGGTGTATTCATTCGGTCCCCATCCATAGAGATATGACTCAGTCCCCGACCGCTTGCCGCGGCGCAGGCACTCTGGCGAATCGGCAGTCACAGGCGCTGCACAATGCTGCGCCATGAAGTGCTCATTAGCCAAAGCATAGGCCTCGCCCGAAAAGTTGCCCGATGCCTCGGCCTCGGCAATGGCCCGCTGGTCGGCCTCACTCATAAACGATATGAGACGGTGTTGCTCGCTTGCCCAAAGGCTGCTGCTGGGCAGAGTGCTCGCAAGCACAGCCGACTTAACGCCGCGTGCCTGTTTCTCGACGAGATACACAATCTCAAGCATTCCGCCCCACGACTGCCCGAGCAAATGGAAACTGTCGAGGCGCAAATGATCGATGAGTGTGCACAGTTCGTCGAGCCATGTGTCCACAGTCCACAACTCGGGATGGCCGTCGACATAAGAGTTGCCGCAGCCTATCTGATCATAGCTGATCACGGCATGTCCCGACAGAGCTACACGGTCGAGCAGTTCGAAATAGTTATGCGTGCTGCCCGGGCCACCGTGCAGCATGATGATGGGGCTCTTGCCAGGAGCCGTCTCGCCGGCTATGCGATAATAGGTTCTGAAGCCCTTGAAGGGCATGTATCCTTCCTGAATTTTCATAATTGAGAATATTGGGTTTTATGCGGGCCGTGGCCTGTGAGCCCCAAAGCCCGACACAAAATTAAACAAAAAATCCCACATTGCGCCCGACGGGCATACTCGGCATGCAATAAAGCCCGCACGAAGTGCGTTTTATAAGTTAAGGCATCAAGTGCCGCAAACAACACCGACAGGAAATAATGAAAAGATATCTGCACATAATATCGGCAATCATCATCGGAGCAATGGTCATGGGCTCGGTGAACAGCTGCAAGCAGGCCAAACTGCGCGATGCCGACGAAGCCTACGACCGCGGTGAATATAACGACGCCGCCAACATATACCGCAAGGTGTATAACCGTCTGCGCAAAAAGGAAGACCGCCCCATGCGCGGCGACGTGGCCTTCAGAATGGGCCTGTGCTACCACAAGCTCAACCAGAGCGCGAAGGCGGCTGCGGCGTTCCAAAACTCGATTCGATATGAGTACCCCGACAGCATGGCACTCTTCTATCTGGCGCACGCCCAGCACATGAGCGGCCGCTACAGCGAAGCCATCAAGAGCTACAGCAGTTTCCTTGAGAAAAAGCCCGATGACTATCAAGCCTTAACCGGCCTGCGCGCATGCCGCATGGCTCCGAAATGGAAGGAAGAGGGCTCGCGCTACAAGGTGGCCAACGCCAAACTGTTCAACTCGCGCCGTGCCGACTTCTGCCCGATGTTTCTCGACAAGAATGCCGATGTGCTCTACTACACATCAAGCACCGAGAAGTCGAAGGGCGAGAAACGCAGCGAAATCACCGGCACCAAGTGCAGCGATGTGTATTTCTCGAAAAAAGACGAAAAGGGCAACTGGCAGCGGCCACAAGCAGCCGAGGGCGAGCTCAATACCGAGTTCGACGAAGGCATCACGGCCTTCACCCCCGACGGCACCACCATGTATCTGGCCAAGGCCATACGCAAGACCAACGCCGGCTCATCGGTCGACATCTACAGCGCACAGCGCAGTGAGGCCAAGTGGAGTGCTCCAGTGAAAGTGGAAATCACCGCCGACACCCTGTCGGCCTACGGCGACCCTGCCGTGAGTGCCGACGGCAAATGGCTCTACTTCTCAAGCGACATGCCAGGCGGCCAGGGCGGTAAAGACCTGTGGCGCATCAACCTGAAAGACCCGCACGGCACACTCGAGAACCTGGGAGACCAAATCAACACCCCTGGCGACGAGCGCTTCCCCTATTGCCGCACCGACAGCATACTGTATTTTGCAAGCGATGGCCATGCCGGATTCGGCGGACTCGATCTGTTCAAGGCCACCCTTCAGCCGTCGGGCAAATGGAACATTGAGAACATGGGATCGCCCATGAACTCGAGCGGCGACGACTTCGGCATCACATTCGGCAAGGGCGAGAGCGGCTTTTTCAGCAGCAACCGTAATGACGCACGCGGATACGACCACATTTACAGCTTTGTGAAGCCCGACCTCAAGATATGGATATCGGGCTATGTGCTTGACAAAGACGAGGAACCCGTGCCCAATGCCGTGATACGCATCGTGGGTAATGACGGCAGCAACCAAAAAGCAGCTGCAAAGCCCGACGGCTCGTTCCGATTCGACCTGCAGCGCGGCGTGAGCTACGTGATGCTGGCAGGGTCAAACGGCTACCTTAACGGCAAGCAGGAGTTCACCAGCGACATGGCCGAAGAAGACGCCGAATACAACGTAGACTTCGTGCTTGCCGCCATGACCAAGCCGCAAGTAATCGAGAACATATTCTACGATTTCGACAAGGCATCGCTCCGCCCTGCCTCAAAGAAAGCCCTCGACGGCATGGTGCAGGTGATGAAAGACAATCCCTACATCACAATAGAAATGGCTTCGCACACCGACCGCATCGGCACAGACGCCTACAACAACTCGCTGTCGGAGCGGCGCGCCCAATCGGTGGTCGACTACCTGATAAAGAACGGCATCGACAAGGCCCGGCTGCGTCCCAAGGGATACGGCAAGACACGACCGAAAACGGTGACCAAACGCATCGCGCGCCTCTACCCGCAATTCAAGGAGGGCGACGTGCTCAGCGAGGAATTCATCAAGACACTCGACAAGGCCAACCAAGAAGCTGCCGACCAAATCAACCGCCGCACCGAGTTCCAGGTGCTCACCACCGACTTCCAGCCATTTGTGGAAGACCGCAAGGCGGCCGAAGAGGCAGCCGAGGAACCATAGGGCTGATCATCCCATTTTTTATCAACCGCATTTATTTAACACACGCAATATGTTTTCAGGAATAGTAGAAGAGGCGGCCACGGTGGTGGAACTGTGCCGCGACGAAGGCAACCTGCACATCACCCTCAAGTGCAGCTTTACCGATGAGTTGAGAATAGACCAGAGCGTGGCGCACAACGGCGTGTGCCTCACCGTGGTGGCACTGCCCGGCGACGGCACATATACCGTTACGGCCGTCCAAGAGACACTGGAGCGGAGCAACCTCGGCGACCTCAAGGTGGGCGATGAGGTGAATCTCGAACGCTCGATGATGATGAACGGACGACTCGACGGCCACATCGTGCAAGGGCATGTGGACCAGACCGCCACTTGCACCGCAGTGACCGAGGAAGACGGCAGCTGGCGCTACAGCTTCGGCTACGAAGCCGACCCCGACATGGCACGCAAGGGCTATGTGACTGTGGAGAAAGGCAGCGTCACCGTCAACGGCACAAGCCTCACGGTGTGCAACTCACAAAAGGACAGTTTTGAGGTGGCCATCATCCCCTACACACACGACCACACCAACTTTCACCAAATCAAGCCTGGCACACGCGTGAACCTTGAGTTCGACATCATAGGCAAATACATTGCACGTCTGAAGGAATTCGGAGCCTGATGAAAAAGATAGGCATAATAAGCGACACACACTCGTGGTGGGACGACCGGTATGCCAAGCACTTTGCCGACTGCGACGAGATATGGCATGCGGGCGACATAGGCAACGAGACGGTGGCCGACCGGCTTGAGACCATCACTCCGATGCTGCGCGCCGTGTATGGCAATGCCGACGGCGCCGAACTGCGGCGGCGGTTTAAGGAGATGGAGATATTCACTACCGAGGGGGTAAAAGTTGTGCTCACCCACATAGGCGGCTACCCGGGCAAATATGCTCCTGGCATACGGGCACGTCTTGAGCTGTCGCGCCCCAAACTGCTGGTGTGCGGGCACAGCCACATTCTCAAGGTGATTCCCGACCGCAGTCTCGACGTGCTCACCATCAACCCCGGAGCAGCAGGACGGCAAGGGTGGCAAAAGGTGCGCACGCTGATAACACTCACACTCGATGCCGGCACCATTGTGAGCTGCCAAGTGATTGAACTTGCATAGAAAGGCTTGAATTGTGGACGCTATCCTCTTGCGGTGAGAGCGGGAGCGGGATTCGGCAAGATTTGCAGGAATCGATCCACCCTGCGCAAGCCCTCTTACCTTGCCACGCCCCAATGCGGGTTTTTCACAAAGCGCATCTCGTGCAATATGCGCTCGCGCCGGCGTTGCATGTATGGGCTGGGGTTGGCAGAGTTGAACTTTAGCGGATTGGGCAAAGTGGCCGCTATCAGGGCGCACTGCCCGCGGGTGAGGAGCGAGGCGCGTGTGCCGAAGTGGTCATGCGCCACGGCTTGCACACCATAGATGCCGTTGCCCGTCTCTATTGAGTTGAGATATACCTCCATGATGCGCTCCTTGCCCCAAATGCGCTCAATGAGCACAGTAAAATAGGCCTCAAAGCCCTTGCGTATCCAACTATGTCCCGGCCACAGAAACACGTTTTTGGCGGTCTGCTGCGAGATTGTGCTGGCTCCGCGCTCGCGACCGCCCCTGAGTGCGGTAAGCTGCGCCTGATAAATCTGCTCAAAGTCGAAGCCGTTGTGCGTCAAGAAGTGCGCATCCTCACTTGCAATCACAGCCACCGGCATGTTTTGCGACATCACATCAATCGACACCCACTTGTGGTGTAGCTTCACCTCACGCCCCGACGCCATCTGCTCCACGCAACGTATCATCATAAGCGGCGTGAAGTATACCGGCACCCACTTGAACATAACCACGCTCAGAATTGTGGATGCGAAAAAAAAGATGAGCACATTCCTGACGATGCGCATTATAACTTTGCTGATGCCCATATTGGTTGCTGCTGAGTGATATCGATCATGTGATTTTGCAACATTGCGGTGCAAAGATAACGCAAAACGCGTGCCCGACGGCTATGTGTGGCCGCCATTTTTTTGCACACGCGCGCGAAAGGCGATGCTTCCATAGCAACAAGCGCATGAAGGAACGGCAATAAGCCGGCATGAGAGAGCCGATTATTGCCGAGGATAACAGTCAATGGTCAACATCGTGCTGCCACGGCATCGGCTAAGCGCCGCATCACATCGGCTATCACCTGGCGCGGAGCAGCCACATTGAGACGCGCATGCAGTTCCCCGCCGGGACCGAACATTGCGCCGTCGTTCATTGCCACATGGGCATGGTTGAGCAGCATGTCGACAAGAGCCTCATGATCAAGGCCAAGCCGTGTAAAGTCGAGCCACACCAGATAGCTTGCCTCGGGCTTGAGCACCTTCACCTGCGGCATGTGGTTGCGGCAGAAGTCGGCCACGAAGTCGATATTGCCCTCGATGTAGCGCAGCACCTCGGTGAGCCATTCCTCGCCGTGGGTGTAGGCTGCCTCGGCTGCAATCACGGCGGTCATATTGGGCAGATTCAGCTCGTTGGCAGAGAGCCAGCGGTAGAACGGCACCCGCAACTCGGGATTCTTCACCACACACCACGACGAGTGGAGGCCAGCAATGTTGAACGTCTTGGTAGGAGCGCCGAAGGCTATGGTCACGGCGGCGGCATCGTCGCTCACCGATGGCAGCGGATGATGCTTGCGTCCGTGCAGCATGAGGTCGCTGTGTATCTCATCGCTTATGAGTTTCACTCCGTAGCGCCGGGCAAGCGATGCCACCTGCCGTAGCACGTCGGGATCCCACACGATGCCCATGGGGTTGTGCGGGTTGCATACCACCATCATGGCAGGCTGACGGGTAGCGAAAATCCTTTCGAGCCCCTCAAAATCCATGCGGCAATGCCCATCGGAATCGCGCAGAAGGGCGTTGTTGACCACAACGCGGTCGTTGTCGGTGATTACGCGGCGGAACGGGTGATACACCGGTTCTTGAATCACTATGCGGTCGCCTGGACGGGTATAGAAGTTTATGGCAAGGGCCACGCCTGTGACCACCCCGGGGATGAACGTGAGCTCTTGGGGCGTAATCTCAAAACCGTTGCGCCTCCGCTGCCAGTCGACTATCGATTGCCAATAGCTGCCAGGCACCATTGAGTAGCCATAGATGCGGTGGTTGCCAAAACGCCTGGTCAACGCCTCGGTCACCTGAGGGCACACTTCGAAATCCATGTCGGCAATCCACGCCGGCACAAGGTCGGAGCGTCCGAATTCCTCCTTCATACCATCAAATTTCACCGCTCCGGTATTGTGGCGGTCAACAATCTTGTCGAAATCAAATTTTGACATACTCAGCATAAGTTTTAAAGTCGGTAGTGCCTGCCATTCTCCGGTAAGCGACGGAGTCGCGGCACAATGTCTCTTTTTTTTGAATCAGGTTATATTTTGAAGGTGGGCGGGAATGCCGACACCGGCATTTGCCGCTCCGGTCAGTCAAGCTCAATCAGAACGACACGCAGAAGGCACCGCCAAGCACCAGACTGTTCATGGCGCGGTGGATGCTGCTGCGCTTGGTCTCAATGAAGTCGAATCCACGTTCGGCATAGGACTGCACCACCGAGGGCCAGCCGTCCTTATAGAAATAGTTACTGTTATACTCCATGGTGTAGGTCTTGCGGGTGTAGTCGTAATCGGCAAACACGCGCCACGAGAACGATGACTTGTAGGCATAAGTGACCGACACGCCAGTACCCCACTTGAGGGTGTTGTTGCCGCTCACCGATAGATAGTCCCAACGTGTGTGGTAGTTGTCGCCCCACACCAGATAGCCAGTGGCACCATTGAACTCTTTGATTGATTTTCCCGACACGTCGCCTTTAACGTTCAAGTCTTGAATCACACTGCGGCCGCCGAGCAGCTTGGCGCCCAAAGCCCAACGCTTGCTCAACGGAAAATTGAAATACACGCCAAGGTCGGCTGTGAATTCAGTGATGTGGTCGCTCTCAATCGAGAGTTTCGCGCTTTTGATCCAGTCGCCGAGCCCGTTGTTTTTCATATATTCCACCATCTGCTCAACGTCTTTTTCGGCCTTGCTCGACACGTTGCTCCATCCCTTGATGGGCATGCTCTTCACTCGCAAGCGGCCACCGAAGCCCACATACTTGTTGATGAAATAGGCACCCTCGGCGCCCACCACGGTGGCAGTTCCGAATTTAAGCTGCACATCGGCAGGGTTGCCTTCGGTGTCGTTCAGACCGAGGTCCTTACCGCTGAACGTGAAGTTGCGGCTACCCAGGCCCAAGCCCATCGAGATATTGAAAAACGACGGTTTGTTGGTGATATCAGAGATGCCCGGACGGTCGTTCGACTTCAGGTGGCTGCCCTTGAACAACAGGTCGCACAGGCCATAGGCGAGCTCGGTCGAGAAGATACCCACACCGGCTCCCGAGAGCACGTCGCTCACCCAGTGGCGGTTGTTGAGCACGCGCATCACGCCGGTGGCGGTGGCTATCATATAGCCCGCCACCGAATACCACGGGCTGCGCGTGAGGCCGTATTCCTTGTGCAGGATGGTGGCGCTCACAAAAGCCGTGGCTGTGTGGCCCGACGGCCAAGAGTTGCGGGTAGAGCCGTCGGGGCGCATCTCCTTTGCCGTGTATTTGATGGGATTGACAATGAGAGCCATCAGGGCATACGACATTGCCGAGTTGGCAAGAAAGCGCCATGTGTCGCTGCGGCCGCGCACCTGGGCGAAGTTAAGACCGGCTGCCAGGGCAAAGGGCGCAAACTGTGTGTAATTGTCAATCGTGTTGTGGAAGTTATACTTGATAAGGCGGCTGCGCGCGTCCTGATTGTTGTAGTCTTGGCGGAAACTGCGCTTCTCGCTCTTGGCGATGATGCCCGCCACAAAGATGGGCACGCCGCTGAAGGTGACATCGTCGAAAAACTTATAAGGCTTGACGGCGGCATTGGCTGCGGCGCGGTTATAGATGTCGGGACTGGCGATGGTGTCGGCTGCGCGCTGCAGAGCCGCGGCGGCAGCCATCCGAGCCTCGGCCTCGAGCACCATAGTGGCAGGAGCGTGCTCCGCGGGGGCTTCGGCCGATGCGGCCTCAATGCCGATGTCGCAAGCAGCCACCGTATCGGTTGCCTCGGCAGCCGAGGCCTCACTATTGAAAGCCGACATTGCGGCAAGGGCGGCAAGCGCCAGCAGGGTCTTATTCATCATAACCTAATTATTTGTTCTTATTCTGCACCTACTGCTTTCCGCGATCAATCAGGCAAGCGAAGCACATGATTGCCTGTGTGGTGCATATTTTTGCAAATTTACTAAAATATCCCGACTACGGCTTATGCCGATACCTAAAAAAAGCATTCCCGCCAATCGCTTCATCGCGTGGCGGGAATGCAGTTATGGGTTTGGGGTTTGCCGCCGGTCACAAGGCGGTATCAAGCCGTGCCGTACGGGTTGCCCTTGCTTGATGCTTACTTCTTGTCGGCCTCGGGGAACATCATCACCTCCAAGTGATTGCCCTGTGCGACGAGTTTCTTCACGAAAGCCGATATCTTGGCGGGGGTCATTGCATTCACTATGTCCTGATAGCCGGTGAGCAGGTCGACGCCTTCGCCATAGTAAGAGCCTATCTGATTGAGCCAGGTGCCGTTTTCCTTGAGTTCGGTCTCCACTGTCTTGATCATGTTCTTGCGGGTCTTCTCAAGGTCGTCGGCATTGACTGTGGTGGTGAGTCGGTCAAACTCCTCACGCATAATCTTGATGGCGAGGTCTTTCTTCTCAGGCTTCATCGGGCACACGCCCATCACGGTTGTGGTCACAATGTTGCCTGAGCGCTGAACGTAGCCTACGGCTCCGGCCGAGTAGGCTGCACTGGCCTCCTCGCGGATTTTCTGCAGATAGACGATGCTCAGCAGCTGACCTACGGCATCGGAATACACCTTGTTCTCAACGCTGAAAGGCATTGCCGTGTTATACCAATACATGCGTGCCATTGCCTTGGGAGTCTCCATCTTGCGGGTGAATTCCACGATATTCTTGCCTGTGGGGCGCTCAGTCACGTCGACAAATTTCGAAGTGACCTTGCCGAGCGACGGCAGCGATGCCACATACTGCTCGATGAGAGGCTTGATGCTGTCTTCATTAAAGTTGCCCACGAAGTAGAACGTGTAGTCGGCGGCATTGGATGTGCGCTCCTTGGCTATTGCCAGGATGCGGTCATAGTTCACACTCTTGAGGTCGGCGAGCTCAAGCGGCTTCTCGCGCTGAGTGCGGTTTGACATTATGTAGCTGCATGAGTCGCTGAACACGCTCTCTGGCCGTAGCGACTTGTTCTTGAGGTAGGTCTCGTAGAGATTCATTGTGGTTGCCCAGTTCTTGGCATCTTTCTTCACGTTGGTGAAGTGGAGATAGGTAAGCTGGAAGAGGGTCTCAAGATCTTTTACCGTTGATGAGCCGCTGACGTGGTCCTTGGTGGTTGTCATCGACTGCGACACGCTCACCTGCTTGCCGGCCAAGGCTTTCTGGAGCTCCTCGAAGCTGAAGTTGCCCAGACCGCTCGAACCGATGGCGTCGTCAAACACATCGAGGTTGATGTAGTCCTTGGGGCCGTAGAGCGACTGTCCGCCTTGGGCAGTGGCTCGCATGAGCACCTCATCGGCCTTGAAGTCGGTGTGCTTGAGCACCACTTTCACGCCGTTGCTCAAGGTGAGGGTCTTGGTGTCGAACTTAGAGTCGGCGGTTTCCTTCACGATTTTGCCCTTGGCAGGGAGCTTGGTGATAAGAGGCTCGGTCTTCACGTTGTCGACGTAGGCGTCGAGTTTCTCGCCGCGCACCTGGGTGAGGGTTGACTTAACCTGAGCGGTAGTGGGATATACGGCGTCGGCCTTCTCGCTGCACTGTATCATCACCACCACGTTGCTGTCGGTCTTGCTGATGAGCTCAGGCAGAGCCGAGTTGATAATCTCAACGGGAAGGACGGGGACGAGTTGCTTCATGAGCTGATACTCCACCTCGATCGATGCCATAGGCTCGTTTTGCAGGAAGTTTTCAGTGTAGTCGCTGGCATAGGTGTCATTTTTCACCTTATCGCGGTTGTTATACTTTTTCTCGAGCTGGCTCAGATACTCGCTCTTCATGCGCGAATACTCAGTGGCGGTGAAACCGTGCTGGGCGGCACGCAGCGCCTCCTCATAGATAACCTTGAGGGTGGCGTTTTCCTGACCGGGCTTTGCCACACCCAGCAGGGTAAAGGCATCTTTGGTCTTTGAGTAGATATACTGGCCGTCGTATGAGAATGCCTGCAGATAGGGCGATGCCGCATCCTGGGCTTTCTCGCGCAAGCGGTCGTTGAGCATCGTGCCCACGGCATATTTCACATAATTCTCAATGAGATAAGCGCAGTTGCTCTTTTCGGCGTCGGGAGTGGCATCGTGCTTGAAGTAGAGAGTCACTATGTTGTATTGCTGCTCTTTGTCCTTGTCGATCACGATGATGGGCTGGGCATTGTCTGGCACAGGCTCGTCGACTACCGGGGCTACATTGGCAGGATTCTTGATACCGCCAAACAACTCCTTGATTTTAGCAACGGTGTAGTCCACGTCCACGTCACCCACCACGATGATGGCTTGGTTTGAGGGGTGATACCACTTCTTGTAGTAGTCGCGCAGCTCTTTATACTTGAAGTTGTCGACCACCGACATCAGGCCGATGGGCATGCGCTTGCCATACTTGCTGCCTGGATAGAGGGTTTCGAGGTTGCGCTCGAGCATGCGCTGGTTGGCGCTTGAGCGCAGACGCCACTCTTCGTGAATCACGCCACGCTCCTTGTCGATCTCCTTGTCGTCGAGGGTGAGGCCGCACGACCAGTCGCGGAGCACGAGCAGACATGAGTCGAGGGCTGAGCGACGCGTCGAGGGCACATCGTTGATATTGTAGACGGTGCGGTCGACAGCGGTATAGGCGTTGAGGTCGCGGCCGAACTCCACACCCAAGGTGCGGGTGTAGTCGATGATGCCGTTGCCCTTGAAGTTGTCGCTGCCGTTGAAGGCCATGTGCTCAAGGAAGTGGGCAAGGCCGCGCTGGCTTTCCTCTTCCTGAATTGAGCCCACACGCTGGGCGATGTAGAAGTTAACACGGTGTTCCGGGTAATTGTTGTGGCGCACGTAATAGGTGAGTCCATTGTCAAGACGGCCAGTGTGCACTTCCTTGTCGACCGGAATCGGCGGCAACTGTGGCTGCTGGGCAAAGGCCGTAACGGCAACCAGCATCACAACTGCTGCAATGAATTGCTTTAGTTTCATAAAAATACTATTATTTGTGTCAGTTTAAACTTTTCTCATTCTATTAAGACACTAAATTAGGCATTTTTCAACAGTATTTGCCCAATTTTCACACCATATTTGTTTTATTTAACACTTGTTCCGCCGTTTGTTTTTTAGACAGAAGAACAGAAGGCCAAAGGCCGGGACGGATTTTATCTCCCACTTATTCACTCAAATTTTAGAGCAGGAGCACAGCTGGTTGCGG
>CAVIEK010000003.1:0-14518 GCA_963641805.1 Bacteroides fragilis
AATAATTAAATGTAAATAGGTTTTAATTCGCAATTATTTTCGGCATTTTGTTGTATTTTTGCGTTATCAAAAGAACAAGACTATGACAAAGATTAAATTAAACCGATATATGCTTGCCGGGATTGTGGCCATGGCAGGACTGAGCAACGCCGTGGCGCGCGACCTGCCTGCGCCGCAGACCACCGGCGGCAAGCCGCTGATGCAGATCATGGCCGAGCGCCGCACAATGCGTGACATCGACACCACAAAGTCAATCACCTCACAAGAGCTGAGCAACATGCTGTGGGCTGCCTGGGGCGTGACCCACGATGGGAAACGCACCGTGGCCACGGCGATGAACAGGCAGGAGCTGAAACTGTATGTGGTAACACCTACCGAGATCAGCCTCTACGATGCCGAAGCCAACTCACTCAGCACCATTGCCCGCGGTGATTACCGTAGCCTGACCGGAATGCAGGACTTTGCGAAAAACGCACCGGTGAATATCGTGATTGTTGGCGATGCGTCGAAGCAGAAGCGCATCGAGTTTCAAGCCTATGCCGCAGGAGCCGCCTCACAGAACATCTACCTATATTGCGCTGACGCAGGTCTGAAGACGGTGCTTAGGGCAAGTTTCGACCATGAGGCGCTGGCAAAGGCCCTTAAACTCAGTGCCGACGAGCAGCCTCTGTTTGTGCAGACCGTGGGACGATAGTTCCACCGTGACAGGCTGCGAATATTCCCGCCACCCACACTCTATACGAAGAGACCAAAAATGCGACAATCAACAATAGCCATGGGCGCACTGCTCGCACTTGCCGTAACCGCCTGCGGAGGCAACGACAAGCCGGCCGAAAGCACCGTGGCCGTCAGGCAACCCGAGGTAGTTATCAAGACAGGCCAGTCGGCTCCGGCCAATTCCAAAGTACACTCTATACCCGTGCACATCGTGCCCGGCAGGTTGCGCGACATCTTCACCGACAGCAACCACCTTCAGTTGCAAGCCGCCAAGTCCAACGGGTTTGACCCGATTGTAGACCTGCGCAGTGCCTATAACCTGAAGCAACCGGTGGTGAAGCTACACACCTGCGACGCTTATCTGGTTGAGCCCATGCAGCATGCCATCCCCTACCTCGTGCCCAAGGCCGCCGAGCTGCTGCGCACCATAGGCAAGGCATTCAGTGACACCGTGCGTGCCCGAGGCGGCAAGGAATACCGCATCAGGGTTACAAGCCTCACCCGCACCGACTATAGCGTGGGCAAATTGCTCAAGCGCAACCGCAACGCCACACAACAGTCGTGCCATCGGTATGGCACCACGTTCGACATCAGTTGGGTGCGGTTTGACTGCCTTGACCCTAGTTTTGTGGTCTCGCTTGAGGACTTGAAAAACATTCTGGCCGAAATAGTGTATGACCAGCGCAAACGCGGGAAGTGCTACGTGATGTTTGAAACCAAGCAAGGCTGCTTCCACATCACGGCAAGATAAACTCATGCCATAAACCTGTAGCTAACAGCGACACACAACATAACAGACAAAAAAAACAGACACAACACTTACACTCAAAAAAATGACAGAACAAAAGGCGATAGCCAATTACTTGAAATTCACCGGCAACAAATTCATCGACGCCAAAGTGGCTCTTGTGGACATGGACGGTGTGCTCTACGACTCAATGAAGAATCACACGCGCGCATGGGTGAAACTGATGACCAAAAACGGCATCAAATGTACGCGCGACGAGTTTTACCAATATGAGGGGATGACCGGAGAGGCCATTATCCAACAAAAATTCAAGAGCGGAGCAGGCAAGAACATCACAGCCGACGAGGCAAAGGCCCTTTATGGCGTAAAGGCCCGCTACTTTCACGAGCTTGGTGAAGTGGGTAAGGTGAACGGCATAGACAATGTGCTCGCCGAGCTGAAAAAGGCAGGACTCGAGTGCATTCTTGTGACCGGATCGGGACAAAAGAGCATTCTCGACCGCATTGCCGATGATTTTCCCGGTGTATTCAGCGACAAGCGAGTGACAAGCGCCGACGTGAAGCACGGCAAGCCCAATCCCGAGCCCTACCTCACAGGCATGAGTTTTGCCGGGGCAAAAGCCAACCAGTGCATAGTGCTTGAGAACGCACCGCTCGGTGTAATGGCAGGCCATGCCGCTGGCTGCTTCACCGTGGGTGTCACCACAGGTCCCATTCCTGAAAAAGACCTCTACAAGGCTGGAGCCGACATCGTGTATGCCGACATGAACGCATTTGCCCAAGCCTTGCCCGGCCTCATCGAGCTATTCGCCGCCACAAAGCAGCAATAAGACCACAAGCCATGGCACGAGAGCAGAAAGTGATATTTACCAACGCCGTAGCCCGAGCCATTGCCAATATAGTGACCGAGCTCAACCCCAACCGCACCATCGTGGTGGCCGACAGGAACACAGCGCGCTACTGCGTCGACGACTTGCGCGGAATCACCGACGCACCTCCCGTGGTGACTGATGCCGGCGACGAGGCCAAGACACTCGACTCGCTCACCAAAATCTGGCGAGGACTCGAGGCGTCAGGAGCCACACGGCAGTCGCTGGTGGTGAACGTGGGCGGCGGTGTTGTGACTGACATGGGCGGATTTGCCGCAGCTACGCTAAAACGCGGGATACGGTTTGCGAACGTGCCCACCACCCTACTTGGAGCGGTCGACGCGGCTGTAGGCGGAAAGACAGGTATCAACTTCAACGGGCTCAAAAACGAAGTGGGCGCATTCGCGCCTGCCACCCACGTGGTGATATCCACACTGTTTTTCGCGACACTCCCGACAATGGAGATAAAATCGGGGTTTGCCGAGATGATAAAGCACGGCATGCTCAGCAACAACCGTGAGCTTGAGCGCCTGCTCGATTACGACATAGGCAATGTGAAAGAGCATCTGCCCGAATTGCTTCCGTTGCTCAAGAAATCGGTGAAAGTGAAGCAAGACATCGTGGAGCAAGACCCCGAAGAGCATGGCTTGCGCCGGGCGTTGAACCTTGGGCATACCGTGGGACATGCCTTTGAGAGTCTGGCTCTCAAAAGTCACAAGCCCGTACCGCACGGTTATGCGGTGGCCTGGGGGCTGGTGGCCGAGACTGTGCTGTCGCACCTGAGAATGGGGTTTCCAAGCGCCACACTGCACCGCCTTGCAGACTACGTGAGAGAGAACTATGGGGTAATTTCCATCACATGCGACGACTATCCCGAGCTTGTGTCGCTCATGCAGCACGACAAGAAAAGCCGCAACGGCGAGATAAACTGCACATTGCTGGAAGATTGTGGCAAGATACACATCGACCAAACGGTGGGACGCGACGAAATGGAGGCTGCGCTCGACATATTCCGCGACTTGATGGGAATTTGACGCAAAAGACTGCCTCCAAGTGAGTGATTCACATTATAATAAGTGGTACCACTTAATATTTTATGTGAATTCAGCAAAAAAATCATATTATTTCATCGAAAAATACTTGCATTTTTCAAAAAACATTTGTACATTTGCATAACGGTTCTTGAATAGGACAACACACTTCCTATTCACAAAAAGTGCCAGCTAAAAAAAGTATGCTGGCAAAAACAAGTAAGATTATCTCATAATGTGCGTGAGGCCTACGATGTTGATATCGGCAGCCTCATTTTTTTGCATCCACATGCTGCAAAAGAATAAGAATTAGCCAATAAAAGCCGGCACCGCAATTAATCGCGCACTTAATTACCGTCACCCGCGCGCCATTTAATTTCAACCGCCCCAACCTGACGTGAGAGCATATGGCAACCGCAACCATGCCAGTGGTTGCCTCGGAACATTTCATTGCGCACCCATCGTGGCTTTTGCGGGGAACGACCTGTTGCAATGATTTTCATCGCCATCAGCAGCCAAGGGAAAGCCGCCACAAGCCCGTGGAGACTTATGGCGGCTAAGAGTGGTGTCGCGTCCTCTTGACTGATGAGAATCGCGATATTGATTGGTGATGAGTTTACTGATTACAGGGCCCGGCTGTCACAACGGTTCCTTTATGTCGCGGAGCTCAATGAGCTTGTTGACAATAGCATAAATCGTGAGACCGGCGGGCGAGTGAATCTGGAGTTTGTGGCTGATATTGCGCCGGTGAGTGATCACTGTGTGGATCGACAGGCACAACTTGTCGGCAATTTCCTTGTTGGTCAACCCCTTGACCACACATACCACAATTTCCTTCTCACGGTCGCTGAGCGAGTCGTGCCCATCAGTGGCCTTGTCGGTTTTGGCGCGCACAAGAGCCTTAAGCTTGTCGGCAATCTCAGTGATATCGTCATAGATGCTGAAACTGTCGTCATAGTCCTTGAGCAAGCTCTTATCAATTACAGAGCTCAGCATTGCCACATACTTGACCGATGCGGTCCGCTTCGTGTCGCGGTATGACTTGATGTCGAAATACCCGTTAAATGTGGGGTTGACCACAACAAGCCTCGGCGAGTGCATGAGCACATAGTTGTGCAACGAATCATTAGAGCTTACCTCAAATGTGGACACCTTGAGCCCCGGCATACGCTTGAGCGCGGCTATCATGCCGCTGCGCACGATGAGAGAGTTGTCGGCCACAACAACCTTTACCGCATCAAAATCATTGGGCATTCCGCAGCCTCCTTTCGATTACCGACACTGCAGGGATAAACATGCAGTCCTCGACTTGCCGGTGCGAGTTGATATCCTGCTCGCAATTAAAAATATCGAAGAGCACGGCATTGAGCAGATTATTATTGTCACGCTCGGGATAATACTTGATTATGATGTTCTTTAGCTCACGCAGTTTCTCGTCGACCCTGCTGTGTCCACGCACGAATTGCCTGATGCTCACATGCGGGCGCAAACGCCCGTCAAGCAGTTCATTGACATAGCTGAACACCATATCGTTCTCATACTCCATGTGTTTGCGCACCTCACCCACCATCTCGTCGTAGAACTTCAGGATGAGGAAAGCCACGTTGTTGGATGTGGTACAGTCAATCGCCTCGATTAGCCGGCGGCGGATGAGCGGCAGACTGAAGTCGAGGAAATAGTCATGGGCATTCTTCAAGTAGTCCATGAGAGCCACGAGACTGAATTGCGGTTGCTCACCATCGGTCGAGAAGCCACTCTGGTCACCGCTAATGAAGTTGGCCACGGCAAGGAAAGTGTCGCAATCGATGCCTTGGCACCGGCACACATCGGCCACCGATTTCTCTCCAAATCCCAGTGATATGTTGAAGCGGCTCATAACCATAAGAATCTGGAAATTGTCGCTAATGAGGTAGCTGAGTTTGTCGGTTGCGTGATATCGGCAGTCGTTGTTCATTTTTGGAGTCTTGTAGATTTCACATTCATTTTAATAACAATGCAAAGTAACTCAAATAAGCAGTGGCGCACAATCGCAATTATTGGGTATTTTATGCCACATCACATAGCCAATATTTGCTACACCTAAGCATAGCTGTGCATTCCCGCCATGAAGTAATTGACGCCGAAGTACGTCATCACAATCACGGCAAACGCAGCCGTCACATAGGCATGATAGAACAGCGGACGCCGAAACCGCGGCAACGAGCCCGGATGCGCCGCCACGGCATAGACCATGAGGGTAATCAGAGCCCAGGTTTCCTTAGGGTCCCACCCCCAATACTGTCCCCACGACACATTGGCCCACACAGCCCCAAGGAATATGCCCATAGCCAGAGTGGCAAGTGCCGGATAAAGCATCAGGCGAGAAAGCAGTTGCAGAGCCACAAGCTGGTCGCTGACACTGCGGTGCGCATAACGGCCCAACAGGTGGGCCACAAGGGCCGTAAGACCACAGATGAATGTGAGCGACAGCAATGCGAATGAAGCCATAATCACCGACACATGAATGCTCAGCAGCGGTGACGACAACACCGGCATGACGGGGGTGATAACCGGATCCATCTCACTGATATGCGAAACCAGCAGGAAGAAGCCCGAAAGGAGGAATCCGAAAGCCTGCATAATGCGAAACCTGCAGCAAACCGCCAGTGAGCAAACCTGTACGAGCCATGCCACGAGCAGCATGGTCTCGTAGCCGTTCGACATAGGCACAGTGCCACTGATGATCCACCGCAGAGCCTCGACAAAGGAGAGCGCCGACAAGCTCAAAATCATTGACACAGGCAGTAGCACACGTGTCACACGGCCACTATGGGCCGAATCATCACCACGAAGCAAACGCCAAAGGCTCAGTCCAAAGGCGGCAAAGCCCATCATGAGGTTGAAAATGAACAGCATGGTTGTAAACGGGAACGAGTTGTAAATGAGCTCAGCCTTGACCCGTGTCACCGACGGCAAAGTGTTGCCGCCGAAGTTGCCTTGATAGTCGCGCAGACTGGCCACCATGGTGTTGAAGCCACTGTAATCACCGCTGCGGGCATACCCATTGAGCACCGAGAAGCACTGAGCCGTCATCTCGCGGCACAGAGCCGGCGCATCGGCAGGAATACTGTCGGCAGGACTATACCATTGGCATTTGCCGGCCGACGTCACAGGAAACATCTTGAGCGGCTCGCCACGACGCAACTGCATGATGAGCTGCAATTTCCCGTCGATATCGGCAACCGCCTTGTGAAAGGCATCGCTGTTGCCATGACGGTATTCATCGAGCGCCTGTCCCAGAATGTAGCCTCCGCGAGTGCGGTCGAAAAAGTTGTGCAGGCTAGCCATGACCGGCAGGTTGAAGCGGGTGCGCATCAGTGCGTTCTTCACCTTTATCACAGGCTCGTTGTCCCACTCGTTGCCCCAAAATATCCATCCCAGCACTACTTGCTCGGCCGACAGACCGTCGACCGACGACGAACCGTGGATTTTCTTCACAAAGTCGATGGCAAACGTCTGGAACGGACATATACGACCATTATACAGCACATCGAGTTTCGACAGTTTTCCAGCCGACTCTTGCGGCACAACAGACGCGGCTTCAGCCTTCACAGCCGACACCGTCAGCGCAAGCACGAGGACACCCTTACCCAAGAGCGGCGAGCGCAGCAACGAGCGGAAAGCCCCGTTGCGGTCGGCCAGCATCCACAGCATACCCAAAGCCAGCAACGCATAGCCCGCATAGGTAATGCCTATGCCCCACGGGTCGTGGTTGAGCGTGAGATAGGATCCCTGCATGTCGTCGTCATACGATGTCTGGTAGAAGCGGGTTCCGCGATAGGTGAATATGTGGTTCATCGACACCAGGGCATCGATACGTTTAGCGCCGTCGATGATGGTGAAGCGCGTCACATAGTCGCTGGCGGTCGACGTCCCCGCATGGTTCTCAACAGAGAAACTGTTGAGCTTGACTGAATAAGGCAGTAGGGTGACCGTGGGCGCGTCGTGCCCTTTTGACATATAGGATGAGATTACCTCGCCACTGCGCAAATGCATTATTCCGTTGCGGGAGGCGATGTGAGTAATGAACGCTCCCACAAGAATCACCACAAAGGCAGCATGGAGCACGACAGTGCTGCAACGGCGCACACGGCGTCCCACGAGACAGGCCACACCGGCTACGGCGAGCAACATCCACAAAGCAGTGAACCACCATTGGCCATACACAGCCTCATACTGCAACTCAATGCGGTTTTCCCCGCCATTGCCCACAAAGGTGGCAGCCGCCATTGCCAGGATAAGCGCCACATAGGCCAGTTTCACCACCATCAATGCAAGATTACGATTTGTAGTCATAAGCAACAATAAAAAGCAGAGGCACCTCAGTGTCAGCGCCCCTGCAGTGATAATAGTCAAAAAAACTTATAGTGCGACAAGGCCGGGATTGATCCGGCCGGGACACCGACGACTAGATTGCATTAATGAATGCAACCACGGCCTCGCGGTCGGCCGACGACAGGTTATAGAACTTCTGCGTGCAGTCGTAGGCATCGCTTTCCTTGCTGTAGCCATGCCACATGATGGCCTCGACCACATTGCTGGCACGACAGTCGTGCAGACGGTCGCCGTGACCGGTTTCCTGAATCGAGAGTCCGCGGCCCCACAACGGTGTGGTGCGGCACCAGCCGGTGCGGATGTCGTTCTTCATATACAGCCGGTGCTGCACAAAGTCGGAATAAGGCCAAATGGTCTGATGGGCATACTGGGGCAACTTGCCAATCTTCTTGATGTTCTCAGGAGCCCAGTAATTATCGTCGCCTGTGGTCCACGACGGACGGTGGCATGCGGTGCACCCCATCTCGTAGAAGAGTTTCTTTCCGCGCTTCACCTGGTCGTTGTTGAGGCCACGGGCCTGCGGCACTGCGAGGCCACGGTGCCACACCATGAAGTCATAGTAGTCCTGGTCGGTCATTTCCTCACCTTGGGTGCTGACGAAATATTTCTCGTAGGTTGCATTGTTCTCGGGAGTGTTGGCCGAGAGCCCAAGCAGCTTGTTGACCATTATTTTTATGCTGTCGGCAGATCCGTCGGCATAATAGGGATGCATGAGCGACACGGCTGGCTTGCCATAAGTCTGGATATATTCAATCACATCGGCGTTGTTGCTCATTGCCTTTGCCCAAGCCTGTGTGGTGTAGAGGTAGTGCCGGTCGCTGCGGGTGACGTTGGTTATATTCCAGATGGCATTGGCTCCAGGGCCGTCTTGGAGCGAGCCGCGTGTGAGTGCATAGGTAAACCGCTTGATGCGCTTTGCACCGTCGGCAAGGGTATACTTTGCCGATGAAGCCCAATCATTGGCACCAGCATCCCACATGGCGGGATTCAGTGAGGCGAACTTGGCCTCATGGGCATACTGAGCCTTGAGCGAGTCGTCATCAATGGCATCGATGAGAGCCGTACCATAGACACCGATGGTCGACTCGAGACGCACCTCATAGTTCGACGGTTTAGGATCGGTGTTGAACGCGCTTTGGTCGATTGTCACCTCAGGATACTTCAGGTCGTATGGTGTGCCGTCGGGAAACTTGTTGCCGTGCTCATCGGTGGCATCAAGCCACTTGATACGGATACCTTCCTCGTCGATTGGCGGCAAGAACGGTGATTGGGCCTTGGTCTGCGGCATACCGGTCACTTCGGTGATGTAGCTGTTGGCGGCATATGGTTGGCCGTTGCCGTCGACACCGGCTGTGGGATGGTAGATTACGAGCAGATAGCCGTTGCCCTGGTCGTTGGCACGATAGCGGTCCATGCGTTGTCCGTGGCCATAGTTTGGGTGGCAGTAAAGACAGCCTTGACGCACCCACGCCGGGCCGAGACCGCGACGTGGAAGGGTGTTGAGCGTGTAGTCTTTCTCAAAGAAAGTCTCACCTTTTTTAAACGACTGGTACATGCCGTTGGCCTCAACGAATGGTGAGGGATTGGAATAGCATCCCTGCTCGTTAGAGGTAGTGCCGAGTGTGCCGCCGGGATACCATTCGGCGGCTGTGAAAGTGTCGTTGGCCTCACCCTGACCCTGGTTAGGGTTCACGGCGGGAATGTCGGAGTCGTTGCAGGCAGTGGCCACAACGGCCAAAAGACCCATTGAGGCTAATTTTCCTAATTTTGAGATTCTCATATCTGTATTTTTCTGATTTTCACTTTTTAAGTTATTCCTTTTACCCTTCAAAAGGGAAACGGCGCGAGGCTTTTTACCGCCTTTCGCCGCTTCCCATTGATGGTATGGGGGATTGAGCATGCCGCGAAGCGGCAGTGCGCTTATCGCGCTAAGAATATGATTTCAAAACAGAGAGACCGCAGGAATATCGTGATTACTTGTCGGTCTTCTGGATGAAGTCGTTGGCCTTGTTGAGGGCTGTGGTCACCCTCTGGCAGGCATCAATGGCATCCTGGCACTTGGGACTTGTGTAGTTGAGCACAAACGGAGCGGGGATTGCCTTGATCTTGGCTTGTGCATCGTCGAGAGCTGCTTGCACTTCGGTGTCGATTTCAGGAGAGTATTTCTTGAAGTAGGCCGAAAACGACTTTGCAGTGTTGCGGCTCTCGGGGCGTCCGCCGAGCCAAGTGTTCTTGATGCTTTGGATGTTGTTCCAAAAGTCGGTGAGCGAATTGTAGCTGTAGGGAGACTCGATGTAGTTGATGTCTGCACCCGAGAATGGGTTGTTGATTTTCACATTGCCCACCTCGTCGCTGATGCCGGCTGCACCGCCGTTGCCCACGAGCACTGCGCTCACAGCATTCTTCACGCTGGTGTAGGTGCTGCCCACCTGGCCTGCCTTCTTCATGTTCTCGCCATAGGAGATGCCACTTGTGGTAGTAGTGGTGGCCCACTCGAGAGCATCCATAACGGCAAAGTGCTCTTGAGGAGCGTTGGCGTTCCATGAAGTCTCGAGACGGTAAACGCTGTTGCGAAGGTCGCCGCACACGGCTGTGGCGTAGATCAGCTCATACTCACCTGTGAAGTGAGTGAAATCGAGACCGTCGGCTTTATATGAATCATAACTGTTGGAGTTAAGCTCCTCAGCCTTGCGGGGATTGCCTTCACGGAAAAGGATAAACTCGATGCCATGAAAACCGAGGAGGCTTTGGCCAAGAGAATTGTAGGCTTTTTCGGGGCCATCTTCGCCATCGAGATTCTCAACCATTTTGGGGCTTGAGAGAAGGATGTGGAGTTGGTTGAGGTCGAGAGGCCATGAGTCGATGTGCGGGTCGATACTGAAGTCAGCTGCCGCACCCAGGAGATAAGCCTCACTCTTCTCATAGTTGGAACGCGCTTTGAGGAATTTGTCACAAGCGTCATCCACCATTTCCTGTGTGACACCGTTAGTCTTAGAGGCCTCGCGCATTGTCTGCAGGGCGGTATATAGTTGGTCGGTGCTATCGGCCAGTTGCTGGTAAGTGTAGTTGATGTTGCCGTCCACGTTTTGTGCGAGTACTTCCTGGAGCAGCTTGTCGCCCTCGCTCAATGATGTTGTGCCTGGCTCGTTGTTCTTGTCGTTGCAAGAGGTAGCGCCCAGAGTCATTATGGTCGCCAGAGCCATTACAGTGAGTTTCAATGTCTTCATTACTTTAAACGTTTATTTATGAGTTATTTTTGTACAAATTCATTTGAAGAAGCCTTGATAAGCGATGCCGAGCGAGATTGACGGCTCGTTGTTATACTGGCTTTTGAGAAACCGCTTTGAATACTCGGCCTTAATCACGATTTGTGAGATTGGGAAGTAATTGAGACCAAAAGCCATGCGGTGGCGCTGAGTATAGGGGTATTCAGGCTCATTGTTGGTGTCGGCGATGTAGCTGTTGTAATACTCGTAGCGTCCGAAGAGATACATCTTCTGGTGCATGGCACGGGTCTTGGCTATCTGCGAGAAGATGTCGTAGCCCGCTTCGATGCCGGTCGCGATTGCGGCCTTGCCCACGTGGTCTTGCGAGAACGGGCTTGTCTTCGACTGGCGGCCGGGGAGAGAATAAATCGCGGCGGCATCGCCCAGATGGCCGTAAGTGAAATTACCGCGCACGATAGTGTTATGGGCATCATACTTGAAGTCGACACTGCCTATTGCCACAGCGCCCTTTAGCTTGCTGGCCTTGCCGTTGGCATCGCGGCCAAGCGTGTTGTCGATGCTGTGGCCATAGTAGCCGCTAAGGCCGATGCGCAGGCCAGGCACCGAGTAGTTGTCGAGACGAAGTGCAACAGCATATTTGTTGGCCACTTTGAACTCGAATGCCGAGTGTGCGCCCTTTTGAATCCAGTAGTCACGCGAGAAATTCATTGCGTCGAGTCCGGGAAGCAGCTGCAGCTCGTATTTCCAGTGGCGTGTGCGCCCCCACACGCTCAACCCTGTCTCATGCCATGTGCTTGGCAGAATGGTGTTCTCGCCCTCAGGACGGTAGACGGTGAAGAAGTTTAGTGGTTCGTGGGCGCTGTTGTTAAGGCCAACGGGAACCACAATATGTCCGGCACGGATGTTGAGCCAGGGCTTTATAGTCTTCTCGAGCCAGAATTGCTCGAGCTCCACCTCGCCGCCTTTTTCAACTTCCTGCTCCCACTCGCCGCTTTCCTCATATTCTTTCTCAAACGACACGCCAGTGCCAGTGTGCTCAAACTCTATCTCCGAGCCCATGCGCCAGCCGTGGCCGAACTCATAGTTGAGGTAGATTACGGCATGGGGAATGTCGAAACGTCCGTGGCTCGGATCGTCCTTATACTTGCCGGCATTGCTGTATCGATACACGTTGTCGCTATAGAAATTGCGGGAGAATGCCACTTCGCCATATCCGCCCACAGTGAGGCCGCGGAGGAAACTTTTGCCTTTAGGATTTTCGGGGGTTGGGGCGTACTCTGACTGCGTTGAATTGTCGCTATTGGTGTTTTCAGCAGTTGCCAACGGGCTATAGGCCATTGCCAAACACGCTGAAAACGATAAAATTGTAGATATTTTCACTTTCCCTTAGATTGATTTAAATTACAGTTGCAAAGTTACGGGCAGTGAAAAAATGCGGAAATACCTAAAAATCGGTAAAAGGCGGGAGGAGCATAGCATTGTGTAGGTATAGTGCCCACACGCATGAAAACATCGAGGCCACCGGATGCCCGTTTGGCTGTCCGGTGGCCCCGATTTAGGGTGATATGTGATTCTTGCCGTTTAGCGAACAATCAGTTTGGTGCCGTTGGCCACATAGATGCCGGCAGGCAAATTCACTGTGGTGGTTCCGGGCTGTGCGTTGACACTGGCCACGAGAGAGCCGGTGATGTTGTAGACGCGCACAGTTGCTGCCTTCTCGGCCTTGACCACGATTGCGCCCTGAGTGCCATATACTGTGGTTGACTGAGCATTGTCGACCACAGTCTCTACAGCTGTGGTGGCCTTAACTGGGAGTTTGAATGCTGCTACGATATTGTTATAGGCGCTAGTCTTGAGAGATGTTCCTCCATAAAGAGTTACCGAACCTCTGATACGAGACTGCACGAACAGAGTGTCGTTAGAAACAACCATTGGCAAGATGGTGGCCACTTGGCTGATGAGGTCCCAGTCGCTCTTGTTAGACGAGGCGAGAGTGTTTTTGTCATACTGGCGGATAAACAGTTTACCCAGCAAGTTAGAGCCGAGCACATAGAGGTTGTCGGGATTCTCGCTGTCGACGAATGCGCCCATGAAGCCGCTTTGGCTAACGCCATTGGCAACAGCTGCCTTAGGATTGAAGTCCTTGTCGAGGCGAATGATGTAGCCATCGCGAGTGAGCGATGACATATCGAGGGTGAGGTCGCCTAAGGTGAGGTTGCTGCGAGTCTTGCCGGTGAGGAAGATATCGTCGTTAATCACATTGATTGATGTGGTTTGATAAACGGAGCCGGCATAAGACGAAGAGAACACCTTGGCGTTGAGCACATTGAGATCTAAATCCACGTTACCCACGAGCAAACCGGTGTTGGTATTGACCAGATTGAGGTCAACCCCTCCGAGTTTCACTGGATTAACCGAACCACTGATGGTGCGGCCTTTCAGGCTGCCGTCGAAGTAAATCTTATCGCCCACGACGCGCAGATTCTTGATTGCCGAATAAGAGGCACTGTCGGCCGACACAAGAGTCTTGAGACAGTAGCCGTTAGAGTTGAACTTGGCGATGAAAAGGTCGCCGTTGGTTATTTGTGAATCTCCAGTCCAGTCAGCGGTATTACACGGGCTGATGGTCTCGACTGTACCATCGGCCTTTTCAAACTTCACAGTCTTGCGGAAACGTCCTCCCACATAGATGTTTTGGTCGGCATCAATGGTTGCTGCATAGACATCAATTGCATCGGAAGTGATATTCTTGTAAGTGGTTGCCTTGGGCTCACCCGAAGCGTCGACATCAGCGATACGTGCCCACTCAAGTGCACCGTCCTTGCTAAACTTAGCCAAAACCATAGTGAAGTTGCGGCCGGCAGGGTTTTGAGTCCACGAAATGGTTGTTGACTTGCCAGTAGCATCAGTAATGGCGATGGGCTCTGTGCCATTGGTAGAGGCAGTGTAGCGCATCTTCATGGCAGCCACCACGCCACCGTCGGCAGTAACAGCAAGCCAGCTGCCGCCAGAGTAGCAGTCGCCCTCGGTCGACACCACACTCCACAGACGATTACCGTTGGCATCGGTCTTCACGAGCACCAAATTGTTGTTGCCCGAGGCAGTGCTGGTGGCAGTACCAATGCCCAACACGTCGTCACCGAAAGTAATGTTGTCGGTTGTGGCCATGGTTGAAGCCATCGACACAAAATAGGTTGAACCATCAGCTGCATGAGCCACGTCCTGACCGATACTGGTCTTTGCACTGTTACCAATGATAGTTTTAGCCCAAAGAGTGGAAGGCTCAGTGGCCGATTGTGCGCTTGCTGCCACAGATGAAGCCATCATTGCGGCTACAGCCAAGAAAGTGTAGATTTTCTTCATTTTTTGTTATATGGATTAATATTCAGTAAATCAACTCTCAGACACCTAAAAAAGGTTCCTTAATTCAGCGACAAAGTTACGCCAAAGGGAGCTGCATATAAATCGCATATTGTGATGATTTTTCGCCACAAAAGTAGCCATTGTTAGGTATGCCCGACTGAGTTGCCTCGGGCGAGACTCGTTATTATTG
>CAVIEK010000003.1:14528-34234 GCA_963641805.1 Bacteroides fragilis
GCCTATAATTGGTATTGTGACGGTTGGCGTGGAAACGTAATTTTGCACAAATTTTATATATATGAGGAATTTACTGCAAATAATCACTGCATTGGCTGTGATGTGGTGCGCAAGCATGGCCGCAATGGCACAAAGCGCATCACTCAAAGGCATCGTGACCGATGCCACAAGCGGTGAGAAGATACAGTTTGCCACAGTGGTGGCAACCCCCGGAGGGCACTCCACCCAGACCGATGCCGACGGGCGCTTTGCCATAGGCAACCTGCAGCCTGGCAGTTACAAACTCAAAGTGAGCTATGTGGGCTACAAGACCGAGACAGCGACCGCCCAAACCGGAGCCGATGTAAAGATAAAACTCACCGAGAATTCAAAGGTGCTCAACGCAGTGGTTGTGACAGCCAAAGAGTCGACCGGCTTGACAAGCAGCTCGCGAATTGGCCGCGATGCCATGAGCCACCTGCAGCCCACCAGTTTCACCGATCTGCTTGAGCTGTTGCCAGGCAACATATCATCGACGCCAAGCATGGGGCAGGCCAACACCATCACCCTGCGCGAGACCGGCACATTGAACGCCAATGGTGCAAAGACCAACAGCACCGACTACAGCATTTCGTCGCTCGGGACGCTCTTCTTGGTCGACGGAGCGCCGATAAACGGCGACGCCAACCTGCAAAGCGTACCGCAATCGAGCACCGACGCCACATCGGCCGAGTCGAAGCGCGACATCACCAACAAGGGTGTGGACATGCGCTCAATCGCCACCGACAACATCGAGAGCGTGGAAGTGGTGCGCGGCATACCGTCGGCCGAATACGGCAACCTCACCAGCGGCGTGGTGAAAATAGAACGCATCAGCACAGCCACACCCCTCACGGCACGATTCAAGGCCGACGAATACAGCAAACTGTTCTCGGTGGGCAAGGGAATGGCCCTGGGAAAAAGCAGCGTGCTCAACGCCGACGTGGGCTACCTCGACTCGAAAGTGGACCCCCGCAACAACTACGAGAACTACAAGCGCCTGACCGGCTCACTGCGCTATAGCTACCGCAACTCTGGCAGCCAAGTGTTCACCCGCTGGAACACCGGCATCGACTATACGGGCTCGTTTGATGACAGCAAGACAGACCCCGACTTGAGTTTGACCAAAGTGGATGAATACAAGTCGCGCTACAACCGCATAAACTACACCAGCGACCTCAGCCTGGCCTTCAAGAAATTCAACTGGATAAGCAACATCCGCCTCAACACCAGCGCAAGCTATCAGCACGACCGGCTCGAGCGCCGCAAGCAGGTGGCCCCAAGCCGCGCCTCGGTTGCACCCACATCAATGGAAGCCGGTGTTCACGACGGCAACTATCTGCTCAAGGAATATATAGCCGACTTTGTGAGCGACGGCAAACCACTCAACATCTTTGTCAACCTCAAGGCCGAAGGCCACTACAATCAGCTGAAGTGGATCCACTCCCGCCACAAAGCGGGCTTGGAGTGGACTCTGTCGAAAAATTACGGCGACGGACAGGTGTATGACATATCAAAACCACTTTCGGCATCGTGGCCCACGCGCCCACGCGCTTATAAAGACATACCGTCGCTGCAGGTGCTGTCGTTCTACGCCGAGGAGAACCTGGGACTCACATTTGGCAAATGGCGCTTTGATTTGCAGGCTGGCCTGCGCACCATGCAGTTGCCAGGCCTCGACAGCCGCTACTGGCTGTCGGGCCACACCTATGTGGATCCGCGCATCAACGGCCGACTGTCGCTACCCGCGCTCAAAATGGGCGGACGCGACCTTAAGCTCATCGTCTCGGGAGGGTATGGAGTGACCACAAAAATGCCCACTATTGCCTACCTATTTCCGCAAGTGCAATATAACGACTTCGTGCAGCTGAACTACTACGACATCTACAAGCCCGAAGAGCACAGCCGCGTGAGCCTGCGCACGTATGTCGATGATGTGACAAACTACAACCTGCGCGCTGCCCGAAACCGCAAGTGGGAGGTGCGCCTCGGCGCCACATTGGGACACAACAGTTTCTCGATCACCTACTTTCAAGAGAAACTGACCACCGGATACCGTTATTCGGCAGAATATCACCCCTACAGCTACACGAAATATGACGCAAGCGGAGTGGACGCAAGCACCCTTACCGCCCCACCCGATCTGAGCACGCTGCCCAGCACCGAGGTGAGCGTGCTCGACGGTTACCGGAGCGCCGCCAACGGTAGCCGCATCGACAAGCAAGGCGTGGAACTGGTGCTCACCACAGCGCGATGGGAAGCCATAGGCACCTCGCTCAACCTGACCGGAGCTTGGTTCCGCACCACTTACAGCAATTCACAGATGCTCTACCAGACTGTGAGCGATGTAATTGACAACACCCCCATCAGCAACATCTACGTAGGCTACTACAACACCAACGACGGCCGTGTGAACGACCAGCTGAGCACAAACCTCACATTCGACACACAAATCAAGCGGTGGGGACTCATCTTCACCACCTCGATACAAAACATGTGGTATGTGAGCACCACCCGTCTGTGGCAAAACGGCGTACCAGACTACTACCTCGACGTGACCGACGGACAGCTGCATCCCTACACCGCCGAAAGCCAGACCGACAAGGTGCTGCAATTCCTGGTGAAGACCTACAACAGCGATGTGTATCGCAAGCAGACGGTGCCCATGGCCATGTATGTCAACCTCAAGGCCACCAAGAAGGTTGGCAAGCACCTGCGCATAGCAGTGTTTGCCAACCGCCTGCTCGACTACCTGCCCGACTACAAGTCGAACGGGCTGACCGTGCGCCGCACCACAAGCCCATACTTCGGCATGGAAGTGGGCTTCACACTATAAATCGACAAAAAAAGCAAAAACTCAACAACACACTTATATGACACAAAAGAACAAAATCGCATCACTGACCCGCGCCATAGCAGGCAGCATGATGGCAGCCACACTGGCAATAGTGGCAATGACAGCCACTTCTTGCGACGACAAACTCAACGACACCAGCGGCATCGTGAGCCCCACATTCACACTGACGATGCCCGCCGGATTTGAAAAGGCGACCGTGGTGAGCGAGAAGCTGCAAGTGAAGGATGTGTCGAGCGGACGCGCCACCACCTACGACACCAGCAAAGGGCTTGCATTCGCTGAGGGGCTCTACGACATCTCATATGACGCCGAGCTGAGCGTTCCCACCGACAGCACCCCCACCACAAAACACGTGAAAGCCTACAGCCCGTCGGTGAAACTGGTGGCAGGCAACAGCGAAGTGAAGCTCGAAGCCTATGAGGATGTGGAAAACGATGACTTCATCATTCAAGAAATATTCTTCACCGGCACACTGCGCCCGTCGGGCACACAATACAACGGTGACGACTATGTGATGATATACAACAACACCGATCATGTGCTCTATGCCGACGGCCTGTCGCTTTTGGAGTCGAAATTCACCACGGTCAACAAATATGACTATACCCCCAATGTGATGAACGAGGCAATGACCGTGCATGCCATCTACACCATTCCCGGGAGCGGCAAGGACCACCCGGTGCAGCCCGGCGAGAGCCTGCTGCTTGCCGACACAGGCATCGACCACCGCGTGGCCAACGAAAACTCGTTTGACCTCAGTGCCGCCGACTTTGAGTGGTATGACGTGTCGACATCACCATCAAACCTTGACATCGACAGTCCCACAGTGCCCAACCTCGACAAGTGGTATTGCTACACCAAGTCGTTCTTCATACTGCACAACCGCGGATTCCGTGCCTATGCCCTCGCCCGCGTGCCCATCGACAAAGACACCTACCTGAGAGACTACCTCTACACCTACAACTATGTGATGGTGCTGCCTGCCGGCACATTCCCGATGCAACAGACCGCCTACAAGATGCCCAACAAGTGGATTGTGGATGCCGTGAACTGTTCGGTAGAGGCCAGCTATGTGTGGAATGTGACAGCCCCGTCGCTCGACAGAGGCTGGACCCACTGCGGCACAATCGACAAGGACAAGACACGATACTTCAAAAGTGTGCGCCGCAAAATGCTCTATCTGAAAGACGGACGCGCCTACCTCAAAGACACCAACAACTCAACCGAAGACTTCAACACAGAATGCGTGCCGAGCATTATCGAGAAGCAAGGGACAGCAATGGACATCAACGGAACAAAAGCCACTACCCAAACGTGGGACGGCGTAACGCTTAAGAAATGAAGCGAATCAGCACAACAATCGCAATGACAGCCTTGGTGGCTACCGCACTTGCCGCCACCAAGACCGAGACTGCGAGCGACAGCATACTGTCGCGCGTGGCCCGCAACGACGGCTCCACGCTGCGACTCGTGGACCTGGCCTGGCACAACCCCGCCATGCGCCCGCTTGAGCGCGATTTCGGCATAAGCAGTGTGAGCGGCTCGTTTCGCCGCAGCGCCGACTCCGAGTCAGTCAACCCCCAGGTGGGTGACAAGTCGACACGCTGGGCATTCGATGCCGAGTCGTACATAAAATACAAGAACAGCACCCTATGGGGCTCGGCCAGATACAACAACGGCAAAGACCGCAATGTGCAATGGAACGAGACATCAGAGATATGGAACGTGTATCCTTATGTGATGGCCGACAGCACCGGGGGCGACATCAAGACAGAGACCTATAGCTTTGCCGGAGGATATGCAGCCACAAGCGGCCGGCTGACGTGGGGATGCTCGATGGGATATACTGCCGGACTCTACTACCGCGCCGTTGATCCGCGTCCGCGCAACGTGACCGGCAACCTTGAGTTTGCGGCAGGCGTTACATGGAGCTTCACCCCCGGCACATTTGCAGGGTTGATGCTCGGCTACACAAAATACAAGCAGACCAACGAGATCACATTCTACAGCGAGCTCGGCGACAAGCGCATATTGCACCTCACAGGCCTTGTGAACGACTACGGGCGGTTTGCCGGCGATGCCACCAGCGCATATTACAACGGCAACACATGGAGAGCCGGCATCAACCTGGGTGTGGCAGGCAGCCTGAAGGCTAGCGTGGAGGCCGTGCACTACAAGGTGACCAATATTCTCACCAGCCTCAACAAACTACCCATGACATTTGCCACACACAACGCCGTAGATGCCGAAGTGGCATGGACAGCAAGCCGATGGGGAGTCTCGGCCCGAATGAGCGCCTCGCGCCGAGTGGGCACCGAGAACGTGTTTGGCGACGCGGCCAGCTCCACCTACCCCAAAATAGCCGAGCACAACCAGTATTTTGAGAACCGCGCAGAGGCATCTGCCCAAGGCATGTACCGCATCGTGACCAGACGTGTGGAGGTGAGGCTGTTTCCCTCATTAGGCTACAACCACCGCAACGAGATATACCGCGACCCCCAGTGCCGCGAGCTCATCAACACCGTCTGGGGCGGGCTTCGGGCCGAAGCAGGATTAAAAGCAGGTAAGGCACTTGTGACCGTGAGTGCCATCGGCACATATTACGGAAACACCTCCGGACAACTGATGCTGAGCGGCACAAAAGACGAGATGCTGTCGCTTCAACAGCTCATGCAACGGCGCCACACCCTCATGGCCTCCAACTATTGGACAGCCGGAGCCGAGATGCGAGCCGACGTGGCACTATGGACAAAATATGCCCTACTGCTAAAAGCCAGATGGGAACGCACCGCCTACACGCAAAGCGTGGGCAACCAACACATGGAGCTAACCGCCGGAGTGGTGTTTTAGTGAATGATAAAGTTATAGAAAATCATCAAATCATACAGAAACAGATAATGACAAGACAAAAATTGCAACGTATTCTAGTCGCAGTGATTGCCACATGGGCTCTCACAGGCTGGAGCGCCACCTATGAGGCCATACCCACCGATCCAAGCGTGCTGACAGGAACACTTGAGAACGGCCTCACCTATTATGTGAAGCGAAACAACTACCCGGAGCACCGCGCCGACTTCTTCATAGCGCAACGCGTGGGTTCGGTTCAGGAGACCGAGAGCCAACGCGGCCTCGCGCATTTTCTTGAGCACATGTGCTTCAACGGGACAAAGCATTTTCCCGGCAACACACTCATCTCTTACCTTGAGTCGATAGGAGTGAAATTCGGAGCCAACCTCAACGCCTACACATCGACCGACGAGACTGTATATAACATTTGCAATGTGCCCACGGCACGCAAATCGGCGCTCGACTCATGCTTCCTGATACTCAGCGACTGGAGCCACGACCTGCTGCTCAAAGGCAAAGACATAGATGCCGAGCGCGGAGTAATTGAAGGCGAATGGCGCATGCGCACAGGCGCATCCAACCGCATGATGGAGCGTGCCCTACCCGACCTCTACCCCGGAAGCCTCTATGGAGAACGCATGCCAATAGGGCTAATGAGCATAGTAAAAACCTTCAAGCACAACGAGCTGCGCGACTACTACAAGAAGTGGTATCATCCGTCAAACCAGTGCATAATAGTGGTGGGCGACATCGACCCGAAATATGCAGTGGATAAAATCAAGGAGATGTTCGGCAAGGTGAAAAATCCTAAAAACGCAGTTGCGGTAACCCCCGTTGCCGTACCCGACAACGAGCAGATAATTGTGAGTGTCCAGAGTGACAAGGAGCAGCCACAGTCGATGGTACGCCTTATGTACAAGCACAACGACATAAGCGATGCCGAGACGGGCACCACGCGCTACATAGAGAACGACTATCTGAAGGCAGTAGTAGGTCAAATGCTCGGCGAGCGGCTCAAAGACTTGGCTCAAGAAGCCGACGCGCCATTCACCAGAGTGGTGGCACATGACCGCAAATACATGCTCTCGAAGACAAAACAGGCTTTTGAGGTGATAGCTTTCGCCAAGCCGGGTAAGGAAAACGAGTGCGCTACCGTGCTGGCCCGCGAGGTGCAGCGCGCCGTCAAGCACGGCTTCACCGCCAGCGAATACCGCCGCGCCCGCATCAGCTATGAGGCACAGCTCGACAACCTGTATCAAGACCGCGACAAGTATTCCAACACCCGATATGCCCGCGACTTTGTGAGAGCTTATCTCGACGGAGAGCCGATTCCGTCGATTGAGGAGTTCAACAGGCTTTCGCTAAAGATGATTGACGGCATCAGCGTGGATCAAGTGAACACATTCTTCAGGAGCCTCATAAGCCCTACTGAGCGCAACGTGGCAATAGCCGCATTCTGCACCGACAAGGGCCAGTTGCCCACAACATCGACCATCACCAAAGCCTACCGCGACGGTGTGAAAGCACAGGTGGAAGCCTATGTAGACAGCGTGAAGACCGGGCACCTGCTCACCATTGAGCCCAAAGCTGGCAAGATAGTGAGCGAGACCACAGTACCCGAGCTTGGAGCCAAGCTATGGACTCTGAGCAACGGTGTGAAAGTGTATGCGAAGCAGACCAAATTCAAGGCCGACGAGGTGGTAATCGGAGCGTCGGCGCCCGGCGGGTTGTCGCTTAACTACAAAGCGGCCGATGCACCGTCGCTCAAATCGGTCAACAGCGTAATGGCCCTCTCGGGCTACGGCCAGTTCACAAGCAGTGAGCTGCGCAAAGTGCTCACCGGCAAGCGTGCATCGGTGCGCACGTTCATCAGCCGCACCGAGCAAGGACTTCAAGGCTCGGCCTCGCCACGCGACCTTGAGACCGAGTTCCAGCTGATTTACCTGAGACTCACCCAGCCGCAAAAAGACGTGAAGGCTTTCAACCAGTATCTGGAGCAAAACCGCGTGCGCCTGCAGAACCAGACCGATCCGAAATTTGAGTTTGCCGACTCTATTTTCTCGAATGTGTATGCCCACCACCCGATGGGTGCCGAAAAACTCTCGAAAGACGAGATCGAACGCGTGGACTACGACAAGGTGATGGCAGTGTACAAGGACCGCTTCAGCAACGTGAGCGGCATGAGTTTCTACATAGTGGGCAACTTCAATGAAGACTCGCTGCGCACACTTGTGGAGCGCTACGTGGCCTCACTCCCCGGCAATGGCCAGGAGGAAAAGCCGGTCGACATAGGCTACCACCTGTTCCGCGAAAGCAAGAACAACTTCTGGAAATCAAAGATGAGCACACCGCAGACCAAGGTATATTTCTTCTGGACCAATGCCTACAACTACAACTTGCGGAGCCGCATTCTAGCCAAGGTGACCGGACAAATCATCAGTTCGATGCTGCTCAAGGAGATTCGTGAGGAACGCGGATGGACCTACCACGTGGACACGCACTGCAGCGTGGTATCGGACATGAACGGCGACAACAAGCCCATAATATTCATGCCGTTCAACGTGACGGTGACAGCCGGCAAGGGAGCCGAGACGCGCAAAGTGGTTGAGGGCACCATGACGGGAGTGGCACAAAGCGGAGTAACCGCCGAACAGCTCAACAAGGTGAAGCAATACCTGCGCAAGGTGTATAACGAAGACAATGACGACAACACATATTGGATGGTTATGCTCAAAGACCTCAAGAAATACAGCATCAACTTCCACACCGACTATCTGAAGACACTCGACAGCCTGACGAGCAACGACGTGCGCGACTTTGTGCGCACACTGCTCGCAGGCCAGCGCTTGGTGCTCACCATGGACCCTGCCGAATAATCCATTCTCCACACACACAGCGAAGCCACTGCCCCACTTCACAGGACAGCGGCTTCGCCCGTTTTTTCACTCATCTTTTGCAAAAAGAAGCCAACAGGGACACATCTCCGGCTCATAATCCCATATCAGCCATTCAATCGAGCAGAGCTCCGAGCACTCATTGCAGACTTGGGCGGGCGCAGGTTGCAAGTTTGGCGGCAGGTGAGTAATTTTGCAGTATGGTTGCACGCGGGCATACTGACTCGTGGCAAAAGATATTTTCTCACACTATGACTATCAAAAAATCACTATTTGTGGCAGTTGCATTGCTCATAGCCTCGTCTGCCATGGCTCAAAAGGAATTCACACTCGAAGACCTGAACTTCGGCGGCACCAACTACAAGAACATGGTGCCCGCCAACAAATCTCTCACGTGGTGGGGCGACCAGCTTGTGCACACCGACACCGCAGCATGCTGGAACGTGGATCTGAAAACAGGCAAGGACATTACCATGTTCACGCTTGAGCAAATCAACTCATGGCTCGGTTCTGACACCGACTCGGTAAAGAGTCTCAAAAACGCCACATTCCCCCAGACCGGTGCGCCACTGGTGCTGCTCAACAACGGCAAGCAGCGTATGCTTGTTGACTTCAAGAAGCACTGCGTGGCATGGCGGCAGCAATGTGAGGGCGAGAAATTCGCCGACTGGAGCAGCCACAGCCGCTCAGTGGCCTACGTGACCGACAACAACCTGCACGTGCGGCTTGCCGACGGTACCGACGTGCAACTCTCTACCGACGGATCGGCCGACATCGTGTACGGCCAAAGCGTGCACCGCAACGAGTTTGGCATCAAAAAAGGCACCTACTGGAATGCCGACGGCAGCAAACTTGCCTTCTACCGCATGGACCAGAGCATGGTGGCATCGTACCCGCTCGTAAACATCCCCGAGCTCGACTTCAAGCCGTCCGACAGCACACAGTCACGCATGGCGACACCAGCCCCCGAGAAATACCCAATGGCGGGCGAGACGTCGCACAAGGTGACCGTGGGCGTGTGGGACGCGACAAGCCGCAAGATCACTTACCTAAATGCAGGAGACCCCACCAACCGCTATTTCGCCGACATAGCCTGGACACCAGACGGCTCAAGGATATACATGTATGAGTTGAACCGCGACCAAAACGACTGCCGCCTCGTGAGCTACGATGCCGCCACCGGGGAGAAGGTCGCAGAGCTCTACCGGGAAACATCGGAGAAATATGTGGAGCCGCAGAGAGCCATAGAGTTCCTGCCATGGGATGCCACCAAATTCATCATGCAAAGCCAGCGCGACGGCTACAACCACCTGTGGCTGATGAATGCCGACGGCACCGGTCTGAGGCAGATTACCAGCGGCAAATGGGTGGTTATGAATGTGCTCGGCTTCAACGCCCGCAGGCACAGCGTGGTTATCACATCTAACGAGAGCGGCGACACACGCAGCAACATCTATGAGGTGAACGTGGACAACGGCAAACGCACGCTGGTTGACAACAGCGGTGACGGATGGCACACAGGCATATTGAGCGCGAGCGGCCGATATGTGGCCGACAATTACCAGACACCCGACGTGCCCCGCAAAATTGCAGTCACATGTATTGCAAACGGAAAGAGACTTGCCTATTTCACGGCCAATGACCCTTGGGCGGGATACTCGGTGCCACAGTACAGTATGGGAACAATAAAGGCCGCCGACGGCGTGACCGACCTATACTACCGCATGGTGAAGCCAGCCGACTTCGACCCGATGAAGAAATACCCCACTGTCGTGTATGTATACGGAGGGCCACACGCCCATAACGTGGACGAGGGTTGGCACTACCGCAGCCGCAGTTGGGAGACCTATATGGCTCAAAAAGGATATGTGCTGTTCATTCTCGACAACCGGGGCAGCGAGCACCGTGGCCGTGATTTTGAGCAAGTGACCTTCCGCCACCTGGGGCAAGAGGAGATGAAAGACCAGATGAAAGGTGTGGAGTATCTGAAGACCTTGAGCTACGTTGACACCACCCGGCTTGGGGTGCACGGGTGGAGCTTCGGCGGATTCATGACCATAAGTCTGATGACCAACTACCCCGATGTGTTCAAGGTGGGTGTGGCCGGCGGTCCGGTAATAGACTGGAAGTGGTATGAGGCCATGTATGGCGAACGCTATATGGACACACCTGCCTCCAATCCCGAAGGTTATGAGCAGACGAGCCTTATCAGCAAGGCTAAGAACCTCAAAGGCCGCCTGCAGGTGATAATCGGCCTCAACGACCCAGTAGTACTCCCGCAACACGCCTATTCGTTCATCAAGGCATGCATTGCCAACGGCACACAACCCGACTTTTTCGTATATCCGGGCGAGCCGCACAACATGCGCGGTCACCAAAGCGTGCACCTGCACGAGCGCATCACCCGATATTTCGAGGATTTTCTGAAATGAATCCATCATCCTATCAGAACAGCAACCATTTATTAGGATTATCTACAGGCTGATGGAGCGAAAATCAACTTCCCCTAATGACACCTTGGGGGAAGTTGTGATATATTATTCCAAGTTGCGTTTCACCAACCTGAAAAGTCATGGGATTCTTGGTTCTTGTTGTTTTGCATCCGTTAACGGGTAGGCTGGGCTAAATGGCTGTCGGGCGTGTCTTGGAAATGAATGACTATGAGCGACGTATTGTCGTGACCTCCGGCCGAGAGAGCCTGATGCAGGAGGGCGTCGGCCGATGCTGCGTTCGACGCTATTGCCGAATCGTCAATCATATCAAAGAGACCGTCGGAGCAAATTATGAATATGTCATCATCAATGATGGCTGAGATGCCCACGTCGAGTGTGGCATCGGGCATGCCGAGGCAGTTGGTGATAATACGGCGGTTTCCCCTAACCACAGTATTCTCGTTTGTGAGTTGCTTGAGATTGTCGTAACGGAAACGGTAGGTGCGGGAGTCGCCGGCGTTGACGACGAAGGCTTTTCCTCCATACACGAGAACCCCGGTGAGGGTCGATGCCATGCCTCGCGTGTCACCTGCCTGGAGAATTTTACCGTTTGTTTCCGAGAATACCTGTTTGAGGCATCGTATCAATTGATTGTCATCGAGACCGGGCTCAAGGCTGTCAAAGAAAGTCTTAAAGCACTCACATGCCATCATGGACGCCACTTCACCATGTGCATTTCCGCCAACGCCATCGCAAACGAGCGCAGGAAAGACAATGCCGTTCTCCGGCATCTCAAAGCAAAAGGTGTCGGCATCGTCCCGCAGAATGATGCTTCCGACAAGAATGGCGTCCTCGTTGTTGTGGCGTACAATGCCGCAGTGGCTTATTGCGTTATAGGTGAGTTTCATTCCACGATAAAATCATAAGAGTTAGCCAGTCGGATTGCATCGCCCATTCCGAAATGAAGTGGCGAGTATGCCCACTGTCCGTTGACGGCGGTACCGTTGCGCGATCCATCGTCCGCAATAATCCAGCCGCTGGCATCGCGTTTGATTGTGGCATGGCGGGAAGATAGGAACTTGAGCGGAGCGAGCATGGCGGCATATCGGCCTTCAAGACGTCCTATCACCAGACCATCCGACAGTTCTATGGTGAGTCCCAATTCTCGGGAAACAAGCCGTGAGGCCATTGCCGTTCCGCTATTGCCAGATGCTGCCAAGGATGCATCCACAAGCACGTTTCCACATTGGCCACAGCGTTTGCCTTCCCCTTTGCCCGGTATATGGCACTGTGGGCACAGGAATATCTTCTCTCCGCACTGGTCGCAGAAAAGAGAATCGTCGTCAATTTGTTGTTTGCAATGATAGCATTTCATCATTCTATTATCATGTCTTCGCGGCGCAGCCAGTAGATTTCTTCGCGGTCATAGGTCTGCATCCTGCGCAGGCGTGCGCCTTGGTTGATTTTTACTTTATTGAGATATTTTGTGGCTTCGGCAGCATTGCCAAAGTTTGCGCTCTTGTTGTAAACCAGACTTGCGAAATAGCGGTGCATCTCCTCCAGAGCATGCTCATCGGCATTCATGCCCTCCTTTTTGAGAATGCTCATGAAAATGGTTGCAAGATCTTCGGCATTATAGTCGTCGAAACACACTTTGGTCTCGAAGCGGCGGTCTAATCCGGTGTTTGTGGCCAGCCATTGCGACAATTCGCGTGGATAACCGGCGGCAATGCACACCATCCGGCCTTTGTAGTCGTTTAGGAGCGTGAGCAACTCAGGGGTGGCATCACGGGTGCCGAACTGCCCGTCGTTAAGGCCATAGGCCTCGTCGATGAATAGCACGCCACCAAGACCACGGTTGATCATCTTGCGAGTCTGTGGAGCCGTTTGCCCAACAAAGCCGATTATCATGTCAGATGGCTTGACCTCGACAAGTTTGTTGCTCGGAAGAATCCCCAGTGAGTAGAAAATATTGCCCATGATGCGTGCCACGGTGGTTTTACCCGTGCCGGGATTGCCAAGAAACAAGTAATGGCTCGTCGGATAGCGAGGTTGCCTTCCTTCGTTGGCGGCACGTTCCTGCTCTATGGTGATGGTGTCGGCCAGTTCCCGCACCATCTTCTTTACACTATCAAGCCCCACAAGGGCATCAAGATCTCGCATGCATTGCTTAATGTCAACCTTCTTCGGCGATTCATAGGGAATGTCGGTGGCCTCGATAGTAAACATCTGTTCTTCTGTGAGATTGTCCATGCTCTCACCCAGTCTGTTGGCTTGTCGCTCAATCGTTTCGGAGTAGAGCTTTACCATTGAGCCGGCATTGCCGAAGTTGTTATCCTTCATTGTCACCATCTCCTGTACCTTCTTTTGCAGAAGATCCTCGGCCTCAGGCGTAAGCGTGAAACTGTCTTTTGCCACCAATCCTTTGTAGATCTCCACCAAAACGTCTACAGGATAGTCGTTGATGTGAATGCGATGTGTGAACCGTCTACTTAAACCTTTGTTGGCGTTGGCTATGAACTCGTCGATTTCGGCCTTGTAGCCGGCAATTACAGTGATGAACTTTCCGGCATCGGCCGACATGCGTGTCATCAATGCCTCAACGGCGGCTGTGCCGTCCTTGTCCTTGTCTGATGGATTGCTCATTGGTATCAGATTATAGGCTTCGTCAATGAACAGCACGCCGCCTAATGCTTCATCGATGGCCTTGTCCATATTGGCCCCTGCAGAGTTGGCCATCGAGTCGAGCAATGTTTTGCGCTCGCGCACCACCACGTGTCCTTTCGACAGCACACCCATAGCCTTGAATATGCGCCCAAGGCGCTTGGCTATCTCTGTCTTGCCTGTGCCTGGGCTTCCGGTAATGGCGATATGGTAGTTTTGCACCTTGCTTTTGGCCCGACCGGTCTGAACACGTCGGCGGTCAAGCTCTACGGCACGGGCAATGCTTCTGATTTGGGCTTTCACACTCTCCATCCCCTTCATGTCGTCGAACTCTGTCAGAATCTCATCTACCGTTTTTGTCTTTCCTTCTTCGCCCTCTATGTCACTCATGGTCAAAAAATAGCCCGATTCGGGATTAGACGCCAAACGGTTTTTCATGTTCTCGACAGCCCGGTTGAAAACCGTTCTTACCTCACGGGCATTGCCGAACGTACGCGTCCTTGTCAGATACATCTTCTTAAACACATTGCCAACCTGCGCCTCGGCTTCAGGATCGAGCCGCAGCCCGTCGTTTGACGAAACCACTAGCCGGCGGAATATCTCAGTGAGCTCTTCGGCGTTGTAGTCTCTAAAATTGATTTTCTTGTCGAATCTTGAGTCGAGCCCGGAATTTATTTGTGCAAATTCGCCCATTTCTTTGGTATATCCGGCCATAATCACCACAAGCCGTCCGCGGTTGTTCTCAGCTTGGGTGAGTATGGTAGCTATGGCGTCTTTGCCATGGTCATCGTTGCCGAGCTGGTATGCCTCATCGATGAACAGCACACCCCCCATAGCTTTCTGGAACACCGACACCACTTTTGATGTGGTGCCAGCCACGTAACTCGACACGAGATCATCTTTTGTCACCTCCACAAGATGGCCAACCGGTAAGGCTCCCAGAGCGTTGAGCGCGTCGGCAAAGAGACGCGCCATAGTGGTTTTGCCCGTACCGGGATTGCCAAGGAACTGATAGTGGTGCATAACTTTAGGGGGCTTCCCTGTCTTGACTTCCTGCTCTATGCTGTTGGCTATCGTGCGTATCGCATCCTTCACCTCATCAACACCCACATATCGGTTGAATTCAGCCATCACCTCGGGCAACGTTTTGGGACAGAATTCCTTGCCAATCACATACTCGGAGCCGAGAGGTCCGCCGGAAGCACTGAGCGCTGCCAAATCGATGCCATAGGCACGTGCTGCCGCGTCGTGGCCGCATGCACCGAGAGAATCTTCAGGTGAGCGGCGGTCGTTCACGAAAATGCGCCTGAGCTTTTGATCGGCTTCCGCCGTAAGGCTTCTGTGAAACTTGTCCCTAAGTTGTCGACGGGCAATTTCCATTAGGCCGTCGACTGTAATCTCCTCTGTCTCAAAAAAGTAGTTGATGGCTGAGGCCGAGTTTGGATTCTCTGTGAAAAATTTTGCAAGCCGCCGACTCCCGGTAATGATCACAATTGGTTTTGAGGCGTCCTCACGCCATCGACGGGACATCTGCAGAATGTGATCGAGCTTTGCCACCTCTTCAGCCTCCCTCTCGGGAACAAGTTTCTGAGCCTCCTCAATTATGAGAGCTGAATTTGCCAGCCGCTGTGCATGTTTGTCGGCGTTTTTGATCCAAGTGTCGTAATCCACCGGGTTCACAATCTCTGCAATTGGGCTTTTCAGCACCCCCGCAGCAGCGAGGGCTGCTGCTATGGTCTGTGCTACGGTTGTTTTGCCGGTACCGGCATCGCCGGTTATCACAAAACTCAACTGCATACGGGCCACTATATTGTTGCGGCGGCAAAATTCTGCTTTTGCATGGGCTTTTTGGACAATGTCGTCGAGTCGTGACCGGATCAATGCCTTGTCAATAAGAGCATCAAGCGGGCTGGAAGGTTCCTGAGTGTGCGTGCCATAAGACGCATTCATCGACGCTCCGCACCATTTACAGTAGCGAGCCGTATTACGGTTGGGTTTGTTGCATTCCTGACAGTTCATTTCTTGCTGATGTTTATTTTCCTAAGGTTCTTTTTCGAGTTGCAGTATACACCTGTCGCGATTGTGGCATCGTTGCGGGAATATGCTGTGTCAAGTTGCAGACTGATGGCTGGATTGTCGGCCTTTGCGAGCTTGACGGGGAACTTATCCGGCATAGCGCCATGCATTTCCTGCACGGTAGCACCCGCACGATAGCTGATTTCCATCACTGCCTTGATGGAGCCGTCGGCGAGCCGTTGGAAGGTTATGGTGGTAGGCGTTCCTTCAATGTCGCCCTTGTACTTTCCTGTGAGTAGCCCGATTGCTTGTTGGGGTTTCTCGGGCGAGGCTGAAAAGCCCTTGACTGCGACCCAGCACAGTGCTACGCCTAAGAGAGTGGTCAAGAGCATGTAGATAACGCTTTTGCGCACCTTAGGCAGTTCGCTCAATGCCCGATCAGAACTCTCGTCGAACACACATACCGGATAATTGTCGGGCACATTCTCGGGGAACACCTTGTCGAGACAATCGAAACGGACACCCACAAAATAGCGGTCTACGGCTTCGCTCCAATCAAAGTCGGTATACTTGTCGTCAATATATTTCTTCTCTCCGAAGAACACATTTTTACCCATGACTATCAGCATCAGCAGCATTAGTCCCAACACGAGCCAGGGTATAATCACGCCAAGGAAAGCGAACGCCAGCTTAACGACACCAAAACATATCAAGCCAGCGACTCCTGCCGCGATGAAACCGGAGTCGTCACACAACATGCTGAGAAAGACCATACCCCCGATTCCGATTCCAACCCAGTATCCGACCTTAGCAAGACTTTCCGAGAGTTCCAATCCCCCCATGTTAACAGTAAGATATGTTCCAATGGCGATTATGGCAAGTAATGGCAGAAAACCGAATATTCCGGCTATCCATTTCCATATTTTCACTTTTCGCCAGACCGAAGTGTAGACTTGAAGCGAGACATCCACATCATTTACACCATCTTCTGCCTGAATGGAATAAGTGCATTCTGGAAGATTCTCAAGCATTTCACCATAATCTGAAGAAAGCTGCAGATACGAATTCTTCTTATAATCCGCTTTCGGATTCTCCTGATAGAACAGTGTAAGCCAGTCGGCTATAATATCCTGCTGGTCGGGGCTGAAAGAGCTAAAATCAGTTTCTTCGACATCCGAGGGCCTTGAGAACGTTGTTCCTCCCACTGTGATGGAGGGTACAGAGCCGAGCAATCCCGTTGCGGCCTTCATTTGTGCGATGCGCAGGGTGTAAGGCACAAATTTCTTTCGGTTGTCAGCCGAATTAAGGTCAAGACAATAGCTTATCCATGATATTTGCTTGTCATAGATACCCTTCGAAGCTAAGTAGGCGTGCAATCGGCTCGACTTCCATTTGTCCGTGAGACTTCCAATGAGATTCTGTTGAGTCTCTCCGGCACATTCCGTCATAATCTGGCGGGCTATCTGCTCGGGTGTGGCAAGCTCGCTTTGCTTTATAGACTTGAAGTCATAGCCATAGCCTGGGAGAAGCGTATAGATGATGCGCCATGCATCCTTTGGCGTCTTCATCGCCTTGCCGGCAAGAGCGGCATCGCGGGTTGCGGCCCACATCAGGAATGTTTCAGAAGCCATTCCCGGCACGTGGCCTTCGCGGAGAAGGCCTGATTCCATTGCCTCACCGAGTTCTTTGATGGTATGGATCGGAATCCTTTTATTACCGCTTATAAACGGGAAAGGCATCTCGGGATTGAGCGTGAGACATGCCGCATACAGTCCCGCCTGTTGGTTGCCCGGGAAACGGTTTTCGGTGATGTCCTCCATAGCCATTGCCAGTTCGGGACGCTCGATGTCGCGGAACCAACCAGCTATCTTGTCAGAGTAGAGATATTTCTTGGCAAGATCCCGATTGTTCCACATCATGTCGCTCAACTCCTTGGGATTGTGCGCAATAAGGCCTTCGGTGGCGTTGAAGATTATCTTGAATTCAGAGAGGGTGTCATCGTCTTTCTCCTGATATATATTTTCGCCTTTCGACCAGCGGATTATATCTTCAAAGCCAGCTCGAATTTCGGGATTACGGCGCGTGAGAGCCTTGATTAGCCCAATGGTATGTTCGCTCATTTCGCCCCGCCGGGGATATGGCAATGTTTCTTCCTGCTTGTCGTGGACGAGCTTGGTTTCATCGGCCAAGAGGCGCCCTTCGCCCATCCAAAGAGCCATAAGCGCCATGCCAAGGGAGAAGAAATCCGCCTTCGGCCCGACGTATGTCGGAGTACCGGGGATGTATGTGTACATCTCCGGGGCTGCATAGATTTTGGTGCGCCCGTCATCAGTGACTGTGCGCCCGTCTTTATCAAGAGTCTTTGCCAGCCCCCAGTCAGTCAGGACAAAGTGAGTCTGTGATTTATCCGTGAAAAGGAAGTTAGCGGGTTTCACATCGCGGTGAAGCACTCCGTTTTTGTGCGCAAAGTCGAGGGCTGCAGCCATCTGGCACGCCAATTCCTTAAGGCTTTTTTCATCGCCCTGAATGTTGATTGTTGCGAGAGATCCACCATCGCAGCGTTGCATTACTTCATAATGATAATCGCCGCCACCGACTTCGTCGTGCCACTGACCATGGGCATAGATATCAACCAACAAGCCATTGCCGCGCAAGTCCATTATTCTTTGTAATACAGCATGGTTGGGCAAAACGCCACGGCGATAGAGTTTCAGCGCGTATGGCTGACCATCGTTCTCTACATCAAAAATTATGGCCTCACCCGATTGATCGGAAATAACGCGCTTAAGCGTGAACGTCACTCCTTCAAGCACATAGGCCGAATAGACCGGGCAATCCGTTTTCCCAGACTGCGATGGTTTTGGAGCACCAGTAGTTGATTCCTGTGGTGGATTGCCCCATTTAGGGCCACTGTCAGTAGTAGATTCTTGCGGCGTCGAGCCCCATCTTGGGCCGGACGCTGTTGTTGACTCTTGCGGGGCTTTTCCCCAATCTCTTTTCTGCCCCATTATCCGTAGATGGTTTTGGCCACCGGAGTGGGTTGATTAACAAAAATCCATGTGCCACCGAGTTCAGGCTCAGCACATTCGCTTGGCTGCTGATGGTGGCAACCGCAGAAGTTGCACACCCATTCCTGGCGGACAGCGCGCATCTCAACGGTCATTATCTTTCGGGCACAAAAGAAGTTGCGCTTCTCCACCGGTGTTGCCGAAGGTGGCGGGAGCATCGAACTGATTGCCTGCTGCAACTCCTGAGCTTTAGTTTTGTATGCTGCGATGGCTGCTTCGAGAGGGTTGTCGGTGAGGACCTTGCTCTTTGGCGCATTTTGTCTTGGCATTGTATCTGTAACTTTAATCGAGACCATGTCGCCAAACATAGACGCATAACGGCTTGCGGCCTTACGCGCGTCCTCGTTGACTTCCGTGTTGAGTCCTGCGCGGCTTTTGCCGCCACTTTCAATCTGCCGTTCAAGTTCGGCAAGTTCGGCGGCGAGTGCTTCAGCGCGTCTGAATGTCGGATCAGCCTTGGCCTGGCGCACAGCCTCTCGGGCCACATCGTTGAGTGGTGCGTTGCAGTGGCTGCAGAAACTGCGGTGGCTCAATGTGCCGCAGTTGGGACATTTGACGCCGCCGCGCGGCGAGCCGCAATCGGGACAGAAATTCTCGTCCTCCTCCATCGCTGCGCCGCAAAAGCCACAAGTGTCTCCGGATTTTTCCAGGGGATGATATTGCTTGCAGTGAAGATGTTGTTCTCTGTATTTATGCTGTTCATTCATAGTCAGGTAGATAAAACTATTCCTCTTACATTGGTGAAATCGCGATTAAGCAGGGCTTCAGGGGAAATGAGGAAATCAAGCACTCCGAAGTCCATGAAGTTGAGTATGAAGTCCGCGCCTTCGAAGGAGTCGACCTGGAGAAGGATATTCCAGTCCTCAAAGGGATGGTCCCATGTCTCCCATGGGCGATGGCTCGGCTCCGC
>CAVIEK010000003.1:34738-37826 GCA_963641805.1 Bacteroides fragilis
GGCCAAATCTCGTTCATAATGTCGAGTGCATCGGTGTTTCCCGCCTCCGCTGCCGTCGCGAGGAGGTCGTAATAACGCTCCATGTCGGGCATAAACTCGGATGGATCGTTGTCGGCGGCTATCAATTTGAGCCATTCCCAGCCCTCGGCATCGTCGGGGGAGAGAGCTCCACGCTCAATGCCCTCGAGAAGGATGGATTGGAACAACCCGAGTCGCAGTATTTTGAAAGTATACCAATCATTGGTGGCATGAAGCAATGCCTTCAGCGGATAAAGCCCAACGCTGCCATCCTCTATTGCGGCATTGAGAAGATGAAACACCTGCTCCTCGGCCTTAGTGGTAGAGGTGATTATCGGATGACGCGAGTGCTTATGAACCTTCATTATTCTGTCCATAAGCATGGAGATAGTATCCCAAAAGTTGAGGCGGTAATAGCGGAGCGTGACTTCTGACAGCGCGAAACCATTATCGAAGGCCGTGTGCCACTCTCCGCTGAGATTTATTGTAATCCTTTCCTTTTTATAAAGAAAGGTGATTGCTTGTTCGGAGAAAGATTCGATAATGATTTTGTCCCATTTATGATATGAGAAATCAAGCAAGAGATTGGGCTTGAGTCCATGGACGTCTTGCTTATCAAACGGCAAGTTTGTTACGCTGTGCACCACGGGACAGCCGATTGCACAGCGGAAGCTATATTCAAACTCCTCCTGAGGATCATCCTGCCTTATGTTGATATCCAATACGACTGGAAGCATTTTCTCATTCATATCAGTCAAAGATTACTCTTGGATTCATTACTGCGGGCGAATGCCATTCGATGCCATGGCTCGCAAAAACGTCTTTCCGCTCACTCCAATAGGCAAAGCAGAATCCCATGCCGCGAGGATGGTCTTCAAGGCGTCGGGCACACTCGAGCTCAACATCCATGACCACTTTCTCGAATGTCTCAGTGCGCTCTATGGGGTCGAACAGCAGATGAATGTTGTGCCTTTTGCAGAAATCCTCCATTGGGATATCGAGGTTGATATAATCTTGCAGTTTGGCGAGTTGGGCCTCATTGTCTTCGTCGGATGGATTCAGACGCGCAATCTCATTGCGTATGTCAATGCATAGGCGTGGCGTCATAAGCTCGTCAATCTAGTCAAGCATCTTGCTTAGGATGGATCCCTTTTCGGCCGGATTCTCAAATTCGCCCGGCACGGCATCGGGCAGTTCCTGCATCTCCTCAAAGGCCAAGCGGCTGAGGGTGATGTTGCGCCAAAACTCGCCGGCATTGGCGTTTTCAACCATTTTGGCGAATGTGCGGCCCAAATTTTCTATTTTCTTTTCCATATCAATGATTTCTCTACCAACCCGTGCGATATTGACTGCCATATGAGGTTTCATGGGCATATCGGCCTACCTCTTTGCGGTCGAGCTCAGTGCAAGTGACAGCAGTTGTCTCTTCCACAAGGCCGCATTTGTCACATTTATAATACCGGCGATAATGGTCAAGACGATAAGTGACTTCATAACTTATGTATTCATAGGTGCGGTAGTCTTGAGCCTGAGTGTGCACATCATGGCGGTATGATGATGTCTCAGCCCGGCCGCTTTGATATTTCTTTGTGGAGGTCACCTGGGTCCAGGCCTTCCATGTTGCAGTGCGCTTGCCAAGGAGTTTGCCGCGGCGGATATCCTCGCCGGTCTTGATTTCGGAGTATTCGAAATCCTCGTGGTCAAATTGAATGCTATACAGATGGTGACATTTGGGGCAGCGTAGATGTGGATACTCGCACAACGGACTTGCAGCCAATGTGAAGCCGTACCATCCGAGAATGAGTATCAGCACGCTCCATATCGGGAACATTCCCCAGGCCATCATTATTACACACCATATATAGACCGACGCCATGGTTATGCTCAACATCAACAGCTTCAGCCACCCGTCGGTCAGGAAGGCAAATACTGGCGGGAATTTCATGAGCCATCCCATCAGCAGCACCGGTAGCGTGGCTGTGAAGAACATCCAGAAGAAATAGATTATCAGCACTATGACTATCAGGACTATAATCATCGCCTTCTTGAAGCCCGAGACCATCGGATCTGCCATGGCATCATATTGCGAGCCGCGTACCATCAGCGAAGTCACCGGCCAGTCGATAATCGTAGAAGCGAGAGGCATGTGTCTGAGCCATGATGCAGCGCGACTCGTGGGGTCGCCCAAACTTATGGCTGTGGCAACGGAATCGGCGGAGAATGTCACATTAGGCTTCATCATCTTGCCAGTTGAGGGCTCATATATTTTCCAGGAATACTGCGCTTCCATCCCATGGGGCGTTATCCGCAGCAAAACAGGGGTGCCAAACGCTTTATTGACTTCCTCAAAGGATTTGCCAAGGGTCTTCGATTCAAATTTGCGGGCAGTGCACACTCCTGCTCGCCCATCACGGTTGTAGGCATATCGGTCCCAACCGTCGAGTACAGGTATGAAATCGTCGGTCGAACGTTCTTTCTCCTTTCCCTCATTGTTGTTATAGGTATAATGGCGGATGAATGATCCGCTCCATTTGGCGGATTTGATGCTCACCGTGTCGCCTTTGTCGGCACCGTCGGTCACAATCTGACGTATGTTGGTCAGATCGCTCGCGTCTATCCAGCCGATGTCTCCTTGAGATGTCCTCACGAGCCATCGTTGGCCGAATGACGACCGGTTGATGCCAAGCACTTTGACACTATCGCCTGCGGCAAGGGCGGTGCAGATTGTGTCTCTGTCGAACCGCTGGCGCAATGTGGCTTTATTGGTCAGTCGCACAATAGCGCCATCGTTTTTTAAGTTGCTGCCCCCGCCGTCCCACAATGCCATTGCTATGCAGCAGGCGAGCAGGATCATGCATATCAAGCATCGGCGCGGAGCGTTGTCTGTTTCGAGAAAAATGTTTTTCAGTTCCATTGATTAGTGATAGTTTTATTCTCAAAATTAGGAATAAAGCCATTCTTTCTCTTGACACTGGGTAAAAAATGAAACTGACGCTCTTTACTTGCGGTAAATATAACTTTACAATTCGTAAATATTTTTGATTGATAGTGATTTATGCCTATTGGGCCG
>CAVIEK010000004.1:0-33621 GCA_963641805.1 Bacteroides fragilis
CATCAACAATGTGCGCTTTATGTATCAAAAAAATGCAAAAGGAATCAGTATTTAAGAAAAAGTGGATTTTTTTTCCGATTTTATGATATAAATTAGTAAATTTGCAACCTGTATTTCAAGCTAGACGCTTGCCGTGACGGGCGGTTGCTTGTGATGCGGATAGTTTTAAAATTTTCTATTAGACAAAAGATGAAGCTATTACAAGCTAAATTAGCAAAGTATCAAGAGCCGCAAAAAGCCAAGGCTTTAGGCATATATCCTTATTTCAGGGCAATATCAAGCGAACAGGATACCGAGGTTTTGATCAATGGCAAGAAGGTGCTGATGTTCGGTTCCAATTGTTACACTGGCCTTGTAAACCATCCGAAAATCAAAGAGGCCGCCATCAAGGCCATAGAGAAATACGGCACCGGCTGTGCCGGCTCTCCGTTTCTCAACGGCACGCTCGACATCCACAAGCATCTCGAGAAGCGTCTGGCCGACTTTGAAGGCAAGGAAGACGCCATGATCTACTCTACAGGGTTTGAGGTTAACCTTGGTGTGGTGTCGACTCTCACCGGTCGTGAAGACTATATTATATGGGATGAGCAAGACCATGCCTCGATTATCGAAGGCCGTCGTCTCTCGTTCTCCAATTCTTTGAAATATAAGCACAACGATATGGCCTCGCTCGAGACCCAGCTCAAGAAGTGCGCCCCCGACCGAGTGAAACTCATCGTCACCGATGGTGTGTTCTCGATGGAAGGCGACGTGTGCAAGCTGCCAGATATCGTTGACCTAGCCCACAAATACAATGCCAGCATTATGGTCGACGAGGCCCACGGTATAGGCGTGTTCGGCGAAGGCGGACGCGGCGTGTGCCACCATTTCGGCCTTGCCGATGAGGTGGACTTGATCATGGGAACTTTCAGCAAGTCGTTTGCATCGCTTGGAGGCTTCATCGCTACCGACAGCGTCATCACCAACTTCCTGCGCCACCACTCGCGCTCCTATATCTTTACCGCCAGCATCACACCCGCGTCAACAGCGGCCGTTGAGGCTGCGCTCGACATCATGGAGAGCGAGCCCGAGCGTCAGGCTCACCTGTGGGAAATCACCCACTACGCCCTCGACGGTTTCCGCGAGATGGGCTGCGAGATAGGACACACCGAGACCCCCATCATCCCGCTTTTCATCCGTGACAACAATAAGACGTTTGCCGTAACCACAGCTCTCTTCAATGAAGGCATTTTTGTGAACCCAGTGGTGTCGCCTGCCGTTGCACCCAACGACACACTTATCCGGTTCAGCCTTATGGCCACTCACACTAAGGAGCAGGTGACAATCGCCCTTGAGAAAATACGCAAAGTGTTCCGAGCCTACGAGATCATCCAGTAGTGCGATATCTGCGTAACAACACAGCAATGCAGCATCAGGCCACCGCACAGCGGTGGCTTTTTTATGCCCTAAAATTTGCACAATAAAAATAAATTACTCGGCCCGAAAAAAACTTGTGCAAAATGTGATGTGGTAATGTTTTTTTAGTAATTTCGCACACACATTATTTGACACAAGACAACAACCAAAAACAGCATTATAAATTATGATATATAAATTTCTTGTAGGCTCAGAAGAGGCCGAGAATTTCAAGCTGGAAATTGTAATCGACTCCCAAGATACATTTTTGCGCTTGCGCAACACTATCCTCGATGCGGCAGGATACTCCAGAAATCAGTTAGATTCATTCTATATATGTGACGAAGATTGGGAGAAGGAGAAGGAAGTGACTTATATCGACATGGACACTGACTCTGATGAAGACGTGTGGATCATGGACGAGACTCCACTCGACGAGCTCCTGGAGGAAGAGGGACAAAAGCTGAAATTCGTGTTCGACTATGAGAGCGAGCGCTACTTCTTCATGGTACTCAAAGAGACCGTGCCGGGACGCAAACTGCATGATCCGTTGTGTCAGCGCAAAGAGGGCAAGGCGCCGAGTGAGACACTCGGAATCGACCCCTTCTCGGCCACTGCCCCCCGCACCGCGGCAAAGCCGCAGGCGGCAATCGACGAATTCGACACATCGGAGTTCTATGGTGATGAGTCGTATAACGAAGACGAGCTGACCGACCTTGAGAACATGGATGCCGACGACCTTCAATAATTTGTCGGAGTAGAGCACAGGTTGCCCGCGCCACACACGGGTCGCGTGCATCAAATGAGAAAACAACGGCGGGAGTGAAACCACGCCATTCTCCAGTCAAATGGATGAATGCTGATTCACTCCCGCTGCTGTTTTGTATTTTGGCGCGGCAGTCATGGTCGCAATGAAGAGCCGATTCCAGTGGCGGCTACTTAGACTCCTTGCGCAAATCAATGCGGTGGAGCACTGTCACAATCCCACCCTGCCGGTTAAGCAGAGCCATCTCGTTGTCGTTGATGCGCTTGTAGGTTTCGGTTTCCTCTAGGGCAAGAAGTACTTTTGTCTCGGTCTCAAGGTTTGGGCACACGTTGTTCGACGACTTCAAGTCCTCAAACTGTACTGCAAAATCCTTGTTGGGGTCAATGGTAACCACGCCGTTGATTATGTTGCATCCGCTGGTGGCATTTACCGTGAGCATCTGGATGTCGATCACCATGCGCACGTTTTTGTCGGTCACGTTGACACCGTTAAGCTCCTTCACCACCCACGGCCCGTTGAGCAGGTCGAGGTTCTGCCTCTTCAGCTGCATCACAGCGACTCCACGCTGGTTATAAATTGTCATGCGGTCGACGTTGAACAGCCGGGTCACCATAAAGCGGTCGGCCTCGTTGATGGCACGCATCACAGTACGTTCCGACGTCACGTTGCGGCAACTCTTTGAGGTCTGTATCAAATCACCGAACTTCAACTTGTCGCCGTTGAGCTTGAAGGTCCCGTTGATGGCGTTGCAGCCGTTGTTGCCATACACGCTTCCGCTTTTGAAATCCAGGTAAATGTATGGGCGCTCTGTGGTTGTAACCTTCTTGCCGCGCACATTCTCTATGGTCCACTCGCCATAGAGCTGCTTGGCGGCATTGGTGATGCGCAAGGTGTCAGGGTCTGGCTGCACGGGTGCGGCCTCTATTTTCACCTCCTGCTTCTCATATTTTTTTGTCTTCTTCTTTGCCGCCATTGCGCTTTCGGGCACAAGTGCCACGGCGCAGGCCAAAGCGGCAAGTAGCCATTTGTATGTCATTTTGCTAAGCTTAGTAAATTCAGTCTTCAAATTTCGCTATTTTTACGCAATTACGCAAACTTTTGCCCATATGCCATTGCTGCGTGCCGCATGGATATGGCCGCAATGGCCGTAATGCGGGTTAATGAAACATAAAATGCGTGACTTTTGGGAAGAATTCCCTTCCAATCAATTATTTTTGCACTTATAATCAGAACAGAATATTACGGGATTTTGAAAACGAACAAAACCAATATTATACTGCGCACAGCGGCGGCAGTGGCCATAGCCATGGCTTGTGCCGTTCCTGCCGTGGCGCAAATCAACGTTGAGCAGGTGGTGAAGATTGGCCGCAACGCGCTCTATTTCGAAGACTACGTTCTCTCCATCCAATATTTCAACCAAGCCATCAAGTCACGCCCTAACATGGCCGAACCTTACTTCTATAGGGCTGTGGCAAAACTCAACCTCGAGGATTACAAGGGGGCTGAGGCCGATGCCACACAATGCATCGAGCGCAATCCCTTTATTGTCGACGCCTATCAGGTGAGGGGCGTGGCGAGGCAGAATCAGTATAAGTTTGCCGCGGCAATCACCGACTATGACTCGGGACTCAAGCAACTGCCCGAAGACAAGACGTTCCTGCTAAACCGCGCCGTGTGCGAGCAAGAAGAGAAACGCTATGACGCGTCGGCAGCCGACTATGCGCGCCTGCTGCGGCTCGACCCCAAGAACGACCGCGGCTACCTTGGCCTTGCCCAGTTGAACCTCGCCCGTCGCGACACCACCACGGTTCTTGCCAACATCGCCAAAAGCTTAGATATCAACAAGGACAATGTGAACGCCTACCTGATGCGTGCCGACGTGTGGATGTCGCGTGATAGCTTTGCCCTTGCCTTGCCCGACATGGACGAGGCTGTAAAGCTGGAGCCGCGCAATGCCGGATACTTCATCAACCGTGCCTATCTCAAGTATAAGACCGACGACTATTTCGGAGCCATGGCCGACTACAATTATGCCGTCGACCTCGATCCGACCAGCATAGAGGCGCACTATAACCGCGCACTACTGCGCTCGCAAGTGGGCGAGACCAACAAGGCCATCGACGACCTCACGTTTGTGCTCAACACCGACCGCAACAACTTTATGGCACTCTACAACCGCGCCATGCTCTACTTCCGAACCGGCCAAATGCGCCATGCCCTGGCCGACCTGAATGCCGTGCTCGGGAAATATCCCAAATTCGAGGCCGGATACATGGCCCGAGGTGAGGCCAAGAAACGACTCGGCGACACCAAAGGCAGCGAGCGTGACTATGCCACGGCAGTGTCGATAATGAAACGCCGCGGAGTGCACTACAGTGACTACGATCCCGCTTCGATTGAGGTGAAGAAGGCTCAGCAGGCGCAAGTCGACCGGGCTGCGGCACTGCGCGACACCACCACCGATGGCGGCGGCGAGTCGGAAGCCGAGATAATGAGCAAGTTCAACTCGCTGCTTACCGTCAAGACCGACAGTAAGATAAAACCCGAATACTCCAACCGCTCGCGCGGACACATACAGAATTCCAATGTCGAAGTTATGCCCGAGCCAATGTTCATGCTCACCTATTTTGCTCCCGACAACAAGCTTAATGGCCGCACGCACTATCTGAAAGAGGTCACTGAGGTCAACCAGAGCCGGCTTCTGGCCAATGCCGTGGGCATATCGGGCACGATGCCAACCCTCAACGAGGATCAGATAGGTGCGCGCTTCAGCAGTGTGGAATATTACAACGGTATGCTGGCTTCATCACAGCCGCGCTCGGTCGACTATTTTGGCCGCGCCATGGATTATCTGATGCTCAAGAATCCCGCAGCCGCCATAGAAGACGCCACGCGCGCCATCGCGCAAAGTCCCGATTTTGCCCTCGCTTATTTCTTGAGAGCCAATGCCCGCTACATGCAGAGCCAGATGCAGGCAGGGGTCGACGGCATGGCGGCAGCACCAGCACTCTCGCCAGCCGCGCAAGGGCAGGAGCAGGCCGCATCGATGCTCCGGGAGCGCGAGACATCGAAGGCCATGGGTGAGATTATTGCCGATCTCGACAGTGCACTCCGCATAAGCCCTGCCAACGTCTATGCCGTATTCGACAAAGGCAACGCCTACATGGCAATCAAGGACTACACATCGGCCATCAGTTGCTTCACTCAAGCCATTGAGATGAAACCCGATCTGGGAGAGGCCTACTATAACCGGGGGCTAATGTATCTGCGCATGGGAAACCGCGAACGAGGCATGGCCGACATGAGTAAGGCTGGTGAGTTGGGCATCACACCAAGCTACAACGTGCTCAAGCGAATGAGCCGTTAGGCGTTCTTTTGGGCACCACCCGAACCGATGAAAATAATTTGGCGCATGTGTTCCATATTCAAGGCAAATGCGCTAATTTTGCAACAATTTAATTGTTGAATATTGTGCTCTTGTATCGCACAAGCAAAAACTACAGAATTCATTATGATTAACATTAAGTTTCCTGACGGAAGTGTAAAGCAATTTGAAAGCGGTGTGACCCCCTTTCAAGTAGCCGAAAGCATCAGCGCCGGCCTTGCCCGACAAGTGCTGGCAGCATCATTCAACGACCAAGAGTGGGACATCTCTCGCCCCATTTGTAGCGATGGCGAGATCAAACTGTTCAAGTGGGACGACCCCGAAGGCAAGCACGCCTTCTGGCACACATCGGCACACCTCCTGGCCGAAGCTCTGCAAGAACTCTATAAGGGAATCCAGTTCGGCATCGGTCCGGCAATCGAAAACGGATTCTATTACGATATCGACCCAGGAGAGAACACAATCACAAGTGCCGACTTTCCTAAAATCGAGAAGAAAATGGCCGAGCTCGCAGCTAAAAACGAGGCTGTGGTGCGTGCCGACATCGCCAAGGCCGATGCCCTGAAGAAATTCGGCGACGAAGGTCAGACCTACAAATGCGAGCTTATCAGCGAGCTTGAGGACGGTCATATAACCACCTATACACAAGGCAACTTCACCGACTTGTGCCGTGGTCCGCACCTTGCGAGCACCGGCTCAATCAAGGCAGTGAAAGTGCTCTCGCTTGCCGGGGCTTATTGGCGCGGCGACGAGACCCGCAAGCAGATGGTACGTGTCTATGGTATCACCTTCCCCAAGAAGAAGATGCTCGACGAATACCTCTATATGCTCGAGGAAGCCAAGAAGCGCGATCATCGTAAGCTGGGCAAGGAGATGGAACTCTTCGCATTCTCTCCCAACGTGGGTCCCGGCCTGCCCCTGTGGCTCCCCAAGGGTGCCGCGCTGCGCAACCGCCTGCAGGAATTCCTTACCAAGATTCAGCGCCGGTACGGTTATCTGCAGGTGATCACTCCGCACATCGGCAACAAGATGCTCTATGTCACTTCAGGACACTATGCAAAATATGGCAAGGACTCGTTCCAGCCAATCCACACACCTGAAGAGGGCGAGGAATACTTCCTCAAGCCCATGAACTGCCCTCACCACTGTGAGGTATACCGCACTTCGCCGCGCAGCTACAAGGATCTGCCTCTGCGTATAGCCGAGTTTGGTACCGTTTACCGTTATGAGCAGAGTGGCGAGCTTCACGGGCTCACCCGTGTGCGCTGCTTCACGCAAGACGACGCCCACCTCTTCTGTACCCCCGACCAGCTTAAGCAGGAATTCCTCGGCGTGATGGAAATCATCTCGTTTATTTTCAACGTGTTCGGATTCCAATATGAGGCCCAAATTTCGCTCCGTGACCCCAATCACAAAGAAAAGTATGTGGGCACCGACGAGGTGTGGGATAAAGCCGAGAACGCAATCATCGAGGCTTGCGCCGAGAAGGGACTTGTGGCAAAACAGGTGACTGGCGAGGCTGCATTCTATGGTCCGAAACTCGACTTTATGGTTAAGGACGCACTTGGACGCCGCTGGCAGCTGGGTACTATCCAAGTCGACTACAACCTGCCTGAGCGCTTCAAGCTTGAATACACAGGCGCCGACAACCAGAAGCACCGTCCGGTGATGATTCACCGCGCTCCTTTCGGCTCTCTCGAGCGCTTCATTGCAGTGCTGCTTGAGCACACAGCCGGACATCTGCCTCTGTGGCTCGCTCCCGAGCAGGCTGTGATTCTCCCCATCAGCGAGAAGTATAACGATTATGCCAAGAAAGTTGCCCGCATCCTCGACGACAACGACGTGAGAGCTGTGATTGACGACCGCAACGAGAAAATCGGCAAGAAAATACGTGACAACGAGCTCAAGCGTATCCCATATCTGCTCATCGTGGGAGAGAAAGAGGCTAATAGCGAAGAAGTTTCGGTGAGAAAACAGGGTGAAGGTGATAAAGGTTCGGAAAAAATTACTACCTTTGCAGCCGATATTAATCGCGAAGTAGCGAAAATGACAAACTTTTAAAATAACTTGATGGAGAAAAAACCATTTTGGACAGGTCCTAAGCGACCGGCTTTCAATAGCAACAACGCTCCGCGTCCGGCAGGCGGTCGTGACCGCAATCAGCGCCGTGGCGGCAAACAGAACGACAAAAACAGCCATGCAATCAACGAGCAGATACGCTCACGCGAAGTGCGCCTTGTGGGTGACAACGTGGAAGAGGGAATCTACCCGGTGGTGAAGGCTCAGAAGATTGCCGACGAGCAGGGACTCGACCTCATCGAGATTGCACCTATGGCCAAGCCGCCTGTGTGCAAGATCATGGACTACCAGAAGTTCCTTTACCAGCAGCGTAAGAGGCTGAAGGAGCAAAAGGCAAAGTCGACCAAAGTGGTGGTCAAGGAGATTCGCTTCGGGCCACAAACCGATGCGCATGACTATGACTTCAAGCTCAAACATGCCATAGGTTTCCTTCAAGACGGCGCAAAGGTGAAGTCCTATGTGTTCTTCAAAGGACGCTCAATCCTCTTTAAGGAGCAAGGCGAGACCCTGTTGCTGCGCTTTGCCAACGACCTTGAGGATTATGGCAAACTCGACCAGATGCCGGTGCTTGAGGGTAAACGCATGACCATAATGATTTCTCCCAAGAAGGTGACTCCGAAAAAGAAGGAGGCTCAGCCTGCATCCGATGAGGCGGTGGCCGACGGTGCTGCAGAGTGAATCTCGGTGGCTCACATCTCTTGCTGAAGGCGATTTTGAAAAAAGAAAGAGGGCATCAGGCTTGGTAAGTGCCTGTTCCCAGATACAATAATAATTTTTTTAAACAAAAAGCAAAATGCCAAAAGTTAAAACTAATTCCGGTGCCAAAAAAAGGTTCACCTTTACCGGAACAGGAAAGATTAAAAGAAAACATGCTTACAAAAGTCACATCTTGACAAAGAAGACCAAGAAGCAGAAGCGCAACCTCACCCACGTGAGCATTGTCGACAAGGCTAACCTCGACAGCGTTCGCAAACTTCTCGTTAAGAAGTAATTTCAGGCGAATAGCGTAACCAAAACACTTTTAATCACGAGATTTTAATCATTTTTACTAACAGGGTGTTTAGCTCAAAAGTGCAGCGCACAGCTGCCGCTAACATTCAACTAACAATTTAAAAAAATGCCAAGATCAGTAAATCACGTAGCTTCAAGAGCAAAACGTAAAAGGATTTTAAAACTTACAAGAGGTTATTATGGCGCCCGTAAAAACGTGTGGACCGTTGCCAAGAACACTTGGGAAAAAGGTCTCACCTATGCTTACCGCGACCGTAAGAACAAGAAACGCAACTTCCGTGCACTGTGGATTCAGCGTATCAACGCTGCCGCCCGTCTCGAAGACCTTTCTTACTCTAAGCTCATGGGTCTGATTCACAAGGCTGGTATCGAGATCAACCGCAAGGTGCTCGCCGATCTGGCCATGAACAACCCTGAGGCTTTCAAGGCAATCGTCGAGAAGGCCAAGAAGGCATAAGCACAGTATAGGGACATTTATTTGACCTCATTATAGAAGTGGGGCAGTCAAGGCTTCTGCGGCCAGGCTGCTCCGCTTTTGTTTTTGCGCGTTGAAAAAAACACTTTGCAACCTGGTTGCACGTTTCTTGCCATAACTTTGCCGATGTGAATTGACTATAGCGCTTAGCGCAACTATAAAACAAACATACTGACACGAATCTTATGAAGGTTAATTTGAAATTGGCGAGAATCATAACGTCGGCACTGCTGCTGGTGGCAGCTGTGCTGATTGAGCACAACTCCAGCCTTGAGGTGTGGCAACTGTTGCTTGTTTATCTTGTCCCTTATGCCATAGTCTCCTACGACGTGATAGGTGAGGCTGTGGAGGGCTTGCTCGAGGGCGAGGCTTTCAATGAGGATTTCCTGATGTGTGTGGCTACGATTGGCGCTCTGCTCATCGGTTTCCTGCCGGGAGCGTTGACAGAATTCCCTGAAGCGGTGTTTGTGATGCTCTTCTTCCAGGTGGGTGAGATGTTTGAGGACTATGCCGAAGACAAAAGCCGCAGGTCGATATCCCACTTGATGGACATACGTCCCGATGTGGCCAGCGTGGTGCGCGATGGAGTGGTGAGTTCTGTGTCGCCCGATACTGTGGCTGTGGGTGAGATTGTGATAGTGCGTCCTGGCGAGAAGATTCCCATGGACGGCGTGGTGGTTGAGGGCTCATCTAGCCTTAACGCCGTGGCTCTCACAGGCGAGAGCGTGCCGCTCAACGTGGCTGAAGGTGATGATGTGTCGTCGGGATGTGTCAACGTGTCTGGCTTGCTCAAGTTGCGTGTCACACACACCTTTGGCGACTCTACTGCATCCAAGATAATCCGCCTTGTTGAGGAGGCTGGCGACAACAAGTCGCGCAGCGAGGCATTCATCACCAAGTTTGCCCGCATCTACACACCCGCGGTGGTCGGAATTGCGGTCGCGTTAGCCTTGATGCCGCCGCTGTTATCGGCCGATTTCACTTCCTCGTTTGTGGTGTGGCTGGGCCGTGCTCTCACTTTCTTGGTGGTTTCGTGTCCGTGTGCCCTTGTCATCTCGGTGCCGCTCACTTTCTTCGGCGGTATAGGCGGTGCCTCACGCCGCGGAATCCTTGTGAAGGGTGCCAACTACATGGATGTCCTTGCCCACCTTGGTACTGTGGTGTTCGATAAGACAGGTACTCTCACCAAGGGCAAGTTTGATGTCACAGCGGTCCATCCTGAGTCGTGCGACGCCACGCACCTGCTGCATCTGGCTGCCCACGTAGAACGCTATTCTACCCATCCCATTGCCTTGTCGCTGAGAGCGGCTTATCCCGACGAGGACGATGACTGCACTGTCGACGGCATCGAGGAGGTGGCTGGCAAGGGTGTGAAGGCAATGGTCAACGGTCAGCAGGTGTGCGTGGGCAACAGCGCCATGATGGACATGCTCGGGGTGAAGTGGCATCCTTGCCATAAGACCGGGACAATAGCACATGTGGCAATAGGTGGCGCTTATGCCGGCCACATAGTCATATCCGACACCGTGAAGCCCGATGCTGGTCGGGCAGTTGCGGCCCTCAAGGATGCCGGTGTGAAGCGCATCGTTATGCTCAGTGGTGACCGCCGTGAGGTGGCTCAGGCAGTCGCTGGAGAACTTGGTATCGATGAGGTCCACGCCGAGTTGCTCCCGGCCGACAAACTCGCCTGCGAGGAGTCGCTGATGGAGTCACGCCAGCCTGGAACTACACTTGCCTTTGTGGGTGATGGCATCAACGATGCGCCTGCTCTCGCTCGCGCCGATGTGGGTATAGCCATGGGCGGAATGGGGTCGGACGCAGCCATTGAGTCGGCCGACGTGGTATTGATGGACGACAGCCCCTCAAAGGTGGCTCTTGCCATAGCCGTAGCACGCCGCACAATAGCCATAGCCATGCAGAACGTGTGGTTTGCCATCGGTGTGAAACTCCTTGTGCTTGGTCTTGCCGCGGTAGGGCTCGCCACTATGTGGATGGCGGTGTTTGCCGATGTGGGTGTGACTGTGTTGGCAGTGCTCAACGCCATGAGGGCGTTGGCCACACGTGACTGATGCCGCTGTATGGCATCGGTATGGTCCTAGTGGACGGTGGCTGTTGTGCCAGTCGGCTTTTTTATGGCCGCATTGGGCCTGCTTGGAAAATATTGACTACCTTTGTGCCGGTACACTTACAAGTACGTGTTCTTTTTTTACACATCACAACATGAGTTACGACACAAGCAAGGAATATGACAGGGTGGTGGATCAGTGCCGAGCCCTGTTTGTCGACAAGATGAAGGACTATGGCCCCTCGTGGCGCATCTTGCGCCCGGCATCGGTCACCGATCAGATATTTATCAAGGCCAAGCGCATACGCACCATCGAAATCAATGGAGAGACAAAAGTGGGTGAGGGCATCTGGCCCGAATTCGTGGGGATTGTCAACTATGGCATAATAGGCATCATTCAGCTTACCAGGGCCGGCAACGGCACTGTCGACATGACAGCCGACGAGGCCCTCGCGCTATATGACCGTCTGATAGGTGAGACCAAGAGCCTGATGACTGCCAAGAACACCGACTATGGCGAGGCGTGGCGCGACATGCGCACCCAAAGCTTCACCGACTTGATTCTCACCAAGGTGATGCGCGTGAAGCAGATTGAGGCCCACAACGGCGCCACAATCGTGAGCGAAGGCATCGCTGCCAACTATCAGGATATGATAAACTACTCGGTGTTTGCCCTCATCAAGCATGCCGAGCAACTTGAGGCCGAGGCGCAATGAGCGGCAACGTCAGATCGGCGCTCATGCGCTATGCCAGCACATGGCATTGCAAGACCTTGACGGCGATTCTGCGTCTTGTGGTGGGAGTCACGTTCATCGGCTCGGGCTTTGTAAAGGCCATCGACCCCACGGGCAGTTATTACAAGTTTTGCGAGTATGCCAATGCGCTAGGCCTCGACCATCTGCTCAGTTTTGCCCTTTTTGCAGCCTTTGCAGTGGCCACGATAGAGTTTGTGCTCGGCCTGCTGCTTGTGGTGGGCGCTTGTCGCCGCGGTGTGCCGTGTCTCATGCTCATGCTCATGCTTGTGATGCTCCCGCTCACTCTGTGGCTGGCCATAACTGGAGCCGTGCCCGACTGTGGGTGCTTTGGTGATGCTTTGGTAATAAGCAACTGGGCCACATTCTGGAAAAATGTGGCGCTCTCTGTTGCCGTCATTTATTTGGTTGTGTTCAACAAGTGTCTGCAAAGCATCTATGGACCTGCGGTGCAGTGGGTTGTGATGTTTGCGGCCTTTGTCTATATAATGCTCATAGCCTCGGCCGGCTATGCCACCCAGCCTCTTATCGACTTCCGCCCCTACAAGGTGGGCACCCGGCTTGTTGCCGACGATGCCGCAGGCTCGTCCGATAGTGATTTTGTATTCATTTATGAGAAGGACGGGGTGCAGCGCCAGTTCACCATCGACAGTCTGCCTGACGACGACTGGAACTTCGTCGATCGCCGCCTTACCGCAGGGCGTGAGAGGTTGTCGCAACAGCCCGATGCCAATACCATAGCCATTTACGACCACGGAACCGATGTCACGGCCGATGTGCTCGATCCGTCTGTCCCTCACTTGCTGATCCTTTTCCCCGATTTGGCCGGAATCAACATCTCTTATTCTTTTGTCATCAATGAGCTCAACGACTTTGCCCAGGCACGCGGTGTGACCGTCGACGCACTGACGTCGGCCACCGCCGACGAGGTAGCCGAGTGGACCGACATATCGATGGCGTCATACCCCATTTATTCAGCCGACGACTCGCAAATCAAAATGCTTGCTCGTGGCAATCCTGCAGTCGTCTATGTGGAAGACGGGCGCATAGTGTGGAAACGCACGCTCAACTCCATCGACACACGTCGCCTCAACGACCGGTCGGCCACAGTGCGCTCGCTGGGCGATGGACTCTCGCCTCGGGCGAAACTGGCGCAGCTCACGACGGCGCTTGCAGCAGCTCTGCTCATCTTGTTTGTGGTCAACCGCTTCCATCGCGCGGCATTTGCCCTCTACCGTCTGGCACGTCGTCGCCACCGTCTTAAAAAGCAAAAAAACGCAAATCATTGACCGAGCAATGAAAAAATAGGAGTAACTTTGCGGTCGAGAAAGCAAAAGCGCAAATTCCAATTTATTAAACAAATATATTTTTTAAAGAAATGAGAAAGAATATTGTAGCAGGCAACTGGAAAATGAACACCACTGTGCCTGAAGGCGTGAAATTGGCCAAAGAGGTTAACGATGCAGTAGCCGCAGCTGGCGAGCTCAAGTGCGACGTCGTTATCGGCGTTCCCTTCACTCACCTCACAGCTGTAAAGGCCGTTATCGACATCAATAAGGTTGGCCTTGCTGCCGAGAACTGCGCCGATCACACCAGCGGCGCCTACACTGGCGAGGTTTCGGCTCCCATGGTGGCTTCTACCGGTGCCAACTATGTGATCCTCGGTCACTCTGAGCGTCGCGGCTACTATGGCGAGACTTATGAGATTCTCAAAAACAAGGTGGATCTCGCTCTTGAGAGCGGCCTGAAGATTATCTTCTGCTGCGGCGAGAGTCTTGAGGAGCGCGAGAACGGCTCGTTCAAGGAAGTGATCAAGGCTGAGCTGGCCGACTCTCTCTTCCACTTGAGCGCTGAGGCCTTTGCCAACATCGTCATCGCCTATGAGCCCATCTGGGCCATCGGCACCGGCAAGACTGCCACCAGCGACCAGGCCCAGGAGGTGCACGCATTCATCCGCAGCCTCGTGGCCGAGAAATATGGCGACAAGGTGGCCGACGACACCACAATCCTCTACGGCGGTAGCTGCAAGGCTTCTAACGCCCCCGAGCTCTTCGCAAAGCCCGACATCGACGGTGGCCTCATCGGCGGCGCTTCGCTCAAGGCCGACTCGTTCATGGGCATTGTCACTGCTTTCTGAAAACAGCACGCCGTTTAAGGCTTAAAAACTGCCTCAGAGCAGAATAAATCAGCATAAAATTGGCTACAAAGGTGTTTTTGATTACCTTTGTAGCCGATTTTTATTATTAATACTCTTCAGATATGTCACGTAATGGTCTTTGGGGCATTGTGGGAGCATTCGCTCTCACGTTTGGCTTCTCTCAAGCTCAGGCGCAGGTGAGCGTCAATGCGCCCAGCGGTCTCTCGCAGCGCAGCGTAACCGGCAAGCCCGCAGCCCCGCAGCCACAGAAGGAGGCGGCAAAAGCCACCCATGAGGCTGCCCAGTCACACAAGGAGCAGGCACAGCCCGACCGCAAGCCGGTCCAGAGTCGCGACGACAAAGCCGATGAGGCCACAACGCGCCAGCGCCAGTCGTCGGCCTACACTACCACACGTGCATCAACCGCTACCGGCTACCGCATACAGGCCTATACAGCCAACAATGCCAGCGCCGCCCGCAGCGCCGCCACAAGCCGCGCCCGCTCCATAGCCATGCGCTTCCCCCAATATCGCACCTACATCACCTACAAGGCTCCGTCGTGGCGCCTGCGCATAGGTGACTTCACATCGTTGAAGGCCGCACAGGAAGCACTCGCCAAAATGAAAAAGGTGTTCCCGGGATACGCCCTGACCATCGTGCGCGACCGCATCAACGTCTGGAGATAGAACAATTGTATATAGACAACTGAAAATGCCCAATCAAGACAATAATAACATCACACAAGGCCGTGAGGCCACCGTCAGCGCCATAGCAGGCCATATCGAAGCCATATTGCGGCTCCTGGGCGAGGACCCCACGCGAGAGGGGCTGGTCAAGACACCGAGGCGCGCCGCCAAGGCGATACTCGACAACACTTGCGGCTACTCAGGCTCGGCCGAGGCGCTCATCACCTCGGCGGTGTTCGAGCACTCGGGCAGCGACGTGGTAATCGTGAAAGACATTGAGTTCTACTCGCTATGTGAGCACCACATACTCCCTTTCTATGGCAAAATGTCGATAGGCTACATCCCGCAAGGGCATATAGTGGGACTTAGCAAGCTTGCCCGGGTGGTCGACGTCTACGCTCGTCGCCTGCAGGTGCAGGAGCGCCTCACCGCGCAAGTGTGCGATGCCGTCTATAGGCACTTGGGTGCCGCCGGAGTAATTGTGGTGTGCGAGGCGTCACACCTGTGCATGAAGATGCGCGGAGTCGAAAAGCAGGACTCAACCACCGTCACCATGCAGTATCGCGGAGCTTTTGAGGATGCTGGTCTGCGTCGCGAGTTCCTTCACATGATAAATAAATAACGCCGCCAATCCAATCATGCAGGCCAAAGCGCGCGAGGTGGTTTCCATCCCGCCGCTCATCATTATTGCCCGCGCTACGTAGTGTCGCGCTCCATCCGCAGCCATAAAAAGAAGAACGACCGCCCAAGTGGACGGCCGCACTTAATGTTTTCACAACGGAATAATCCTTATTGTGAATTGCTTCAAATTTGTGATGCAAATTGCTGGGAAAGCTGCGCCTCGTCAAAGGTTATGCCCACACGTTTAAGGGCAGAAGTTTGCCCAGTCATCACCTTGCCCATCAGATTGGCCACACTCACCGCGTCCTCCTGTGAGGCGTTGAGACCTTTCTGCTGGGCCACGAGGTCATTCATCGCGGGAATGAGCACGGCCAGTGATTCTTTCTCTTTAAGGAACGTCGCCACCTGCTGAGCTCCCGCCACCTGTACAGTGCCGCCGATAACGCCGAGCTCCTTCTGCGCTGATATTACCTCCTTTATGGATGCCACATCCTCGTCACTGGCACTCATGCGTTGCTGCATGACGGTGGCCAGCTTTTCATTGGCAATCTCCGCATTGGCAGCTCCTTCCGACAGCCCCTTTAACGCACCTTGTAACTTTGAGAGCGAGTCGGCTGCATTGTCGAAGGCTTGTACGGTTTGGTTAAGACGTATAAGTGTTGCCCCAAATTTTGAGGTCGAGTCCTTTGCACCGTCGACAGCAGCTTGTAGTTCTTTTGTCGATGTTACTGCCTGCACTACCTGCGCTTTGCCGTCTACAGTTAATTTTATGTTAAATTTTACGTCTTTTGCCATTGTATTTGTGCAATATCAAAAAAAGGTTACTATATTTGGGTGCATTGAAGAATAAACACATGAAAAGGGACGGAAAAAACAAGAAACAAACCGAGATATTTTATCATCCTGGAACTGGAGAACGCATTAGGGTTAGACGTTCAACAAGACGACTTTGGAAAATATGTCATTACATTCGCAGGGCTTCTTGGATTGTGTTGCCTGTATTTTTTGTTTATGCCCCTTGGCTTTTAATTCCATGGAGCATTATACACCTTTTAACGCTATTTGGCTCTCAAAATGAAAAAATAGTAAAAGCTCAAGAAGATGGGTATATTTGGCCACCCGATTATGGTGGACTTTAACCGATTCGCTTCAGCGCTTCCCTCGCCTTTTTCATCCTCTCCTCGTGACTCATTTGCGGAGCACCGTCCTTGTGCTTGCCGTCCCACGGGAATGGCATCAGTTGCCGCGGTGTCATCCGTTTTTTGATGTGCGGCTGAATGGTCACGCACGCCAGCGTCCGCATCCGTTCCCAGTCACCTTGCTCCGACGACTCGGCTCTCTCGCCGTAAGCCTTGCATACTGCCCCGAACTCCGAGGGTGTCAGGCGGCAGAAATCGTCATAAGACAATCCCACACACCCGAGCGCATAGCCGAGGCATTCTTCAACGCCTACAGGCTTTTTTTTTCGCCGTTGCCTTTGTCCTCCGCCGGTGCGGTGAACACGACTGACGCCCACTCGGTGATGTCCTCGTTGCTTATGCTGTCGGCGAAGTCCATCAACGACAAGTCAAAGGTGATGCCGTCATGCTGGCAAGCCGATTTGATGCAGCACCACAGGTAGGTCACCATGTCGGTGATGCTGTCGGCCTTAAGCTCTGTCACCTCCTTGCCCGTCTCTCTCTTAAAACGAAGCATCGCACCCATTGTCTGACGACACGGGAACGATGCGCCGTTTATTATAATCTTGACGTCAGCCATTAGCCTGCTGTATTAACAGTGATTGCCGATTCGTCAAGTGTCGTGGGCTCTCCGTCGTTCTCCAGCGAGATGCTGTAGGTCGTGTCGTCCTGCGCTGGGTCGGTGCGCTCAAGCGAGGCGATTACGAAAGAGCCTTCGAGATAAGGCTTGCTGTCGTTTTCGCGCTCCATGCACTTCACCGTGATGGGCTTGCCGGCCTTCCAAAGCGCAATCAGCGGAGCATATCCTTCCTCCGTCTCGTCGTAGTTCACGAGACCTTCCGCGCTGATGCTGATGGAGAGACCTGTCACGCCCTTGCCTTTCCACAGACCGGCGGTGATGCCGGCAGTGGCCACGGCCTTGACGGTGTGGTCCTTGGTCTCGCTGTTGAATGTGGTGGTGTGCGTGGTGCAATGACCAAACGCCTTGCCACTGATGTAGAGCAGCATGTCGCTGCCGTTGCAATAACCTGTTTTTGACATTTCTTTAACTATTTAAATTGTTGATTTTCATATCAAATATGAGGGTTTGGCAAAAAGCGTCACCCTCATACGTCTCGTTGCCATCGCTCAATAGGCAGGAACGAAGCACCAATGTGCCGCCGCCGTCACTGTCCGCCACGACGTGCTGCACGCCGTCAAGCAGCTCACGCACGGCTTCGGCAAGCTCGACACTGCCGGCATAGGTGTCGGCAAAGCAACCCACCTCCATGCTCACGGTGTCGGCGCCGCCGCCCTTGACTGGGTTGCGGCTGATGCCGGTGCGCCGGTAAGCTATGTAAGGCAACGTGGCGTTGTCGGTCACAACGGGGAAAACCTTCGTGACCTTTGCCATAAGCTCCGCATTGCCGTTCAGCAATGAGTAAAGCATGAGTCCTGCGCTTAGTGATGTGTTTGCCATCTTTTTAAACTTTTAATCCTGCTTTCTTGATGATGTTAGTCGCTTTCTTCTCAATCTCGCCGTCGAGGTCGCTTTCCACGACGTTCAGCATTGCGCTCTCGCTCTCCGACAGCACGTGCAGCGCCTTTGTGACAGCTCCCGTGTAATGTCCTGACCGCTTGCGCCGCCAAAACTTCGATGCGCTCTTGGTGCGCCGTTTGCCGGTGCCGTCCTCAAGCCACATCAACACAGGCTTCTTCTCAAGCCGGCGATTGACGTGCATTGACTTGCCCTTCACACCTTTTACTGTCACCATGAAGCCGCCGAGGCCGCTATAGACATAAGGACGGATGCCCTTTTCCCAATCCGAGCGCAGGCCTTGCACCTTCACGGCCTTGGAGGATAGCTTCGTGCGGGCTATCTTCGTGGCCTTGCGGGCCGTGGCGCCAAATGCCCCGCGCATTGCCTTGCGCACCTGCTTGGCGTTTAGCTGCTTCACAAGCTCCTCAAGGGGAGCGGCGGCATTGTCACTCATTGACGCGCTCGCATTTAAGTGTGACATAACCTCGCTGACGGTTGGGCACGATAGCCACAACGGTGTACAGGAGGCCTCCAAGCTGCCTCACCCGCCAATTCTCCTCAATCGTGTGCGCATCGCGCACGTTGAACTCGGCGTCATGGTCAGGAAAGTGCTCGCCGACCTCGGTGCGACGCATCGCGCTCTCCTTGATGCGCTCGGCGTGGACGGTCGCCTGCTCGGTGTATGTTATATGCTCCTCACCGAAGGCATTGACCACCGTCGTCGGCTTCAGCACCGTGAGCCATTCAGTCATCCTCCCCGCTATCATCGGCAAGTTTCCTGAAAGGTTTGACAAGCGCCATCAATGATGCGGGCACCTCGTGCATCTGCGTGCCGCTGACGGCCTCGCGCTGGTTGTACCAATGCGCCGCAAGCATCATCGCAGCCTGCTGTAGTGGCTTCGGCAACGTTGTGCCGTCACCCATGGCGAGCAGCTCGGACTCGGTGCGGTTGGTCGCAGTGATGACTGCCTCGACGGCTGCATCGAGGTAAAACTGCAAAACAGCATCGTCAGAGGAGAAATCATCTGCCCTGACGTGCTGCTTGAATAATGTTAGGTCAACCAGTGCCATGCTTTAAGGGTCGTTAGGCAGTAGTCGTCACCTTACCCAGGGCAAATGCCTCGGGGCGCAGTGTCTTGGTGCCGTAGTCGGTGTTAAGAACGAAGTCCACACTGTCGTTGCGGGCCTTGCTGTAGGGGTCAACAACGAAGCGGAGCGAGCCAAACAAGCCCATCGGCTGATAACGCCAGTCACCCAAACCGATATATTCCTGCTTGCTGGCGCGGATGGCGTTGGTGGTATAGACGGGCAGTCCGCAAATGGTGTCGTTTTGGCAAATGGGCACATACACACCCTTGCTGTTGACTGGCTCACCCTCGAGCACGGCCTTCATACTCTTGGTCATTACCCAGCACAGATGCTCGCCGTCGATGCCGGTCTCCAGCACAGCGGCTTTCATCTTGTTAAGCTCGGCAAACGTAGGAGTAGCCGAGAGGGTTGTCGCGGTGGACACCTTGCTCACAAACGGACCAACAAGGTTGGTCGCGCCGGTTACCTTTGCGGTGCTGAAGAGGATTTTGTTCAGGAGAATTTTGATGCTTTGCGGCATAATCTCGCGCACAACGGTCTCAAGGATGCCGTCGGTCTGGTTGAGAGATTGGTTGCTGACAGGAATGGCGATACCAATGCGCTCAGGTTGTGCGGTGAGCTTGCTGAACTCAATCTTTGTGTCGGTGAGGGCTACGCCTTCGCCGGCCACCGATGCCTCAACCATCTCATAAGCCGGCCACACGTAGTCGCCAGCCAGTCCGGTAGGCATTGAGAGACCCACCTTGTCGAGGATAAAGCCCTCGTTGAGAGGCTTGAGGATGTCCTGAATGTTCAGCGGCACGATGCCGCCTGATGTCACGTCAGCCACTGTCATGATGTCGCGCATCAACACAATTTCAGTCTTGCGGCCATTGGCCACGTTCTCGCGAAGAATCTTCTCGGCGTCGCTCTTGGCGTTGGGGTTCTCGCGCAGGTGTTCAGCAGCGGCGGCCTGAAGCTTCATCTGAAGCACTTGGTTTTCGCGCTGAAGAGCCTCGAACTCGGCAGTCTCGGCGGCGGTGCGCTCGCGCTGCTCGTTCTCGCAGGCAGTTGCAATCTCGCTGATGCGGTCGCAATTAACGCTGATGTGGTTAATCAGCTCTCTAACGTTGTTTTTCATTTCTCGTCTTAAATTAAATATTATTATGGATTAAACAAAATTGCTGAACTTGCCGACAGCCGCACGCATCTCGTCGAGCTGCTCGCGTTGCCGGGCCTTGCTGGCAACTGCCTCGGCCCGCTGGGCGGCAAAGGCCTCGCGGGCCTCTACGCTCGTGGCGTCATAGGCCGGGTCGGCGGCCAGCGTAAAGTCGTAAATACCTAAAATCCGCTTCACGTGGTAGGTGGTCTCGCGCTTGCCGGCAACGGTCGACACCTCCTGCGACACATAAGCCTCGTCGTCGTAGTAGGTGGTGAAAGCGAAGCTGCAACCGCTTATGTCGCCACGCTTCACCAGCTCAACGGCCTTGTCGCCGTCGGCGGTGCGCGGTGCCTCAAACGTGAAGCTCACGCCGTGGTCGTCAATGTCGTAGCTCAGCGTGCCCTCTCCATTCTTGGAGCGTGCCAATATGAGCGTGCGGTCATGGAACAGCGTCATTTTGATGTCGCTTGAGTCAAGCAGCTCCATCGTTACGGCGTCCTTGTCGATTATCTCGCGCACCACGTCGCGCTCATCTTCGTAAAACGCCACGCTGGGCGTGTCAAACACGATGGCATAGCCCTCTATCAGGCGGCTCTCGCCACCTTCGGGCGCCTCGCGCAGCCTCAACGAGGTGGGGCTGAAAAATTCTCTATTGATTTTTTTCATTTGCTTTGTCGCTTTCTATTTCGTTAATGTTGCGCAGGTTGGCGGAAACCAACAGCGTGTCGCCGCCACTGACGGCTGGCATATTCTCAAGCCGGCGGGCATCGTTTACAGTGTAGATGCCGGCTGAAATCATTTGTGCGTAAAACTTCACCTTTGAGTCAAGGTCGCAGGCGTTAAGGCCGCGCCGGTCGAAGCGGAAAACCTGCTTGTGGCACAATTCGGCCGGTATGAGCTTGCGGTGAAGCTCGGCCTCTATCTTGCAAAGCAGCGGATTCAGAGTGTTGCTCAAAAAGGCCACGTTGGCCATCTCGGCACTCTTGTAGTTGTTGCTGGTGTCGTCAAACACGAATGACGGATGCACACCGAAGAAGCGGCAAATCTCGCGCACGGTGAATTTCCGGCTCTCAAGGAACTGCATGTCGGTTGACGAAAGCGAAAGCTGCTTGAACTCCACCTGCCCCGGCAACGACACAATGCGGTTGCCGTCTTGGAACTTGCCGTCGACGTCAGTCGCTGTCTTTTGCAGCTCGCTGTCCTGGTATTCGCCAAAGCCGCGCACCGAGGAGTCGTTGCTGATGATGCCGCGCACGTTGCCGCCATTGGCAAAGCGGTTAAGCGTCTCACGGTCTCCGGTTTGGGCGATACCCAGCGCGAGGCGCGCATAGGATAGCGTGCTCACGCCATTCTTCCCGTCAAACGACATGTTGCGGAGGTGTACGATGTCACGTTCCGTGTAGGTGCCCGACACGCCGTTGACGGTGTCGGTGATGGTGTAGGTGTCGTTGATGGTGTCGTGCGACACAGTGCCGCGGCCACATAGCACAAGGCGCTCAAGCCTTGCCGTGCTTGCCGAGTAGTCTGGGAATATATAGGCATTGCCGTAAAGCAGCATCTGCTGCACCACCTGCGCCCAAAAATCAAAAGCGCTCGTGTTGGCGTTGGGCTGGATTGTGAGCAGATAGTGCAAGCGGTTGGACGCATCCTCCTGATAGATGCCGCCGCGGAGCCTCATGAAGAGCAGAGGCAAGCTCGCCACGCTCTCGCTGAGAAGAGCCACGCAGCGGTAGACGGTCGCCACGGTCAGCGCATTGTCGCTGCCGTAGCCAAACCATTGCGGTGCCGCGCCGAGCCTTGCCACCGAGGCGGCAGCCTTCGTCGTCTCGCGCTTGCCGAAAATCTTTTGAAACCATGTTGCCATACGACAAAAGTAAATGAGTACCAACTTAAAAGCAATGCTTTTAAGCGATAGTTATCAACGAGTTATTCATCGCTCGTATCTGTACAGCAGACCGAGCGTCATGAGCATGGTAATTGTGCCGTCTATTTTGCGGTTTTGGCTTATTTTTACAGGCTTTTTGTTATCAAGCTTGTCAACGTCGATTAAGCAGTTGTTTAGGCAAAATTCGTTTATGGGGTTGGCGTTCAGTGTGATGCGCGGCGGCTCGTCGTAGGCAAGCATCTCGAAACTCTCGACAGGCAGGTTAAATTCGCCATACGTCTGCCGGTAAGGTTGCAATACGTATTTTGCGCCCACGGTCGCGAGGATGTTCACCAGCTCTTGGCTCTTGTATGCGTCATAGCCGATGCGCACGATGTTAAGCGACTTCGAGCGCTGCAATATGTCCTCGGCTATCATCCGCACGTCGATGCGGTTGCCGTCGCACAGCCGCAAATGTCCGTCGGCGTGCCAGCGCCTATATAGCTGCTCGTTGGGATGGCCCGGCAGGGCGCCTTCGGGGAAATAGTAGTCGGTATGGCTATAAAAGCGCTTCGACGCCGACGAGTAGACGGTGTAGCTTACAGCACTGAAGTCGTCATGCACCGACAAATCGAATGCCACGGCACACGACGGGCGATTGCCGACTTTGGCAATGTCGAAGTCGCCCAAAAGGCGGTGCGCGCCCTCACGGGTGAACCACGTCTTTGCGGAATTGGTGACAAAAAGATTGAGCAGCTTCGTGCGGAAGGCGAGCATGTTCTCGGCCGACAGTCTGGCTGTGGCGTACTCGCGGGCGTAAAAGTCCGGCTGCACTGTTATGCCCAAGTGTGGCTGCACCTTTGCCCATGTGGCGGGGTCGTCCTCCGCGTCATCGACGTCAGGCTCGAATATAGAGGCAAAGAGGCTGTCGTTCTCCGCCTCTCCGCGGAGCACTGCCTTCACGCCTGCCAACTCGTGGGCAAACGGGCCGTCAACAACATCACTGGCGGTGGTAATAATGACCGTCAGCGGCTCACGGCGCGCGCCCATCGAGGTAGTCAGCACGTTTTTAAGGTCGGCTCCGTTCTTGCCTGCCGTGTTCCGGGCCTGCGCGTACTCGTCCATTATGACCAGCGAGGCGCTTAAGCCGTCCTGCGTCTTGGCGTTGGCCGTCAGACACCGGATGAAGCTGTCGCGCCCTCCCGACTTAAACGTGATTTTCTCACGGTTGACGCGGAAGTGCTGCTCACCGGGGTCGAGGTCGCGCATGATGGCACGTATCTCGTTGAAGCAGATACGCGCCTGCTCATAACTGTTGGCGCCGACGTAGGCTTGGGCGTTGGCGTCGCCGAACAGCATGTCGTAGACCGCCAACGATGCAGCCGACGTGGTCTTGCTGAACTTGCGCGGCACGAATATGTAGGCGGTGCGCACAACACGATGGCTGGCAGTGTCGACAAAACCGAAAATGCTGGCGAACTGGAAGCATTGCACAGGTGTCAGCCTGTAACGCTGGCGCCCGGACACGCCGTTGAAGCGGAGGCATTCGTAAAACTTGAAAAAGCGCCGCACGGCCTTGACGTTCCATTTGTAGCGCTCCAACAGCCCGAAGAACCTGCGCACCGCCAGCTGTTCATATAGGTTGTGCCTCGACGGCTCCTCGGCAACACCGCTGACATATTGCCACAACCTTGCATCTGTCTTGTCGAGCAGTGGCTTGTGCCGCCGCGTCATTTCCGGCAGCATCTCTGTCAGCCAGGCGGTCACCTCTTCCTTGTGGTTGATGGCTATCCGTCTCTCCTCGTCAGTCATCTTTGGTGAAATTGTTCATGAACTCACTGAAGCCGTCGTTTTGCTTCTTGCGGTCTTTCGCGTCGACGTTCATGCCGAGGGCACGCAACGCACTTTGGTACTGCTCAAGATACGACCTGTAGGTGGCCTCAAGCGGATTGACGCTCAGCCTCTCGTTGCCCTCTCTGCTGTACTCCCGAATGAGTACCCGGTAGTCGGGTGCGGCCATCTGTGCCTCGTAGGCTTTGAGGCGCACATACAGACGGGCGGCAATGTCGACCTGCTGGGCGAGGTCCGACGTGTATTTGTCGGCCTTCCTCAGCACTGACATGATATAACGCTTTCGCGCCAATATCTTAGACTCCAAAGGGTTAGTCCTGCTTTTGCTCATAATTTATTAGGTTTTAATGTTTTACACGTCAGCCCCCACGGATTAAAAAAATCTTCCGCGTGTGAAAATGAGGCGGGGCGAGGTTTAGAGGGGCACACCCCCTTTTAAAAAACATGCCCCCCTCTCACAGAAATTTTTTTTTGAAAGCGTCGAGAGCCGACGCGTTGACACGTTGCGCGCGCAGCTTGCCGCCACGTCCCATCTCCACGTGGGTCAGCACGTGGCAGCGGTGGCACAAGGCCTGCAGGTTGTGCGGGTCAAACATCAGCCGTCGGCGCTCATCCATCGACAGGCCGTCGTCGACGGGCACAATGTGGTGCACCTCGGTGGCGGGTGTCAACGCGCCCTCGCTCTGACAACGCGCACACAACGGGCATCGGCTCAGCGTGTCGCGGCGCAGCTTCTGCCACGCTGCCGTGTGTATCATCTTGCGATAGTCGTCACCGTGCGTCAGCATAGTCAAGCATGTCACGCACGCCCCTCACCGGCAACTTGCGCCAGCGGTAGACGCGCAGGTAATACGTTACGGTCGTGCGGTCGCGGCGCAGTAGCGCGGCAATGGTGTCGGGGCTCATGCCCAAGTCCTCCGACAGCAGGGCGGCCGCAAGCATGCGCGCGTCGGTCAGCAAGCCGGTGCGTCGCCTGCCCATCAGGGCGGTGGCGCTGATGCCGTACCAGTCAAGCACGGCATTGACGATGTCGATTGCTTTTAAGTTTCTGTTCATCTCAAATCTTTTTTGGTTAAACGTATGGGGAAGCCGGCGCACGTCCACGCTATGAGCGCCGCGTCACGTCCTTCCTGGTTGGTGCGGCCTATCGGTCCGGCAAACGCCTCCACCTCGGCCTGCGTTATCTTCTTGTCCTTGCCTTGCCAGCATTTTGGCAGCGGGCGTATGAGCGTGTGTGGCACGTCCATTGCCCCGCACATCTCGGCTATGAGCATGCCGGTCTGCTGGTTGCGGCCCACGCCGAGGCCCTTCTTTGCGGCCACCCACACACTGTCGGCGCGTGTCGTGTGCCAGTTGCCGTGATTGAGCCAGCCGGCCTCGATGTAGACCATCACCGAGTCGTCGCCGGACAATTGCCTCAAGCGCTCCACCAGGGCGGGGAAGCGCAGGGTCGTCACCTCAATCTCCCGTGTCACCGTGTCGAGCAGGGCGAAGCCGCTGCGGTCGCTGTCGGGGTCAATGCCCGCCACTTGTCTATACAGTGCCAATGCCATCATCACTTGCCTGTTGTGCCGAAACCGCCGCGGTCGGCGTCATTGCCGAGGGTGTCGGCCTCCACTATCTTCACACCGTTGCTCAGCAGCCAGCGCAGCTTCTGCCACAAGGTAGCCCGCTGGCTCGGCTGGATACGGAACTGGCAGATGCGGTCGCCCACCTTCCACGCGCGCTTAGTGTTGAGCCTTATGGCGGGGAAGTGCCACTGGTCGCCGTCGCCGCAGTAGCTGTTGTCTATCACTCCGATGCTGTTCTGCGCTATGATGCCGAACTGCTTGAACGTGCTCGACCGCGGGGCTATGATGGCCTCGAAGCCCTCGGGAAGCCTCACCGCAATGCCGAGAGGTATCATCGGGCGTGTGGTCATGAAGTCCTCGCTCGCCTTGCATGCCTGAAGGTCTATCCAGTCGCCCTTGCCTATGAGCTCGGGCAGCGCGCACACTTTTCCCTGTGCGTTGGGGATTAGCTTGATTTTGATTTTCATTGTCATATCTTTTTGTTTTGTCTGTCAATCCTTAACCCTGCGCAGGTTGTATTTGCCGTGGGCGATGTCGAGGCGGCGAGGCTCTGCGCGGTAGGCGCGGGCGAGGCCGTTGATGCGCGCGTCATTGATGATGCCTCTGCGGCATGCGTCGCGGAACTCGAAGGCGTCGCTTTGGCGGTCGCCGAAGCACACCAGCGGGGCAACACCCCTGTAGCAGTCGTCGCTGTCTGAGAGGCGGCACACCGTATAGCCTTCGGGTGCCGGGCGGTCTTCTATGTAATAAGCTATCATATCGTCGTCATTTGCTTTCAGTGAATTTCACGCCAATGCGTTTCTCGAAGCGCGCCTCATTGGGGCTGCGGCGCATGCCGGGTGTGTAGGTCAGCTCCTTGCTCTTGCCGTCCCATCCGTAGCCCCACCGCACGCAAAGGCCGTGCAGCGCCCGTTGCGAGCGCACCGTGAGCCACAGGGGACGCAGGCGCAGACTGGTGCGCTGGGGTTGGCCCGAGGCCACGCGCTCATACTCGCGGCGCATCAGGAAGCGGCGACGGTTGCCTACCGTCTGCCGGTGCTCCTTGCGCCACCGCATGTTGCCCTTCAACGCCTCGAGCATCACCGCCACACGCTGACGGCGCACCATGGCGAGGCGCTCAGGGTCGTCGAACAGGCCGAGGCGGCGCAGCACGCGGGTGATGCACGATGGCGAGACACCCGCGAGCCTTGCCATGTCGCGCTGCTTCATGTCGAGATAGTGCTCGGCCACTATCTTGTCTGCTATCACGTTGCGCCTGCCCAGCCTCGGGTTGTTGGCGTCGAGCTCCTTCAGCAGCCGGTACAGGCTTGCCTTCGGCAGCCCGGTGGCGTCCGCGAGCCTGGAGCGGGGGCGCATGTCGCGGTGCTCACTCACGTAGTCAATCTGCCACTGCTGCGCCCTGCGCCATCTTTTCTTCCGCCGCTGCTGCGGCTTGGCGGTCACCATGTCGGTGATGTCATAGCTTCCCAGTCGCTCTCTCATTTCCCGTCTCCTTTCCCGAAGCGTTCCATGAGCTCCTCTATCACGATGTGCGGGTCGGCGTTGCATTTCTCTATCACCTCTCCGAATGCCGAGGCAAGGTCGTAGGGCGTGTTCTCGCCGTCGGTCAGGACGGTGATGCGGTAGTTGAGCCCGTTGTGGGCAAACCTGATTGTCAAGTTCTCTATCATATCTGTTCTGTTTAGTGTTTATGATCTCTCGCTTATGTAGCTGCTCGACACCTGACGGGCGTCGTCGAGCACGTTGTAAACATCGGGCGCAAGCCATCGGGTGTTGATGACGGGCACGCCGTTGACGCTGATGTAGGTGGCGTTCTGATACTCGCAAAGCTGTATGCGGTCGCGCGACTCCGCAAGTGCCACCGCCTTGCGCTTGACGGCGCGGTTGCTCCGCCAGCGCTCGATTATTGTCTTTATCGCTTCCATGTCTTAAAAATGCTTTATGAACTTTTTGCCTATCTTCGCCGGCAGCTCGTTGTCGATGATGCCGGTCACCTTGTCGGTCAGCCACTGCGACACCTCTGCGAAGCCCATGCTCACCGTGTCGCTCTTCGGCTCGTCTATCATCTCGACCACGTCCTCCCACAGCAGCCCGCTGTCGGCGAGGCCCTTGATGTGGCGGAGAGTCTCGGTCGCGGCGTTGCGCACCATCTGCTCGTAGGGCTTGGCTGCCTCGTCCCATCCGCTTGTGCGCTTGCACTCGTCGGCAAACTGGCCGGCAAGCGTGCAGGCGAGGTCGCACACGGCCTGCGTGGCTATCAGCAGGCAAGCCTGCCTGCGGCGCGTGGCCTCTATCTCGTCCATGTAGGCGTTCAGCTCCTGCCGCGCCTTGTATATCTTGTCGGCGAAGTTCTGCGCCAGCTCCTGACGCATGTCCTTGCCCACGGTGCGCATCATGTTGTCGCGGATGGTCTGCATCTGCTCTATCTCGAGCTGCATCCCCATCGCCTTTTCCCACTGGGCGCGCTGGGTGCCGCTCATGCGGTGCAGCTCTATCGCCCTCGTCACTTTCTTCTTTCCCATTGTCGTTGTCTCGTTTTTTTACAGGTCAATCTCCCATGCCAGCGACTTGTCGCCCGGCTTTATCTCGACGCCGGCAAGCAGCGTCTCCTCATCGGTGTCCTCGTCGTAGGACCACTTTGATATCCAGCCGTCGGCCTCCTCGACCTGCCAGTCGCCGCCTTTAGGTGTCAAGCGGCCGTCGGTGTCGTCGTAGTCCTCGAAGTAGCTCACGTAGAAGTCGAGGTCGTATTTGTAGGCCACGTCGTTGTCGTCGTCCCAATATTCGAGCTGGAGGTCGGACGACGAGAGGTGGATGTTGCCGCTGCACGGCTCGCACCTCTCCATGATGCGGTCGGCAAGGTGCCTGAGGAAACTTTCGGGCAGGTTGCGGACCACGAGTCTTTTCGGTTTGTTTTCGGTGTTGCCCATTTTTTTATTGCGTTTTAAGGCCGTTAAATTTCTCAGCCGTGTAGTTTATCGTTTTTGCGGTCAGAGGCGCTTGGCGTGGCTCTTAGGGGTGTTCTCGCGTGTTTTACTCGCCATACCCGCCCGTCAGAAATTCAACGGGCGATGCTCCCGTGATGCGCCGCATCCTGCGGTAGGTGTCCCAGTCGACGGCGTCGCGGCGGTGCTCCTCGTCGGCTTTCCTCGCCGCCTCGCGCTCGGCCTCCTGGCGGGCACGTGCCGCCTCGGCCATCAGACTCGGCAGCTGCTGCTGAAGGCATTCGAGCAGCTTCATCGGGGTCACGTGCTTGCCGTATATCTTGTAGCGCCGGCACTTGGCGCGGTGGAAGAAGGCGGCTATCATGCCTATGGGCAGCTGCCGCAGGTGGCTGTCGGTCTCCATGAGCTCGGCGGCGCGGTAGGCGTCGGCCTCGTCGAGTGCCGGCGTGTCGTCGTCGGCTATGGTCATCACCGCGTCGGCTATGTGCATGGCGAGGCACGTGGCCATCGCGCGGTCGCCGTAGGCCTTGGCCATCCTCACCAGCTCGGGGCTGTGCGCGGCGGCATCGGTGTCGCGGCTGTAGAGGCTGGTGGAGGCGGGGCCCATCGCCACGAGCATCCGCTCCTTGTCGCCCAGCCGGCGGCGTATCTCCACCGCCCACGGCTCGCGGCTCAGCGCCACGGCCTCGCTTGCGCGTCTGTTGCTTGTTGCTATTTCCATATTTCTTGAAATTTTATTTCTACTTTTCTGCGTGTCGCTCAATTTTTCTGCGTGTCGCTCATCTCGTCCTCGGCGAGCCGCTGCCGTGCCTTGGCGAGCATTCCGGCGGCGAAGTCGCGCCGCCAGTCCTTGAGCGGCTGTTTCGGCTTGGGGATGGCTGCCATCTTGGCGGCCTCGCGCCTCTGCGCCTCTGCCTTGATGCGGAGCTGGTTCAGCAGGTGGCGCCAGCAGATGTCGGCCTCGTCGGTCACTGTCCAGTCGGCGAACACCTCCTCAACGAGCCCCATAAGCACCGCGCTGTCGAAGGTGCGTGTCGCCCGCATGGCAGCCTCGGCTTTAAGTGTCGAGGTGCGCAGCTCGTTGCGTAGCGCCTCGTATGCCTCCTCACGCGTGCGTGTGCGCGCGCTTCCACCACCACCATTATCTTCTTTATTCTTCTTATATATATGCGTTGGTTTTGGCCCTTGCTTTGCGCCCTTTAATGCGTTAGTTGCTTCATCGTTATTGCCGTAACCATTTGTATTGCTGATGTTTGCACCATTACTGCAATGCGTTGGTAAATGCGTTGGTAAATGCGTTGATAATGCGTTGGCAATGCGTTGCTTGTCGTCTGCGGGCGCTTGGTAACTATCATAGTTACAAATAGTTACGATGGTGTAGCCTTGCGTTCCTTTAGTGCCCGCCGTTGTCACCTCGCCGGTGCTCTGCAAGCGTTGCAGGCACGTGCGCAATGTTTGGTAGCTCATGTGTAGCTCCTGGGCGAGGCGGCGCTGGCTGATGAGCACCTGACCGCGGCGCACTGTCACGCCACGGCGGCGCTCGTCCTTGTCGCTCGCGCTCAGCAGCAGCCACACGAAGAGCTGCACCATGCTGGCGCATCCCATCCACTCCCACGACGTGAAGCGGCGGTGCATCTTAATCCATCCGTTATAGTTGGCCATTGTGGTTGAGTCTTGCGAGTTTGTTTAGCATCAGCTTCGCCCTGCGGTTGTCAATCTCGGCCTTGGTTGTCTTGCTGATGCTGTAGTGGGTTGTCATTTTAGCAGAAAGCGTCGTGCCGGTGCGGCGTGGGTGATATAGTCTTGAGCCATGTCGGGGTGGTCGGCGATGAAGCGTGCGCTGTCGAAACGTGCGGCATCCTTGCCGCTTGCCTTCCATGTGGCTATCACGCGGCCGTCGGCGTTGATGATGCCTTCGGCCTCGGCGATGGCGAGCTTGAGCGCGTCTTCCTGCCGTGCCTTCACGGCGTCGAGTTCCTTGATACGTGCCTTGGTCTCCTTGAGCCCTGCCACGGCTGCCTCGATGCCGTCGTCGGCCTGCAGCCACTTGCCGTCGGTCTGCCGCTGCCACTTGGCGGTGGCGTCGTCACCGTCAACGCAGGGCGGCTCGCTGTCGCCGGCGATGTAGGCTTCCCAAAAGTGGCGCAGCTCGCCGCGCATGTAGTCGCAGAAGTCGTCGTCGCGGTCTATCAGCGTGTAGCCGAAGTCGCGGCCCTGCGTGAGCCACGCCAGCGCTCCGTGCCGCAGGCGCATCACCATGAGCTGGTATTGCAGCTGGGCGAACCAGTAGAGCGGCACGTTGTCGGGGTCGACGGTGTGCTGGGTGGTCTTGCACTCGACTATCATCTTGTTGCGGGCGGCGCGGGTCATGCCGGCGGGCCACGCGAGGCGGTCGGGCGACACGCGCAGGAAGGGGACCGCGGCGTCGACGGCTATCCAGTCGCCCGCCGACGACTTGACAATCTCGGCGCCTGTGGCGTCGGCGAAGAAGTGCGCCACGGCGTCCTCAAGGTAATGCCCCGCCTTCATGAGGAAGTTTTCCGGGACGGGCGGGTCGATGCCCTTCTTGCGCCGCCAAAGCTGGTAGGGCGTGTCGTAGGGGTTGAGCCCGAGGATGGTGCCCACCTCCGACGAGCCGATGCCCTCGCGGCGCAGCGCGAGCCACTCGTCGTGGGTCTTTGGCTTGATGATGGTGTATGGTTTCATAGCGGCTCCGCGTTTAGTCCTTCTTTGCCTCTTCCTTCACCTCACCGGTCACGGTGTCGACGTTGACGGTCTTTGCGTTCTTGGCGCGGTTGGCTGCCGCCTCGGCTATCTCCTTTGCCTCGATGGCCTTCCGCTTGGCGTCGGCAGCCGTGCGGCGCTCCTCGATGGGCTTGAGGAAGGCTTCCTGCACGGTGGTTGTTCCCTCCTTGATGGCGTTGGCTGTGGCGCGCAGCTCAAAGACTGCCTCTTTGTCAATCTCCTCGCGCTTCTTCAGTTGCAGGTATTCCAGCAGTTGCGCCTCTGTCACTCCGAGCTTGGCGAAATAGGCTATCATGTTCTGACGCTGCTGCTCAAGGTCGAGCGCCTGTCCCATCGCCACCTTCTTCACGTCCTCGATTACGCGCTTTGTCACTGCCTTTGGCACCACCTTGAGCACGGCGTTGCGGAATGCGATTGCGCTGGCGGCGTTGCCGGTGACGACCTGCATGTCCTCGCTGAAGGTGCGGCCGTTCTTGTCGGTGATGCGGCGCTTCACCTCAACGCTTACCGCCACGTTGGTCTCAAGGTCGTGGCACACGCCCTGGCAGGTGATGGTCTTGCCGTCGTTGCCGATGATGCGTGTCTGCACCCGGAGGTTGCCCCAGGCGCTTGCGATGATTTCTGCCATGCGCACGCTCAGGCCTTCGATGTTGTTCTGGCCGTACTGGCCGTTGCGGCGCAGCACGTAGAAGCAGTCCTGCGCGGTCTCGGTGTCCATTGTGGCGTAGGTGCTGATGAGGTTGAGCACCTTGGCGATGTCGCGCGGGTACTGCTTGGCGGTGGAAATCTGCACGTCCGCCTCGCTCCGGTTGATTGCCTGCAGGACCTCTGCCTGTTTGATTTCGATAATCTCGTTCATAGTTTTGTTTTTGTTTGGTTGTTAATAAAATCGCTTGCCCCCCGCCGCGGAGTCGCACCGCGGTAGCCGCGCCTCTGCGCGGTTTGTCTGCCGGGCATTGCCCCGGGGAAGTCCCCGCCGGCGGAGGCCTTTGGCGGGTAAATGAAGAAAATCCAGTGAATTAAACAAAGAACTGCTTGGCCTCCGCGTTTTGCCTGGGCTGTGGGGCGCAGCCCGTTGTCAATGAATATTATAAATTGCTAAACCTCCGGGACTCTCACCCGGCAGCCGGTCCTTTCCGGCTCATTTATGATGACTGAAAACAAAAGTGTTGCCCCATGGGCGCCTCTGCGCCCTTGCCTCTGTGCCGGGTGCGGGGGTCGAACCCGCACCGCCCTGCGTGTGCCTCCGGCTTCCGACGCCTTCTCTCCATAGCGGAGGCGGCGACGCTGCGCCCGGCTTTGTTGTGCCTCCCGCCGGACTCGGACCGGCGCGCCGCGGTTGCAATTAACACCTCAAAAACAATTAACTTTCCTTGGCCGCGGCCTCCCTGCGGAGGCTTTTACCCGTTGCCGCATCGCTGCGTGGCGGGTTAAGAAACGATTGTGTCGATGTTGAACACTACTATTAAACTGATAGTTTATGCGCCTCGCGGCGCTTCGCAACTAAAAACTAACTAATTATAGCTAATGAAACGAAAATGCTATGTGGCTCATAGTTGTGCGTTCCAAAATCGGAGGAGCTCCCGCCCGGTGAAGAACTTGCGGCCGGTGTCGCGCCTGAAGCCGCATTTGATGCGTCCTGCCGCCCACCATTTGAGCAGCGAGTATCGGCTTACGCCCAGTACCTCGGCCGCCTTGCCGATGGGGTAGCGGTCGGTTGCCGCCACTTGAGGCTCGTGGGGTGTCATAGCTCACCTCCTTCCCCGTCGGTGGTTGCGAAGTAGTCGATGGTCGGCAGCCATCCTGCCTTGTCGAGCCATTGCGCCGTCTTGACGCAGGCCCATCCGCTCAGCGCCGCGAGCGCCTTGCTGGCGAGCAGGGCCCACATGCCCGTGTCGCTGCCCTCGGCCACCTCCGAAAGAAATACCAGTGCGCTCACTGCCATCCATGCGCCCAGGGCAATGACCAATGCCCAGCGGGCCGCTGTGTTAACTCTTGCTTTCATCGTTGCTTAGGATTTTAATGCGTTGTCTTGTCTGATAAAGGCCGGCGGCCTCGATTATCCTGCGGATGCCGGGGACGGTCATCTCGTACTTGATGCAAAGCTGCTGCATCAGTCGGTAGGGTGCTGCCGTGGGGTAGTCACGGCAGAGGTGCTTGTAATCATTGCAGATGGCGCTGTGGCGCTTTGCGCGCTCGCGCTCGATTGGTGTCATTATTTTCTGAGCTTCCATCATATGTTTGTTTTGTCGTTATTTTTAGTTATGTTTGTATCGTTGTTTCTAATCACATTGCAAATTTAAGCAAAACACTTAGAAAAACAAAACAATAACTTACTTTTTTTTC
>CAVIEK010000005.1:0-32870 GCA_963641805.1 Bacteroides fragilis
GAATAGCATGACGCTGTTGCCCAAGCCGTTGTTTCTTGATTTTCTTATATTTAATAGTTATTACGTTTCGGTTATAAAAAGCCAGTGCAAAATTAAAAATTAAGTGCCGAAAAACCACCCCCCCATGCTAAAAAGTGTTAAAGCGACTGGCTGGCTGGGCAGCACGCTTAACCCTTTGTGGTGGGATGCAGAGGTGGGTCGAAAAAAAGCGGCCACGGATCTCTCGTGGAGTCTGTGGCCGTTGAATGGAGTTGCTGCCTGCGCGTGCGGGCCGCTTGTCAAGTGCCCCTATTCATTCTAAGGGGCAAGAGTGATTACTTATTGGCGTCGATTTCGCGCAACAGTTCCTTTACTGCGGTTTCGAGCTGTGCGTCACGGCCTTGCACAAGGTCGTGCGGGTCGTTGGTGACATCGATGTCGGGATTGAGCTGGGTGTTCTCCAGATAGCGTCCGTCGGGCAGCTCATATCCTATGATGGGTATGCCGAATATCATACTCGGATCTTGAAGGGTCTCCCACGACACGCTGGTCATGGTGCCGGGCACGGGCTTGCCCACGAGTTTGCCCAGTTTCTGGTGCTTGTAGACCCACGGGGTACCGTGCGCGTTGCTGTAGTTGGCCTCGCATTGCACCATGATGCTCGGTTTGTTCCAGCGGCGGCTGGGCATGTCGCAGGCCTCGCGGCCACGCACCACCTGTGTGAAATACTTTTGTCCGCTGAATAGGATTTCAATGTCTTCGTGCAGGCGGCCGCCACCGTTCCAGCGGGTGTCGATCACGATGCCGTCGCGCTTGTTATACTTGCCGAGCACTTGGCTGTAGACCTCGCGGTAGCTCTTGTCGTTCATCGACTGGAGGTGCACGTAGCCCAAGCGTCCGCCCGACAGACTGTCGACCATGTGGGCGCAACGCTTAACCCAACGCTTGTAGAGGATGGAGTTCCACTCCGAGGCTGTAACGGGGAGCACCACTTCTTCCCAGCGTTTGCCGGTGGTGGGGTTGTAGAGGCTCACGAGGGTCTTCTTGCCGCTGGTGCCGTTAAGCAGTGATGTGTAGTCGTTCTCGACGGTGATGTCGGTGCCGTTGATCTTCTCGACCACGGTGCCCTTGCGCACCTGCGACTTGGCACGGTCAAACGGGCCGTATTCCACAACCTCGTCGACCTTGAGACCGTTGCCGGTGTATTGCTGGTCGAAGATCAGGCCTAAGTTGGCAGTGGCCTCGCTGCTGCGGCTTGTGGGATAGTAGCGGCCACCGGTGTGTGAGGCGTTCAGCTCGCCCAGAGCCTCGCTCAGCAAGTTGGCAAAATCGTAGTTGTTGCTGATGTGGGGCAGGAACTGCTTGTAATTGGCCACCACGGCATCCCAGTCGCAACCGTGCATGTTGAGGTTGTAGAACTTCTTGGCAATCTGGCGGTGCACGTGCTCAAACTCATAGTCACGCTCGTCGGCGAGGTTGAGCCTCATCTGTGCCTTGTAGGAGATGGGGGTGTATTTGTCGCCCGATACCGCAAGCTTGCCCATCTTTGATGCTCCGAGCACAAAGATGTTCTTGCCGTCTTTGTCTTGCTCCAGTCCGGCCCACCGCGAGTTCAGCTTGTTGATGAGCTTGGTGCTGTGCTCGCGCAGATCCATTTTCCAAAGGTCGTATCCGCCCTCGAATGCCGAGAGGTAGTATAGGTTGTCGCCGTCTTTCGAGAAGGTTGCCGAGGCTATGTCGCTCGAGTTGGGGGTGACGCGCACCACGCGGTCGCTGATACCGTCGAGCTGCACGTCGATGGTCTTGGGCTTGCTGTCCTCGGCTTTCTTGTCGTCTTTTTTCTTGTCGTCCTTCTTGTCGCCTTTCTTGTCTTTTTTCTTGTCGGCGTCAGGCTTGTCGGCGGTCGACTTCTTGTCGAGCTCCTTGCGCAGCTCGTAGTCTTCCTTGCTCAGGCGGTACTTGTCGTAGGCGTCTTCGTTGACAAAGGCCATGAGCACGTCGCTTTGCGAGCCCCATGAGGCCTGGCTGCGCATTCCGTAGCGGTTGCTGAGCCAAGTGATGGCGTTGCCGTCGAGAGCCCAGCGGGGCTGCTCGCTGATGTAGGCGCTGCCGGTGATGTTGGTCACCTTGCCGCCCTGTGCGCTCACGATGCCGATGTCGCTATACGGGTCGCGCCCGTTGCCTATGATCTGCAGGGCAAACCACTTGCCGTCGGGCGACCACTTGTAATCGAACTTGCCGGTCGAGCCGAACCACATCGATCCGTCGGTCACCTCACGCACGGCTCCCGATGCCACATTGAGCACCTTGAGCTTGCTGCGGTCTTCCACAAAGGCAATTTCCTTGCCGTCGGGCGAGAATGCGGGCTGGTAGCGCTCGACAGTGGTCGATGGCAGCACCACTTCTTCCTTGATGGTAGTGGCATTGGGGAAATTGGGGTCGTCCTTGCGGGCAATGGTGGCTTTCACCAGCTGCCAGTTGCCGTTGCGCTCGCTGGCATAGATGAGGGTGCGGTTGTCGGGACCCCAGCACACGTCGCTTTCGGCCTGTGGCGTGCTCGACACTTGCTTGGTAGTGCCATATTCCACCGAGGTCACAAACACGTCGCCGCGCACGATAAAGGCCACTTGCTTGCCGTCGGGCGACGGTACGGCCTCTGAGGCTCCGCTCGTCATCGTCAGGTTGGCCACCTGGTCGCTGTCGTCGTGGTAGAGGGTCACTTGCACCTTGGTGGGCTGCCCTCCGTCGACTTGGGTGTAGAGCTCACCATTCTGCGTGTAGCACAAGGTGCCGTCGTTGGCCATCGATAGGAACCGCACGGGATTATTGGTGAAGTTGCTCACCTGGGTAGCATTCTGTGGATTGCTAAGCGGAAACTTCCACACGTTGAACGAGCCACCGTTGCGCTCGCTCAGGAAATAAACCGTGTTGCCGTCGGGGGCGAGCACCGGCGATCGGTCCTCACCGGCACGGTTGGTGAGATTGGTGAATTTGCCCGATGCCACATCATAGCGCCATATATCGCGCGTCACCGACGAGGTGTGGTGCTTGCGCAACGCATCCTCAAAGCCCTTCTGGTCATGGAAAAGCATGAAGTCGCCCTTGGGACTGAATTTCACATCCTCGGCAGGGGTGGCGATTATCTGCTTGGCGCGGCCGCCGTCAACAGGCACGCTGTATAGCTCGGGCTGGCGCGATGTGGGGAACGACATGCTGCTGGCTGGATCCTGGATGGATGCGCCGAATACCACGCTCTTGCCGTCGGCGGTGAATGTGGTGGGCACCTCGCTCGCCGAGTTGAACGTCAGCTGCTTGGGCTGTCCGCCCTCGGCCGGAATCACATACACGTCGAAGTTGCCCTTGCGGTCACTGGCAAAGGCAATGGTCTTGCCGTCGGGCGACCACACGGGATTACACTCGTAGGATGGCTGCGACGTGAGTTGCACAGCCTGTCCGCCTTTGGCCGGCACTTTGTAGAGGTCGCCCTTGTAGGCGAACACAATTTCTTTGCCGTCGGGCGAGATTTGCGCATACCGCATCCACAGCGGGGTAGTGGCCATCGAGGCCATGGCCGAGGCGGCGGTGAGCGCGCAGGTGAGAATCAATTTCTTGCTCATAAATATAATTTGGTGTTATGATGGTTTGTCGTTATGAAAAGAAAAAAGAGCCTTTTGCATCGACGCATTTTATGCAAAGTTAATGTAACATAATGTGTTATTCAAATAAAATGTTTCTTCTTGCCCACTTTTCGCTGCCTTGTGAGGTGGGAGAGGAGGCTTTTTCTGCTTTCTCGTCGGCGAAACTGGTCGGTGGTGAGGTGAATCAGGCTCGGTGAAGCCGAGATGTGATTTTAGAGGTTATCTCGCTGCGCATGTCGCGCGGTATGGCCATGATGCTGATTGCTATTCCGGCAGCCGCGATTGTTGCCGATTGCCACCACGGCAGGTCGACGACAAACGGGATGAAGCACACCGCCATGGCAATCACCGGAATGGCCGTAGAGCGGTAGATGCTCAGCTTGAAGTAGCGCCGCATGTCTCTCATGCGTATCGCGAACAGTACCATGTTGGTCATGATACTGGTCACAAGCACTCCATTTATGCCCAGGTGGGGAATAAGGATGAGGTTGAGTCCAACGTTCACAATCGCTGCGGTGGCTATGGCCGGCAGGGTGCGGGCGGTGTCTTTGGCGCACTGGTAGCCCATGTCGAAAAACGCGGCGGCGGCAAAAAACACAGCCGACACGCCAAGCGGATACAGGAAATTGAGGCTCGGCTGGTATTTGCTCTCTACAAGCCAGAAGTAGTTGTATTTAACAGCAAATGTGTAGGATATCAGTATCACGGCAAGCACCGAGATGTAGGTGTTGAACATGCGTGAGAAGAATCGGTCGCGGTCACTGCTGTTGTATTGCAGGATAGCCGTCTCCTGCCACGCCTGGTAGAAAATCACGGCAAGGGTCTGGATGATGCCGGTGAATTTTGTGGCCACGGCATACACTCCGTTTACGTCAAGCCCCAGATAGTGCATTATGAACCACCGGTCGCTGCTTTGGGTCATCCACCAGCATATCGAGCCGGGAAGCAGCGGCAATGTGTAGCGCAAAATGCCCCGGCCCACCTCGCGCCAGTCGGCACGGCGACTGAAGTATCGGCGGAACACGCTCAGTTTTACCTCGATGTAGAGCACGGCCACAACGCGCGCCAGGATGTTGGCGAGAAACACGCCGTCGATGCCCATGTTAAAGCCGGCAAGGAAAATGATGCTGAATGCGCTGATGCCGAACGACGAGATGAGCCCGGCGGTGACAAACGTGCGGTTGTCACCCAGGCCGCGGGCCACTTGGGTTATCACGTCGTAGGCCGACATTGCCACTAGCAACGCGAATGTGGCCCACAGGTAGTCGAGGTCGGTGAACGCGCCGAGCAGCATGGTCACCAGGGTCGATACTCCCACCATCAGTCCCATCGTGCGGTACACAAAGGTGATTATCTTGCGGCGGCTGCCGTCGTCGCTGGTGTCGAGCAGGAAACGGAACGCTCCGTCGCGCAGCTGGAGTGTCTCGAACGGCAGCAGCAGGAACACTGTCGTGAGGCACACGTCGTAGTATCCGAAGTCGTTAGGGTTATGGATGAAATAGGTGTAGAGCGGCATCATCAGGAATGTGATGAGCTTTGAGCCCAGATTCCCGACGGCGTAGATGAGCAGGTCTTTTATGAACTTCGACCCGCGTTGCTTGCCTTGCCCTGTGTCTTGTGTGCGATCCATATAGCCCTGCTGTTGCGTGCTTTATTCGTTTCGGGGTGCAAATTTACTCATTTTGGCTCACATTTGCCAATCGGTGTAAGACCTTGCTGCAGAGCTGGCGCTATCATTGACGTGAATAGCACGGCTCCGTCGTGGTTCAGGTGCCCGCGGTCTTTGTAGTAGCGGTCGTCCCACACTTGGGGGGCCTCGGTCATGTCGGCCAGTCTCACTCCGTCGCGCCTTGTCTCGGTAGCCAGCCAGCGGCGCATGCCGTTGTCAATTTCGTGGTTGGGCGACAGTATGATGTGCAGCTTTATGCCGTGGCTGCGGCACAACCGCGCTATGCGGCGCAGCTGTTCGGCCTCTACTGGGCTCGGTGTGAAAGGGCCGTAGGTGGTGACGCCCGGCACCATGTCGCTGCCGTAGAGCGGCTCATAGCCGTCAGATGAGGCTTTCGCGTGCGTCAGCATACCCTTCGTGAGCCACACAAGGCTGCCGTTGAGGCGGTAAAGGTTGCTGTGTAGCTTCAGCCGCAGCCGCCAGTCGTGGCCCGAGTCGATATAGCCGGTTACGGCCTCGTTGATCCCGTAGTAGCACTTTGTGTCGCTAATGCTGTTGTCTATCCAGTCGCCGTTGACCATCGAGTTGCACAGGTCGAGCACCACCACCCGCGGGGTGCAGCGTGTGAGCCATGATTGGAGCACCATGCAGGCATATGCCACATCATGGCCGTCGGCACCGGCGTTATACACACTCATGCCCAAGCTGTCCCCGAGCACTTGGGGCACATAATGGTGCTTGGCCTTGCTCGAACCGAGTATCAGCACATCGGCCCGCTTGCGGGTGAGTGCCTGGTTGATGTCGGTCTCGAATGTGCCTGAGTCGGGCAGACGGCGCAGCAGCGCATCGCAGGCGGCGCCTATGGCCACATCGGCAGCAATCACAATCGCCGCTATCACTGATATGCTCAATATCCACTTTCTCATGCCGTTGCCGTTCTAAAACTGAAAATAGATGAAACTCACGCCGTCGACCTCGCCGGTGAGCACTATGTATACCGTGAGTGCCGCTACGCTTGCCACGCGCACCCACCGCCGGGGCGAGTGCATGAAATGACCGGGAGCCGACGCAAGGTGCTCGTCGCGCCAATCCTTGTAGAGCATGATGCACACCGACAGCGCCCCCATGGTGAACAGCTGGGTGGATGCCGTGGTGAACAGCAGCCCGAAGTTGCCCCACATGCCGCGCGTGATGGTGCAGATGTCGGCCAGTGAGTTGGCCCTGAACATCATGGCTCCATAGGCGCATACCACAAAGGTGAACAGTTGCCTTGCCAGGCGGTAGGCGTGTCGTGGGGCGAGGTTAAACTTCTGCTCAAGCCGCTTACGCGGAGCGCCGGCCGCCTTGTCGATGGCCACCCATAGTCCGTGCCATGAGCCAAACAGGATGTAGGTCCAGTTGGCCCCGTGCCATATTCCGCACACCACAAAGGTGATCACCAGGTTGGCATAAGTGCGCCACTTGCCGCGGCGATTTCCGCCCAGGGCAATATAGACGTAGTCGCGTAGCCACGACGATAGCGATATGTGCCACCGCCGCCAGAAGTCGGCCACGTTTTGTGCCAGCAGAGGCCGCGCGAAGTTGTCCATCACTGTGATGCCCAGCAGTCGGCCCACGCCGATGGCCATACACGAGTAGCCGGCAAAGTCGGTATACATCTGTATAAGATAGAATGCCGACGCGGCAATGAGTGTTGTCGAGTTGTGGCTGCCGCAATTGTTGAACACTGCATCGGTATAAGGACAGATGCGGTCGGCAATGCACATCTTCATGAAGAACCCCCACAGAATCATGCGGCATCCGGCGCTCATGTTGGCAATGAGCGGCTGCCGCTTGTGCTGCAACTGCGCCAGGAAGGGGGCAGGGCGGTCGATAGGACCTGACATTATGGTGGGGAAAAACGCCACGTAGGCGGCAAAGTCGACGATGCTGCGGCTCGCTTCCATGTTGCCTTTGCGCACTTCTATCACATAACTTATGAGCTTGAATGTGAAGAAACTTATGCCTATGGGCATTATGACGTTGAGGGTGCTTGCGTTGGCGTTAATTCCGATGGCCCTGAGCAGTGCGGTCATCTCTTGGATGCTGAAATTCAGATATTTGAAATACCAGAGCACGCATACTCCGACCACAATTCCCGTGGTGGTGAGCCCGTTTGCGACCTTGGGTGCGGCAATGCGATGCCGGCCGATTCCACGCCCCAGCGCATAGAACACTACGGTGGCAGCCGCGAGCAACGGCAGCATGCGCCAGTCGGCATAGCCATAGAATACATAGCTTGCCGCCAGTAGCCACGCGTTTTGCAACTTCGCGCTGTGGCGTGCCACGGTGTAGTATATCGTGAACGCCACGGCAAAGAATATCGCGAAGTCTATCGAGTTGATCAGCATTGTTGCGATGGCGTTTTACGGGCTGCCTCTTCTTTGCCGTCGCTGGCTTGCGGCAGTGGCTTTTCCCACATGGTGAAAGTGAAAATGAAAAACATCAAGCTGAACACAAGCATTCGGTGGAGGTCGGCATAGAGCAACAGCATCACTACCGATAACAGTGAGTAGAGCATCGTGCCTGTGTCGCGATGGCGGTAAAGGCGCGGACGCAAGCAGTAAAGTCCCCAATAGAATGCTATGAGCCACAGCGTGCCCACGATGCCAAGCTGCAGGAAGATGTGCAGCAGGTAGGGGTTGGTGCCGAACACAAGCCATTGGTATTTTGTCCCGAAGTCGGTCGCGCTCATGTGTTCCGACCCGTTGAACAGACCCATGCCGAAGCCGAGCCACTCATGTCCAGGATTCTCATCAAGCACGTTGGGCAGCAACACCAATTTGGTCACGCGCGGGATGTCGGGCAGCGCGCTATCGTCGTTCTCAAGCATCCATGTCACACCTCCCACGGCCTGGTCGATGTCGAGATCGTCGTCGAAGAGGTAGGTGTTGAGCAGATAGTTGAGGTCGGTGAAATCTTTGTCCTCGTCGGGCAATGCGGCCGAGTAGGCATAGCAGCCAATGGCAACGGCCGCTATTGTGACAGGTGCCATCACCAGCATGCGTCTCACCATCTGGCGGTTGAACGGAATGAGCAGCAGGAAGTAGAGCGCAAGCAGGATGATGCTGATTTTTGTCTCGTTGAGGAATGTGGGCAGCAGCAGTATCACCAGCCACTTGTTGGCAATGATGCTGCGGAACACGTTGTTGGGGTCGTAGCGGCGGCGCATAAGGTAGAACGAGAAGAAGTAGATGGTCCACGACACCGTGCCCGAGAACATGTTGCCTATCGAGCCGCCGCCGTGGTCACATGCGCCATATTTGATGAATTGCCACGGCAGGCACACTGCTTGCAGGCATAGGAAGATGAATGCCTGCTTGTCGAGTGAGCGCATGAATGTGTCGTGCCGCTCCTCGCTGTCCCACAAGTAGCGGAGTACCGGCACCAGAAACAGCACGCCTATAAACACGCGCGTACCGTTGAGCCAGGTGATGAGGGGCGAGTGGTTGAGCCATATTGTGCTCACATAGCTGATGGCCACATACGATACCAGTATGGCAATGTCGAATTTGTGGCGCAGTGTCCACAAGCCTAGCATCACCACAATCGCGTCGGCGGCAACCATGACAGGGGTGCGCAGCGGCTCAATGAACGGCGCAATCTCCTCGGCCACAAAACCGAATGCGGCAACAAGCCAAAAGGCTGTGAACAGCATGCGCTGCACCAATATGTTTTTCTGAACTCTCATGCGCTATGTGACCGTGCCCGCAGCGCTGGCGGAATGGTTCCGCACGAGGCGGGGCAGTGCCTGTGTGTTAGCTCTCTGATTTCTCTTTGCCGTAGCCGTAACCGTAGCCCTGCGACAGGCGTGGGTTGCTGTCATTGACCACCATGGCCACATTCTTGAGCTGGCCACGGCGCACCACGGTGTTGAAGTATTTTATCAGGCTGCGTTTTGTGTAGTTGGCCCGGGTCACGTATACTACGGCATCGGCATGGCGCACCAGCGAGAAGGTGTCGCTCACCATGGCAATCGGTGCCGAGTCGACTACCACCACGTCGTAGCGTGCGCGCAGTTCCTTGAACAGTTCCTCCACGCGCTTGCTCAGCAACAGCTCGCTCGGGTTGGGCGGAATGGGACCGCCTACAAGCACGTCAAGGTTCTCAATCGCGTCGATTTGCTGCGGCACATCGGTGAAACTCATCTCGCTCTTGGCGAGATAGCTGGTCACGCCAGGAGTGGATGATATGTTGAGCATGTCGGCCAATTTCGGGCTGCGGATGTCCATGCCCACGAGCGCCACCTTCTTGCCTCCGAGTAGGGCAAATGAAGCGGCAAGGTTGGCGCTGACAAACGACTTGCCCTCGCCACTCACCGACGATGTCACGAGAAGCACCTTGTGCTCGGCCGACGGAAGCATGAACTGGATGTTGTTGCGCAACAGGCGGAACAGCTCCACAATCGACGATGTCTTGCCCGGTTTCACCACCAGCGGACTGCGGTGGCGGTTGTGGCATATCTCGCCGATTACAGGCACTTGTACGATATCTTGAAGCTCATCGGTGGTAGAGAACTTGGTTGTAAACACGTTCTTGATGTAGAGTATCGCAAGCGGTATTAGCAGGCCCATTACCAGCGCCACAAATGCCACCATCATCGGCTTTGGCGCCACCGGCTCGCTTTGGGCGAAGGCATGATCCACAATCTTGCCCTTGGGGGTGGTGGCGGCAAGCAGCAGAGCGTTCTCCTCACGTTTCTGGAGCAGGAATGTGTAGAGCGTGTTCTGGATGCCTTGCTGGCGGTAGAGGTTGCGTGCCTCGCGCTCTTGCGTGGGCATTTGGCTTATTTGCCCCGACGAGCTGTTGTCGACAGTGCTCACTTGCTGGTGCTGTATCTTGATGGCACGCAGTGCGTTGTCGACACCTCGCTGCACATTGACGCGCATTGCCGAGATTTGGTCGTCGATGTCGCGTAACGCCATGTTGCCGGGTTTGGCGCTGTTCTCAAGGCGGGCACGTTCCAGAATCAGGCGGTTGTAGGCCGATATGGGAGCTGCAGCGGCTGTCGAGTCGACCGAGAACGGAATGTAGCTGTAGCGGTTCTTGGGGTCGTTGATGAAGTCATGCACCATCTCGGCTATGCGGTAGCGGGTCTCAAGCGCAAGGGCTTGCTGCTCGGCCAGCGTCTGCTTCCCGAAGAGGGTCTTGGTCTGGGTCTCCACATCATATATCTTGTTGGCTTTCTTGTAAGCCTCGATGTCGGCCTCGCTTTTGGTTAGCTCGGTGTAGATCAAGCCCAGACGCTCGTCAATAAACTTGCCGGTGTTCACGGCCATCTCGTTTTTCTCCTCTTGGCCACGCTCGTTGTAGAGGGCCATGATTGTGTTGAGAATGTCTTTGCCGCGTTGTGTGTTGGTCTCGGTGATGTCCATGTAGATGGCATTGCTCTTCTTGGTCAGGATTTTAATGGTCATGTCTTTTTGCAGAGCCTCCGACTTGCGCACGTTTCCCACCACGCCGGCATTGATTGTGGTTGCTTTGCCTGGCTTGAAATAGGCGGTCTTGCTGATTTGGAACATGCCGTAGGGAGTCTTCACGCGCACGGGGAAATCGGCGTCCTCGATGTTGGCGATGGTCTTGAAGAATCCTTTTTTCACTTTCACGTTGGCTTTGCCGTCGGTGCCGATCTCAACTTTGAATTTCAGCGAGGTCGACAGTGTGTCGAAGAGTTCGTCGGGCGCATCGATAGCGATAGGAGAGTCACCATAGTGGTCTTCCTTTTTCATGAATCCCTTTTTCTCGATATAGCTGCGGTTGATTTTCAACTTGTTGATCATCTTGCCGCAGAGCTCGTTGGAACTCATTACCACGACCTCGTCGTCCACCTTCGATCCTCCTATATCGCCGAGACTGAGGCTCTTAAGCAGGCTTGCGCCTGCGCTTGACCCATTGTCGTCTTGCGCCACGAGTATAGTGGATGTTATCAAGTAGATGGGAAGTTTCACTTTCAGGTAGAATGCCGCCATTGTAAGGCAGGCCACCAGCGAGATGGCAAACATCCACCAGTAGCGTTTGTATTTGTTGAATAGGGCACCGAAGTCAATTATCGGCTCTTTTTGAGTGAAGTTGTTATCGTTGGAACTCTGATTCTGATTCATGATTGTCTTGTTGTGGCACAGAGTGACTGTTGCTTATCCTTTTTGTGTATGGTGTGGCTTTTTTCCAGCTTGCCCGTCATTTCACGGTAAGCGCGATTACGAGTGAGGCTATAACCGAGGCCAAACTCACCACGGTCGATATTGCCGACAGCTTGTAGGCGTTGTTTTGGTTGTATTTCGAGTTGTCCACCTTGATTTTGTTAGGCTCGACATAAACCACATCGTTTTGCTTCAGATAAAAGCATGGCGACATGAATGCGCTGTCGCTGTTCAGGTTGATGCGCGTGTAGGTCTTTTGCCCGTCGGTCTCGCGGATTACCATTACGTTCTCTCGACGCCCATACTCGGTGAGGTCACCTGCATCGCTCAAGGCATCAAGCACCGAGTATCGCTGTGACTGTACATACACCTTATGCGGACTTTTAACCTCACCCATAACATCCACGTTGAATCCGAGAAGCTCCACCCTCACGAATGGGTCTTTCACATCGCGGCTCACCATGTCCTTTATCGTTTGTGCTATTTCGCTGGTGGTCTTGCCTTTCACGTTTATTTCTCCCAGGTTTGGAATCACAATATTGCCGTTGTGGTCCACAATATAGGTTTGGGTACGCATATTGCCGCTCACTTGCATGTCACCTCGCTTGGCCACGTTGGCCATGGGCTGGTTGTAGGCAGCCGTCGCGTCGGGTACGGCCGATGATATATTGATAATCAACTCGTCGTCAGGCTGGATGCGAATCTCGGGCACAGCCATCGACGGTAGGGTCCCGTGTCCGGTTGCGGCCGTATTCTCAAAATAGGCAAGATTGTTTTTTGTGGTTGAGCACGATGCCATCATTAGGAAAGCGCTCGCAATAAGTAGATATTTTTTCATCAAAAAAGCCCTTTTGCTATGTGTGATGTCAATTGTATATAATTTATAACGTATTGTGTTGCTTAATATTTTGCCGTTTTGCAAAATAAATGCCGCTTTGTGGGCGGCATTTTTCATTGGTGGTGCAAAGTTACGGCAAATAGGGGGCTCTGGCAAATAGTGAGTGCCAGATTTTCCTGTTTTAGCCGTTGTGCGGTTGCTGGCGCGGCCTACCAATGCCGGCTCAGAGACGAAGGCGGAAAAATTACCGGTCGGCAGTCGTCTCCTTGCGCTTGCCGGCCGGGTGTTGTGTCGCGCGTGCGTTTTATCTCTTGCGGTTGCGCACCGATCGCACCGAACCCGAATTGCCCGACGATTTTGTGGCTTTGGGCTGGCGGGTCTTGATTGTGGTGGTCTTCTTTTTCTGCGTTGTCGACTCGCTCTTCGAACCGCGCTTGGTTTTTGCGCGCTTGTTCACGCTCTTCTTCTCTTTGGCTTCGGTGGCGTTGTCGTCGGCACTGGCCTCCTCGCCTGCCTCAAGCTTGGCTTTCTCCTCGGCACGGGCTTGCAGCTCTTCGCGGCTGGGCACCCACAGGTTTTTGTCGAATGAGCGTAGGCGCTGCTCAATGCTGTCTTGAGCCAATTTGCGTTTCTCGGGGTCGGGATACTGCTGTGCCAGCGAGAGGTTGCGCAGGTTTTTCACCTTGTAGATCTCACCCGTGTACATCTGCAGCTTGAAGAAGTCGTCGAGATTGTATCGCGTGAGGTTGTTGTCGTCGTCGGTGAACACATATTGCTGGGCCAGCCAAGGGCGTATGTCGTTGAGCTTCACCCAAAACATTGGGTACTTCAGCGGCTCTCCGCCGTAATCATCGGTGCGGTGAAGCACGGGGCACACAGCTTCCACTCTCGACTTCATCTTGTTGCTGCGGGTGTCAAATTCCCATTTCTCGATGATGTAGTAACTCAGCACCTCGTTGGCAGGAATGTCGGCATCCTCAATCTTGAATTTCGGTGACTTCGACGTGCTGCCTTTGGCCTCGGCATAGAGCACGTGGAAACGGTCGAGCATGTCGCGCACCTTGATTTTGTATTGGTCGGTAAACATCTCGCGGCCGTCGAGATACTCGTAGGCCGATATCTTACCGTCGGCGAGGCAACGCATTATTATGAAGAAAAGGTCTTGGCCGTCGGCATTGGGCTCGTCGGGATAGTAAAGGGCGGGGTTCTTGTCCTTGGTCAGGTCGAGCGAGCGGTACACCACCTTCATCCACTGAAGGTCGGCATCACTTGGCTCGGTCACCTCGTAGAACGATTGCTGCCTGCCGGTGACGTTGAGCCCTGAGGTGCCATCCTTTTTGTTGCGGTCGGCACCTGAGCCGGTGCGTTTCACCACTTGCGCCTCTGTGGTGGGGGCTGCAAGCATCAGCACGGCTGCTATCGTAGTCAGTTTTAAGAGTCTCATGATTTTCACTTGATATGTGAGTTGAAAAAAATCTGTTTCTTTTAGTTCGTCACCGGTGAGCGTGTCAGTTCACTATAACCTCCATCGGGGCGATGTCGCGGGTTATGCCGTCAGGGCCGGCGGCTTTCACGCGGGTGATGTAGAATCGCTTGCCACGCTGCAGGCGGCGTATTGCCTGAAGTTGTCGCTCGCTGAACTTTGACCCTGCCGATACTTCGGGCATGGCGTTGCCCATTGAGTCGAAAAACACGGTCTCAAAACTAATCACGCGGTAGTCGATGTTTAGGATGTCGTCGTCGATGGCAGCATCCACACCCGATGCCGCAAGCAGCAGCCCCTTGGAGAATCCGCGGCCGCCCTTGTAGCGGTTAACGTTGCCTTTGGCGTCGCGGTAGGCGATAAATGGCATCGGGTCAGGCAACTTGCGCACGCGGAATGTGGTTGAGCCCACATTCATGCGCTGCCCGTCCATCTCGGCGGTGACGTTGATCACACACTCGGCGCCCACCTTGGTGGGATGCGCCACCCAGCCGTCGCCGCTTTTCACTAGCGAGCCGTTGGTCATTGTGGCCGCTATCGACGAGGCGGGTACTCCGGGCACGCCTATGCTTATGGGGTTGTTGATGCCGGCATAGAGCACATTCATCATTGTAGCCGATATGGTGGCAACCGGGTCAATCACTGTGTAGCTCGACTTGAAGTCACGCCGCGTGAGTGTGCCGTCACGGCCCATCACCTCGATCCATCCCGAGTAGTCATATGTGCCGGCCTTGCCGGTGCCCACCTCGTAGTGACCCTTGTTGTTGGCCAGGCGCTGGCCATTGACGTAGACCACGGGGCGCTGTGTGGTGTCGACGGCGGCAAGCACGATGTCGGCGGCATATTTCGTGCCGCGCATCACTATGCGCGATTGCGGGACCACAAAGGCGTTCACCAGATTCACGCGCAGGTCACCCATGTCCACACTCTGGAGAAGCTCGCTCAGAATCTCGCCTTCGGCATAGCGCACATCGTTCTGCAACTTGGTGAGCAGAGTGATGGCCGCTATCGACGGCATGTTCTCAAACATGGTCTCTTCCCAGTTCTTTCCTGTTGCCGGTTGCCCCTTGACATGCTGAATCTTGGTCGAGAGGGCTTCCTCTAGATTGGCGCGCTTGGCTTGCTCGCTTACGTATTGCATGATAAACCCGCGGTAACTGTCGATTTTCAGGCGCAGTATGCGTCCTTTTCCGCCCACCGGGGCAAGCATTACTTGTGAAGCCGCATCGAGGTTGTCTTTGTTCTCGATGCTCTGCGGGTCGCCTTGCGGCCCGTCGGCAGCTTGTGCAATCTCTTTCTTGAGCAGGTCGATGTAGTCATAGAGGCTGTCGGTCGACTGCGTGAGTTGCGTGGCGATGTCGAGCCAGCGTTTCCCCTTTTGCGGATTCTTTGAATTGAACGCCTCCAACTCGGCCATCAGCGCGCGGTTGCGGGCGGTGATGGTGCGGTTGGACCGCAGCAACCCGTCTTCCACCTGGCTGAAGCCGTTGAGCACGTCGCTCGACACGTTAAGGGCAAGCATAGCCGTCAAGACGATATACATCAGGTTTATCATCTTTTGGCGGGGCGACATCCTGCCCACCGTTTGATTTTTAGCACTTGCCATTAAGCTTTATCCTTTAGTGTCGTAGTTATCATCGTTGTTGTCGTTGGCCGTCATGCCCGGCATCCCGCCCATGGGGTTGTACATGTTCACGGTCATGGCCTTGATCATCTTTTCATACACGCTGTTGAGCTGCTTCATGTAGCGTGCCATCTTTTCGGTCTCGTCGCAATAGGTGGCGCTTTGTGCGGCTGATTTCTCATACATGTCGCGTATGTCTTTCAAACCGCGGTTTACGCGGTCGATGCTGTCAATCTGCGACGAGATGCTCTTGAGCTGTATCTCGTAGATTGTGTTCAAGCCGCTGATGTTGCGGTTAAGTGCCTCCATCTGATCGACATATCCTGTCGACTTGCCTCCGATCTCCTCTCCGTTGCCAACAATGCTCTCGTAGCTCTTGAGCAGTGAGTCCGACACGTTGTTGAGGGCCTCGGTGGTGGCACTCAGTTTCTGCATCTGCTCGCTGATTGATGCCATTTGGCTCAGATATTGTTGCGTGGCGTCGGTGAGTTCTGCCATTTTCGACAGTTGCTCGCTTGCCGATGCCATGCGGGCAATGCTCTCGCTGAGCGACTGTGCATCGTCGGGTGTGAGTGTGACGCTTTGCGGCAAGCCCACGGCCTGTGTGGCTGCCACTTGCGACGCGGTGCCTTCGCTGCCTGGCTGGCCGGCAATCACTATGCCGTTGCCCGAATTGAAGTCGGGGCGGTCATCAGGGTCTTTGGTCTTAAGCACCGGGAACACGTCTTCCCAGTGATACTGACTCTCGGGGCGGTCGAATGCAGTGAGGATAAACATGAGTACCTCAGTGCCCATGCCCACGCAAAGCAAAGTGTTGCCGCCAGGAAGGTGCAGAATCTTGAACAGGGCACCCCAGATTACCACTGCGGCACCGATACTGTAGGCGAAGTTGAAGAAACGCTGGCCCTTCTCGCCTGAGAGGAACCGCTCGATCACGTTCTTGTATTTCTTTATTTTACCCATTTTTCAATTCTTTGTGAAATGTGGCTTTTTTTGTCGTCGTGTGTGTGATTTCCTGTGAAGCTCGGCGGCCTTGGTGCCGCCGGTTGCTGCTACTGTTTTCTCTTGACCTTCACGTATCCGGCCTTTGAGCGCACGCAACGGAAACCTATGTAGCTGCGCTGCTCGTTCTGGTACTCCCACATGCGGATGTCGCTGCGTATGTTGTGGGCCACGTCTTTCCATGAGCCGCCGCGCACGATTTTGCGCGACATCTTGTAGGGGTCTTCCTTGGCCACGTTGTAGCGGAACTCGGGGTTGAGGTCGCTCGTCATCTTGTCGATGCTCTCGGTATAGGCGGTAGAGGTCCACTCGCTCACGTTGCCGGCCATGTCGTAGAGCCCGAAGTCGTTGGGCTGGTAGGTACCGGCCGGGGCGGTGATGATGCTACCGTCTTTCACGTAGTTGCCTTCCATGGGCTTGAAGTTGGCATAGAAGCAACCGTCTTGCTCGGTGAGTGGCAGGTCGCCCTCCCACGGATATTTGTTCTTGTTCACACCGGCGCGGGCCGCATATTCCCATTCTGCCTCGGTGGGCAGGCGGTAGGGCTCAATGTACACGCCGTCGCGTCCGAGCGACTTCTTTAGGAATTCTGTGCGCCAGTTGCAGAAGGCGTTGGCCTGTTCCCAACTCACTCCCACCACTGGATAGTTGTTGTAGTTGCCATTGGCGAAATACATGCGCACGTAGGGCTCGTTGTAGGCGTTCTCGAAGTCGTTGACCCAGCAGGTGGTGTCGGGATATATGTTCACTATGTAGGTGTTTACGAAGTCGAAATCGCTCTGCAGCGTGCGTGTGATTGTCTGGCGCACGATGTTGCCGCCGTCATCGATATACGCCGTGTCCTTGCTGATGGTCGGGTTGGTCTCGGGCACTGCATGGTCGGTGTTGTAGTCGCGGCGGGTGGGGTCGAAGCGGTTCTTGCGCTTTGCGGCCTCGGTGAGATTGTAGGTCTCATACCGGTAGTTCATCTGTGTGGGGTCGAGTTCCTTGATGCCGGTTATGGGGTTGCGGCGGTACACGCTCTCAATTGCACGCTCCTCGTCCTCGCTCGGGTTGCGCCAAGGTATTGCCTTGCTCCAGTTCAGATGTGGCTTCACGGGGTTGCCTTCCTTGTCTTCTTCGATTTTAAACTCTTCGTTGCCGCCGAATGCCGGGTCGGCAAGGCGCTCGCGGATGATTGAATCGCGCACCCAAAACACAAACTGCTTATACTTGGAGTTGGTGATTTCGGTCTCGTCCATCCAGAATCCGTCCACACTCACGCCACGGGCGGTGGAGTCGATGCCCCACAGTGAGTCACGCTCGGATGGACCCTCTTTCATCGAGCCGCAGTCGACATACACCATGCCGTAGGGCGTGGGCTCTGAGAAAGTGGGTGCTCCCACTCCCGTCACTTCACCGCCCACTCCCACGCTTTTGCGCGATGAGCTGCATGATGCCACCATTAAGGCTGTCGCAATATAAATCAATAACTTTTTCATATATTTCTACATTATACGAATGCTCTTATGCTTATTCTTGTTTTTCTCACTCAAGTCGAGTTTCACGTTATAGCTCACCATCACCTCGTGACTGCCGCTTGTGCCCACGCTCACCTTGCTGATGGGGTAGTCGTAGGAATACCCCACATAGAAGTTCTTGATGTCGACACCTATCATGGCCGATACGGCATCGTTGTGCCGGTAGGCCACACCGCCCGATATGAACTTGTTGTATCTCACACGGGCCGTGACCTCACCCTGGAAAAACTTGGTGTCGGTCTTCAACAACACCGAGGGCTGTAATTCAAATAACGTGTTTTTTATCGGAATATTGCTGCCGGCCATGAAATAAAACGTGCGTCCGGCAGTGAACTCATACTGTTTGTCGTCGCTCCCGTCGGCTTTCAGCGTCACGCTGGGCTGCGTGAGGTGGGTGCCTGAGAGCGCCACCCAAAACCACTTGTGGCTATACATTATTCCGGCACTCACGTCGAATGCCGTACCTGTGACGTCGGTGTTGGGAATAGCGTCGTCAGTACTCTCGTGCGCGTTGTCGCCTTCGGGTATTTTGATTTTTGATCCCTTGAAGGTCTCGTTGAGCATGCCCACTTGCACACCCACACTCAGCGTGCCTCCAAACAGCTTTTGCTTCTTGAAGGCCAACTGGGCTCCGGCATTGAGCGAGCTGTACAGGCCCATGCTTTCCTGTTGGATGACAATTCCTGTGCCCCAGCGCTTGCCCAATAGCTTGAATGGCATGTCGGCCATGCCCAGGAAGCTTACCGGGGCATGCTCTATGCCCACCCACTGCATGCGGCTGCCTGCGGTGATGTGGATGAAGTCGGTCAGGCCTATGGCTGATGGGTTATAGTAGGCTGGCGCATGCCAGTACTGTGTGTACTGGGCATCGGTCTGTGCCGACGCGTTGAGTGCGGCGAGTATCGTTACTGCCGCTGCCGTGAACCATGTTTTGAGCCTATTTATTGTCATTCCGGTCGTTATTCAAAATAAAATGTGAGTACCACCATGTTGTTGAGCACCTTGCTCACACTGTTGGTGAACTTCATCATGTCGGGGTTGTCCTGCAAGTCAGGGCGGTTCTTCTCGAGCACGTTGCGCAGGCCGAAACAGAATTTCAGCTCCGGGCAAAGCTTGAAGAACGGCAGGTAAAGGTCGCATCCGAGTCCCACGGTTAGCATCGTGTCGAAGTCCTTCAGGCGCAACTGCTCGCTGCGGTCCTTGCCCACGTCATACACTCCCATGATGCCTGCCGTGAAGTATGGGCGCACGTTGTGGTAGCGCAGGGCCGAATACTTCAGGTCGATGGGTATGACCACGTAGGTCGACTTGATGTTCTGGCTCTGCAGGCTCAACTCGGGGTCGGTGACGTCGGATGGCGCGTTGCCGTTGACGTATTTTACCACCTTGTTGCCGAAATACATGCCTGGTGTGATGCGCAGGTTGAAATGGCGCGACAGCCGTAGGTCGGCAAGCACGTTCACGCAGAATCCCGGCGAGTGGTTGGGGATGTCGGCAAACCACGATTGGCCGTCATCGGTGACGAGACCGTTGTTCGTGATGTTGAGGTCCTGAAAGTTCATGCCCACTGAGAATCCGAAGTGTATTCTCTTTTGGTCGGCATAAGGACGGTTCAGAATCTTGTCGTTATCCTGAGCAAACGCTGCAAAAAAACTGATTAGCAACGTTATGATTACAATATTTCGCTTTGTAGTATTTGACATCTAACTATTATAACGCAACCGCACGGTCGTTTATTGTGCGTCTGGTGACAGTTTTGCCACACTCTGTCACAGCCACACATCCATCATGAGCTTTATCCTTGCAAACCATTCTCGCACATAGATGCGGGCAGGCAACAGTCCACTCGGGTCGGCGGCGTTGAAGCCTATCACGCGTCCCGCGTGCAAATCGCGCAAGTGGTCGGCCTGATAGATGGCACGCTCGTTGTGGAAACGCTGCGAAATCACCACATAGTCGGTCAGGCCATAGACTTGCGTGGCGCGGCGCACTGAGGCTATCGTGCGGTAACCCTTGCCGTCGAGGATTATCACCGAGTCGGGAATGCCACGGGACAGGAGTGACCTACGCATGCTTTGCACCTCATTGATGCCAAACGCACTGCTGTCTGACCCGCTGATGAGCAATCTGCCCACCTTGCCGGACTTGTAAAGGCTGACCGCGGCGATGTGCCTAACAGCAGTCCCACTTGGTGAGGGGGGATAGAATCGATGTTGCTGAACACACGGCCGCAGGCATTGCGGCTTACCGCCACATTGCAAGTTACCACTACTGTCGCAAGTAGTATGACGGCAAGTGATGCCGACGACCACAGAATGCGTTTTTTTACTGTTGACCTCATCTCCTATTATATATAATTGTGCTTAAAATCTTGTTCACTCCCCACGAGATGGCAGCTACCACTGGCAGGCACACGATGGCTTGCACACCCCACGGCAGCGATGCCAGGCGTGGCATAATGGTCATCACAGCGGCACACGCCATGCCGTGCAACATAAACATCTCAAAACTTATGCCGCCAAGCCACTGCATCGGTCGGCACGAAAGCATACGTGTGACTATGCCGCCGCATCCGTTGTTGACGGCCAGTGTGACTAACAAAAGCAGTAGAGCCCAAAGGCAGTATGGGGCTCCGAGCCGGGCTGGCAACGGCCCGGTATGGGTCGACCATGCCACGCCGACAACAGTGGCAACTACGGCAAGTTCCACCAGTGTGGCTTGTCGCGTCGTGATTGGATGGCAATGCAGGTGTAGGCACACGTTGCAAGCCACTATGCCGCCGGTGAAGTTTATCAGTTGCATCGGTGGGGCCACGTAGGCCGCCCAAACGGCAAATTCGCCTGACGGCAGTGTGAGCAGCCAGGCCGCTTCGGCCACGAGTAAGCATGCGAGCAGGCCTACTTGCCATTTGATGGCCAAAGTCTGCAGTCGACGGCATAGCCACGGGAGTAACAGATAGCATGGGATGAGGGCGCTTAGAAACCACGACATGGTGTTGTAGCCGTAGCACACGGCCAAATCAGGAATCCAGGCATGAAGCAGCAGTGCGTTGCCCAGCAATTTCCAGCTTGCGTCGTGCCGCCCGGCCACAAGTAGCAGCCCAAGGGTGAGCCAGTGTAACGGCACTATGCGCATTAGCCTTGAAACCACATATTGCCGGTAGTTGTGGCGGCTGTCGGCCGCTGATGCGTGGTGCAATGCATTGACCATGCCGCTCATGGCCATCATGGTAATCATGGCCATGCAGGCTTCGGTGGCGAGGGTGCCGCTCCACATATGGTAGAGAATCACCACAATAGCCGCAATGGCTCTCAGGCCGGTAAGCGACTTTATCATAGGTTGGCTGTTTTTTCCGGTTGCCCGGAGTGTATGTTGCTGATAATCCTCCACAATGGCTCCGTTATCCATTTGTTGATTGCCCATGCCGCGACTATGAGCAGTGCCAGACTTGGCCACGCATAGAGCCTATAGGCCGCGTCAAAGCCGAAGTGGGCCGCAACAGGAGCGCAGTAGTGATTCCAAAAGAGTGCGATTGGGCACTGGAACAAGTAGATTTCGAGACTAATCGAGCCGAGCCACACAAGCGGACGTGATTCCATGATGCGGCTTCCAGTCCCTGATGTGGCGGAAAAGGCACATATCATTGCCGCTGCCGGCAGCCACCACAGTAGTGTGGCGTCGATTGCTCCCAATGTGTCGGGCAAGGCCTTGTCGGCTGCTATTGCCAATGCGGTGATGGACACGGCGATGACTTGGAATGCGGTATGTCCTGTCTTGCGCGGGGTGGTTTGTGCGGCCAGTCGGCTCAGAACCATTCCGAGTGTGAAGTCCTGTATTCTGCTGAGCGGCTGGGTGTAGGCAAGGTCGCCGCCTAAGGTGTGTAGTGTGGCTGTTTGCATGATGACAAGCGCCGCTGCGATTGTCACACAATGCTTCTTGTCTGCCCTTTTGATGGCGGCTGAAAGTGGCAAAAACGCGCAGTAGCACACCACGAGTGAACCGAGGAACCATGCGACCGGATTGTGGGCAAATATGGCATCGTGCTCTGGAAACCAAGATTGAATGAGCATGATGTGCGGAATCAGCCACTTGTCGGCAACCATGATGCCTGATGACAACCTGATGGTGATGATGGCGGCGAGGGCTATCCAGTGGATGCAGTAGAGACGGGCCACACGAGGCATCGTGAAACTCCACCACCGCCTGGTCGGAGTGTGCCCATGACGCCTGAACATAAGGAATCCGCTGAGCATGAAGAACATCGACACTCCCATCCGTGTGGGTTGGGTAAACCCGGCCACGTCGTAGTGAAAAAGCACTATGCACACAGCTGCGATGCCACGCAATGCTGTGAGTGCTTTAATGCGGCGGTAGGGTGTGGGTGTTTCTGATGACATTCTGAAATGGGGCGATGAGGGAATGCTGATCTTAATTGATGATGGATGTGTAGTTGCTCTTGTGGTCGTGGGCTCCGCGCACCACATAAAGCGCGTTTACCAACGGACGCCACACAGCGAAGAAAGGGGCGGTTACGCAAAGCGGCCGCGACTGCAGCAGCGAGCAGCACTGTTTCACGGCTGGCATTAGTGCGGCGGCCGAGGACACCACTGTCACTGCGGCTATGATTGCGGTCAGCGTGTTTGTATGGTCGACAGTGACCGCTGCCGCCACGCTTGCAAGACCGGCATAGGTGAGCAGGCTCATGAGACCCTGCACTGCAAACGGCTTGCGTGGGAGCATGCGCGACGTGAAGTTTCGCCGCAGTTTCAGTCTTCTGTGTGCCAGTGCGGCATTCTCATGCACTACGGTCATCATGGCGTCGGAGGCGAGTTCCACACGGGTATTACTCCCGTCGGTGATCTCGCTGACAAAGATGTCGTCTTCTCCATACAGCAGATTTAGTGTGCTTGCAAAACCTTTGTGGTCAAAGAAACACCGTTTGCGGTAGGCCAGGTTGTTGCCGTCGCCCCGGTAGGTGTTGCCCTTGATTGCCCCATTGATCCACTGCATGGCTGTCATTGTGGCGTCGAATGCCCTGAACCGGCTGCCGAAGCGGTGGTCGCAGTCCGCCTCAATATGCGAATATCCCACAACCACATCGGTGTCGGGGGTGAAATTGCGCATCATCAGTCGCAGCCATTGGTCGCTGTCGGGGTAGCAGTTGGCACAGGTGGTGATAATCACATCGTGGCGTGCGGCCTTGATTCCGAGCGTCAAGGATAGTTTCGTGCGCGACAGTGCGCGGGTGTTGTCGGGAATGAAGGTGACACGCAGATTGCCATATCGGGCCACAATCTCGCTCAGAGCGTCACCACTCGTGTTGCACGAGCCGTCATCCACCACCACCACTTCGAAATCGGCGGGGTAGTCCTGTTCGAGAAAGGCCGGCAGATGGCTTTGAAGGCATTCGGCATCGTTGTGGGCGCTCACCACTATGCTCACTGCAGGGAATTCGTCGGTATAGTCACGTTCGCCCTCATATCGTGTCGCAAATCGTTTCAGCCTTGATGCGCGTGCCCATTGCCACCACACTCCTGTCATAAGGGCCACAAAGCCGAAAGCGAGCATGGCGATGGCAATGGAGGGGATATATAGTGAGAAATGCATTTCTATTCTGTCTTTTGCCGTAATTTTTTGTGCAAAATTAGTGCAAGCCGAGCGCAATAGCAAATCGAGCTTGCTCGAATTTGCATTGCCGAGGCGTAGCCTAATTAAGCCGCAGGCAACATAGTGCAAGCCGAGCGTGGGTAGCAAATCGAGCTTGCTCGAAATTATCACAAGTGGTCAGATGTGCAGAATGTTGCGCAATATCCACCATGCGAGAATAATCGCAACAATCAGCAGTGCGGCATTGCCCGATGTGATGGCCTGGTCAAGACGTGGCCATCGGCGCCGCAAAGTGTGGACTGCCGCATAGGTGGCAGCGAAAACAGCCATCACGGGCAGGATGGCATTATAGCGCACCGCTTCGGCCACTTGGCCATGCATCAAAGCATGGATGGCACGCTGCAATCCGCACCCCGGACAGTTGAGGCCGGTGAGTTGGTGAAATATGCATTTGGGAAACAGACTGCCTGCCGATGGCTCAAAGGCGTAAAGTGCGGCAATCATAATGGCAGTCGAAAGCGATACGGCTACTGCCGCAGCCACTTTCAGCGGCTTTGGCCACTGCCGTATCATAGAAGTAATTCCAAAGGCAAAAACAGGTATGAGGCCACACCTAACGTGATTGCCAGAATGCAGCACCAAGCGCTCCATTCGCTCAGCTTATTGGCTCGTGCCGTGTTACCATCACGGAAACTGCTTTTGACCAATATGCTCAAGATTATGGCGACGATACCCAGCGGCTGGCAAAGGAACACCGAGACTATAGCCCATGCTAAATTCGAAGGTGGACATTCGGCTTCTTGTGTGCCGGTCGACAGCGGTTGGCTTCCGTAATATTCCGATGGTATTTCAGGCGGTTGCGGATTTGCCAGATCGTCGGTTGCGGCTTGAGCCTCTACAGTGTCGTCGGTTGTGGCTTCCTCGGGTTCTGAGCCGACTTCTTGTTCTTGCTCTGGCTCGACAGTGGCTTCAGCCTCAGATTCCGGTTCTGTAGAAGGGACTTCTGTCTCGACTAAGGCCTCTGGTATGGATGGTGGCGTGACTGGTGGAACCGGTGGCACATTCTGCGAAGGTGACTGCAACACGCCGGCAAGTTCGGGCAGCTCGGTGATTTTTACCCAATCCTCAAGTCCGCTGCGCCACACATAGGCTTTGCCGGTAATGCTCATTTTCTCCATTTGCTCAATGGTTACAGGCCCCGCCTGCACACCATCCTGGTTAATCCAATATTGCTGCATTATTGTGCCAATTATGCCGTTAATGGGTTGATAATCTTGCCACCATTTATCTGATGGCTATCTGCAAAAATAATCAATTGGCAACAAAAAAGGAAAAAAAAGGTGCTTTTTTTGGCGGGCAACATCACTTGGCGGTCATTTGGTTGTCTTTTTTCGCATTCTTACCATATAGAGTGCTGTCTGTGTCAATCCGCGCACTGCCAGATAGCTCACAAAGGCAATCCACAGACGGTTGTTGCCAAAACTTGGCGGCAGTACGAAAAACAGCGTGTAGAATATGATGCTGGCCGAGGCTACTGCGGCAAGCATGCCACGCGACCATGTGAGTCCTATATACACACCGTCCCACACAAAGGCGGCCATCCCTGCAAAGGGTATCACTGTCGCCCACCAGTGGTAGTCCATTGCTGTGGTGATGACGGTGACGTCGGTCGTGAGCATGCCGAAAACCAATCGTGGGCACACGGCATACCCTACCGAGAATGCCACGGCCATAATTGTCCCCCATGTCATCAGTCGTCTTACGGTGAGCCGTAAGGCTGTAAGGTCGGCTCTGCCTGCGTGCTTGCCCACAATGGCTTCGCCTGCAAAGGCAAAGCCGTCGATAAAATAGGAAAACAGTGTGAACAGTTGCATGATAAGTGCGTTCACGGCAAGAGTGACATCTCCGCTACGGGCTCCTGCCGATACAAAAAATAGTGTGACGGTCATCAACAGGAAATTGCGCATGAATATGTGGCTATTAACCTTGAAAAAAGCCCTCATGCCGCCAGAGCCGGTGATAGTGCCGCGGCCTACTAGGGACATCAGCCAGCGGTGCTTGATGACAAGGATGGCGAGAGCATAGGCCAGCCCGCACCACTCGGCCACGAGTGTGCCTACGGCAATGCCCTTGAATCCCATGCCAAATGTGAACACGGCCATCAGGCTCACCACGATGTTCACCACATTAACTCCAATCGCGATAGCCATCGAGCTACGCGAGTCTTGCATGCCCAACAACCACCCTTTAATCGCCATGGTCATCAGCAGTGCGGGGGCTCCCCACACGCCTATACCGAAATATTGGGCGGCAAGTTCCACCACTTGGGGCGACGGGCCTATAAGCCATAGGGCCAATTGCCTGATGGGCACTTGCAGCGCTATGATTGTCACGCCTATGAGCGCACCGAGTGTGGTTGCGCGTTGCAGCACGGCTGCTTGGGCTTGCCTGTCGTCGCGTCCGTAGGCCTGGGCCGTGATTCCCGATGTGCCCATGCGCAGAAACCCGAAATTCCAATACACCAGGTTGAACATCATGGCACCCACTGCCACAGCGCCTATGTATCGGGCCACCCCAAGGTGCCCGGCAATGCCCACGTCGAGCAATCCGAGCAGAGGCACGGTCACGTTGGCGATGATGGCGGGCAAGGCTATTGCCAGGATGTTTCGGTCGGTTGCCGATAGACGCGTCATGAGCTACTTATGAAATGGGAAAAATCAGAAATACCGCAACGTCCCACAGGCAGTGTGAGACAAGCACTGCGGTGAGATTGCGCCGCCAGGCGTAAATCAGAGCCCAATATCCGCCGCATACGGCTGCGGCGCCAATGAGCATCAGGTTGAGCGACCACACATGTACAAGGGTGTAGGCAGCGGTGGCGGCAAAGAATGCTGCCACAGGTCCCCACTTGGCTCCCATGGCACGCTGCACGGTGCCGCGCCAGAATAGCTCCTCGGCCGGACCTATCACTGTCATCAGCATGGTGCCCACAATCCAGGGATTGCTGCCGGTGCGCAAGGCATAGATGGCGCCCACTTGGTTGTCGGCAAAGCTGAATATCAAGCGCGACAATTCGTTGCACACCCAGAAGATTCCCCACAGCAGCGCTGCGCTGGCCACACCTAAGGCCACTTCGCCCCAGGCAAAGCCTAAACGGCGGCCACCCCACCGGTCTTTAAGTGTGTGACTGATGCCTATGAGCACAAGGCCTGCTCCGGTCATCGTAATCCAAAAGTTGATGTGCGGAGCTGTGGCTGGAGAAAACATGATTCCCCATAATAGCGCTGCCACTGCAATAGCCAAAAATACGGGTTTTATGCTGGTTGATGTGTTACACATCTTTTCGTGCGGGTCAGATTGACACATAGGTGGAGATTATGAGCAATACGGTCTGCAACACTCCGCAGGCCATAACCAGTTGCGCACAGTTGCCGTCGAGGCCACGCAGCGACTTTAGGCCGTCGCCCTCGGTGGCGCGCATCATCCATTTCACGTTCTTTATGGCTATTGGGAGGGTTGCCGTTACGGCCAGACACAACCAAGGGAGCCAACCGGCCATCACGCAAGCCACGGTGAGCGCATAGGCCGAGAAGGCGAGAGCGGCAAATAGCACTTTCGACCGTTTCAGTCCCAGGCGTATGGCCAGTGTGGTGATACCGGCGCGGGAATCATACACGGTGTCGCGGGTGTTGTTGCTGTGCAGAATATTTACAATGAGGAATCCTATGGGGGTGGTGATCAGACTCAAATGCCAGTCGATGTGGCCTCCGCTCATGCAGTAGTATACGCCTAGCGGAATCAGTTGGCCATAGACGGTGAATATCAGCACATCACCCAATGCGCGGAACTTGAGCACGTAGTAAAAGTAAGTGCTGAGCACGCCTAACGCACCGAATGCCAGTAGCCAAAGCCCGCATCGTGCGGTGAGCCAAACGCCTATGCCTATGCCAAACAACATCCAGGCCATCCCGTAGAGCCATATTGTTCTTGGGGCGAACACGTTCTCCACCAGCATGCGGCTCGAACCGAAGGTGTCGCGGCGGTCAACCCCATGCTTGAAATCGTAATAGTCGCTTATCAAGTTGCCTGATATCTGAAAAATAAATGCTCCAATCACGGCCACCACACCTGCTGCGAGGTCGGTGTTGCCGTCAAGGCTCCACAGGGCGAAGCCTAATGCTATTAGGGCCGGCATGGTCGATGCCGGGAACGACCACGGGCGTGTGGCCTCAATCCATCTGTTCATGTCAGTGTGTCTTTTTTTGTGTTGTTTTTGTGATAATTCCGTTTTGGGCCTACAAAGGTAGTGCAAGTCGGGCGCAATGGCAAATCAAGATCGTCCGTTTGGCATCATGCAAGATGTGGCATCGTGGATGAGCGGTCGCCATAGGCTGAAACGGTGTCGTTTTGGATATTCGCCGAGAAGCGCCTTTTTCCATCAAGCATGTGTTGGGCGGGAGATGACGCTGTGCGTCACAGTTTTTCCTCGGTCGTGGAAACCATAAAATATCGGGCATGCGGGTTACTCAGATACAACCCGCAGATGCTGCTTTGTGGATACATCGCTCCGTTTTCAGTGAGCTGAATGCCCAGTGATTTGAAGTCAAGTAGCCTACTGACAGGAAATATCAGCCTCACATCGGGCAGCGACGGATAGCCTATGGCTGGGCGTATGCCCTGATAGGCGGCTCTCGACAGTTCTACTGGTGTGAGCCGCTCGTTGGGACTGTAGCCCCACAGGCGGGTGCGCACCTCGCGGTGCAACCATTCGCTGGCGGCCTCGGCAAGGCGGTCGCCTATGCTTTGCATCAGTAGCGAGCGGAACGCACCGTTGCCTTCTTTGCGCTTCAAATGCTCAAGGTCTTCGGCAAATGATGGCGACACGGTCACGGCAAATACCCCCACATAGTCGTCGAGCGGTGCAGGTGCCACAAAGTCGCACAAAGAGAGTTGCGGCAAGGCGGAATCCGTGCCTTGACGTGCGTTTTGCCGCGGAGTGGGAATCTCCATGTCGTGGCCGTTGACGGCTCCGTGCAATACTATGCTGTGGCTGGTGCCGTTGGCCTGGTAAAAGCCTACTTGTGCCTGCATTGAGTGGCGGCGCTCCATCTGGTCGAGCATGGCCTCGGCCTCGGCTTTCACGTGAGCTGCTTCGGTGGAGCCTGGGTGCACGTGCCACAGTTTGTAGAAGAATGTCCAGTTGATCAGTTGACGCACTTGTGTGATGGCGATGTTGGGAACCCACCTGTAGCCCACGTAGGATGGTTTGGGTAACCGCTCTTTGCTCCAGTCGATGTGTGGCCTGTGGATTTTATGGCCTTGGCTGTCGCACCCGCACTGACATCCGTTTATGGCACGGGCATGGAAGCTTGCTGTTGAGTCATGTTCTGCAACTTCCCCCTGGTGCTTTTTTGCCTTGTGTCGTCTCACTAGCTCGGCTTGACGCTTGCGGTTTTCATCGATGATTCGATTTCGGTCGTGACCGGCCAATTGCATGGTAAGCACTGGGTTCTGTGATGCGTCTCTCACATGGAACACCGGTCCGCCATAAAGCGGTGCGATTCTCAATGCCGTGTGCAACTCGCTCGTGGTGGCGCCGCCTATGAATAGCGGTATGTCGATTCCGGCTTTGTTCATTGCCTCGGCGGTGCGGCACATCTCGTCGAGCGACGGCGTGATGAGGCCACTCAGCGCCACATAGTCGATGTGCATGTCGGTTATTGCCTGTACGATTTTTTCTGGTGTCACCATGACCCCCAGGTCGACCACATCGAAGTTATTGCATCCCATCACCACGGCCACAATGTTTTTGCCTATGTCGTGCACGTCGCCTTTTACGGTAGCCACCAGGTAACGCCCATTGGACCGTGTTGAGGTCTGGCGGCTTTGTTCCAGGTAGGGCTGCAAAAGCTGAACCGCTTTCTTCATTGTGCGAGCCGATTTCACCACTTGTGGTAAGAACATTTTCCCCTCGCCAAACAGTCTGCCCACGAGTTGCATCCCTTGCATCAGCGGTCCTTCGATGATTGCTCCGGGTGTGGCATATTGCTCGATTGCCTCTTGCATGTCGGCCTCGAGCCACTCGTCGTTGCCGGTGCGCAAGGCGTTGGTCAGGCGCTCGCCAATGGGGGTATTCATGCGTTCGGCGATTGATGCGTTGTCGGTTTCGGTTGCCTCAGTGTCGTCTTTTGCTGCAATCAGCCGTTGGGCTTTTTCACTCAGTCGCTCAGCGGCATCGTCGCGCCGGCACAGAATCACGTCTTCGATGGCTTCGAGCAGGTCGGGGGCAATGTCGCCATACATCACCTTCGATGCCGGGTTTACGATGCCCATGTCCATCCCGTGCTGAATGCTGTGATAGAGGAATACGGCATGCATGGCCTCGCGCAGATAATTGTTGCCGCGGAAGGCAAACGACAGGTTGCTCACCCCTCCGCTTACGTGCACATGAGGCATGCGTTCCGTGATCCATCCGGTGGCTTTGATGAAGTCGATGGCATAGCGGTCGTGCTCTTTGATGCCGGTAGCCACGGTAAGCACGTTGGGGTCGAAGATGATGTCGCGTGGGTTGTAGCCTGCCATCTCGGTGAGTAGGCGGTAGGCTCGGGCACACACTTGGATCTTTCTCTCATAGGTTGTGGCTTGGCCTTCTTCGTCGAATGCCATTACCACTACTGCGGCGCCATATTCGCGAATGGCGCGGGCCTGTTCCACAAACCGTTTCTCGCCGGCTTTGAGCGAAATGGAGTTGACCACGCACTTGCCCTGCACGCACTTGAGCGCGGCTTCAATCACTTCGAAGCGCGATGAGTCAATCATCCACGGGATGCGTGCCACTTCGGGGTCCGAGGCCATGAGGTTGAGGAATTCCGTCATCTCGGCCGCAGTGTCGAGCATGCCGTCGTCCATGTTTATGTCGAGCATTGATGCTCCGTCGCGCACTTGCTTGCGGGCGATGCTCAGCGCTTCGTCATATTGCTTTTCTTTGATCAGCCGTAGGAACTTGCGGCTTCCGGCCACGTTGCACCTCTCGCCCACGTTGACGAAAGTGTGTGGCAGTGGTGTGTAGCCTTCAAGACCTGAAAGCCACGCCACGTGTCCTTTCTGTGGCTTTGGCCGTGGACTTCGGCCGTGGGCTGCGGCTGCAATGGCTTTTATATGCTCTGGGGTTGAGCCGCAGCATCCACCCACAATGTTCACGCTGCCGTCGTCGATGAATAGGCCTATGGCTTTTGCCATGAGTTGCGGCGTCTCTGAATAATTGCCGTCTTCGTCGGGCAGTCCGGCATTGGGGTGTGCGCTGATGTGGAACGGGGCATTGGTGGCCAGCTCCCTTAGATAGGGCCGCATGTCTTCGGCTCCGAACGAGCAGTTCAGTCCCACGCTCAAAATGTCGTTGTCGTGCGCTACCGATGCCAGTAACGCATCGAGTGTCTGTCCCGAGAGTGTGCGGCCAGAGGCGTCTGAGATGGTGGCGCTGAGCATCACGGGGATGCGGCGGCCGGTGCGGCGCTTCACGTTGCGTGCAGCGGCAAGGGCCGCTTTGGCGTTGAGTGTGTCGAAGATGGTCTCAATCAGCCACAGGTCAACTCCGCCATTGCTCAGCACAATCATCTGCTCTTCATAGGCATCCCGGAGCTGGTCGAATGTGATGGTACGCATCGACGGGTTGTCCACGTCGGGCGACATGGATAGTGTGCGGTTGGTAGGGCCTATCGAGGCAGCCACAAAACGCGGCTTGTGGGGCGTGACGGCACTCATGCGGTCGGCCTCCTCACGCGCTATCCTCACTGCGGCCTCGTTGATTTGCCTCACATATCCCTCGGTGCGGTAGTCGGCTTGCGACACACGTTGCGCGTTGAATGTGTTGGTCTCTATGATGTCGGCTCCGGCCTCAAGGTAGCTGCGGTGGATGCCGCGCAGCACGTCGGGCCGTGTCAGGGATATCAGGTCGTTGTTCCCTTGCAGCCTTACCTCCCAGCCTGCAAATATGCCTTTGTTGCAATCGGGGGTCAAAGGGCTCTCTCCCCTGAAATCGGTCTCTGTGAGATTGTGGCGCTGAATCATGGTGCCCATGGCCCCGTCGAGTATCAGTATTCGCTCGGAGAGCAGATGCTCAAAATATGTGAAGTCGTTGTGTGTCACGTTGGTGGGTGTCTCTTTGTCTTGCGGTGTGGACTATTTGTGTTCTGGCAATCGGTGCGCTAAAAAACGGCTTTTGCTATTTGCTCGGTCGAATGGGCGTCGTTCATTGTGAAGAAGTGCACCATTGGCACTCCGGCCGCCTTGAGGTCGCGCACTTGCTGTATGCCCCATTGCACCCCAAGGGCCTTCACGTCGTCGTTGGTGCGGCATTTGTCCAACTCGCGGGCCAACTCTTGGGGAAAGTCGATGTGGAATGTGCGTGGCAGCATTGTGCAGTGGTTGAGCGACGATAATGGCTTTATGCCGGGAATGACAGGCACTGTGATGCCTTCTTGACGCAAGCGTTGCACGTAAGCATGATATTTTTGGTTGTCAAAAAACATTTGTGTCACAATCCTGTTGGCGCCGGTATCCACTTTCTCCTTCAGATGCCCGATGTCGCCGTCGATATTCATTGCCTCATCATGCTTTTCCGGATAGCCGGCCACTCCATAGGTGAAAGGCTCTGTCGGCGATTCCATTTCCGTGCCTCCGAGCAGGTGCCCGGCATTGAAGTCGTTCACTTGGCGGCAGAGATCTACGGCATGGCTGTGCCCGCCTTTGGTGGGCATGAAGCGGCTTTCGTCTTTGGCTCTGTCGCCTCGCAGTACCATCACGTCGGTAAGTCCCAGATAAGAGAGATCGATGAGCTCGCTCTCGATGTCGGTTGCCGTGTATCCGCTGCATATCAGGTGGGGCACGGTGTGCAGTTTGTATCGCTCTTTAATTAGGGCGGCAATGGCCACGGTGCCTGGGCGGTTGCGCACCATCAGCCGTTGGTAGGTGCCGTTCCCCAAATCGGAATAAATGGTCTCGGTGCGGTGTGTGGTAATGTTGATGCACACCGGGTTGAACGGCATGAGGCAGTCGATGGTGCGGTATACGCTGTCGAGTCCCTTGCCTCGCCGTGGCGGCAGAATCTCAAACGAGAACTGCGTGGCCGCGGTTGTCTTGTTTGCTGTGTTGCTCGTCATTGTGTGGTGATATAGATATATGTTTCAGATTGTAGTATGACGAATGTCTTGCTTGATTTGGGCGAAATTAAGGGATTTTATCCTGTTTTCCAACAGTTGTATCAAGAAAGTGGCGGAAAGTGCACGTTTGCTTGGTTGTGGTGCCGTATGTAGAGTCCAACAGCAAGTGCAAA
>CAVIEK010000006.1:0-32595 GCA_963641805.1 Bacteroides fragilis
GATTATTACTGGGCTAATTAAGATTGGCTGGCAATCTTACGAGCTTCTTTTTTCGCTTTGATGGCACAAAGTTAAATGCTCAATTGACCGTGCAACCTCAAAAAGCAACGTTGCTTTTTTTCACCGGAGGCTTTGCTCTTAACCGCGGTTCTCTCACCGGCGGCAATTACCCAAGAGCAACAAACGTGCCAAAGGCAATGGTTGAGCTATAAAAAATCATGTTCTTAATCATTTTTCTCGCAAAAGATTCGCGGGTGATTTAGTTGTGTGATTTTTACGCAGCAAAATTACAGCGCAGATTTCATCCGAGCAAATTATTTTGCGTATTTTTTACACAGTTAGGTGAAATTTTTTCTCTTCATCTCTAAAACGCGCAATTTCAGCCGAGTGCGAGGCAATCGCCATATGGATTTTAACACAATCATTACCCACATTACGAAAAAAGGTGTTATTTTTGCACATTGCGTGCTCACGATGAGAATGCGAGTCTTACACAATATCTAAGATTATCAAACACCTAAACAATAAGAGACAGTAATGAGAAAAATCCTGCTCCCTATCCTGATCACACTTGTGACCATCACCGCCATGGCTGCCGAGAAGCGCTATGGAGTGTATGGCATAATGTTCTACAACCTCGAGAACCTATTCGACACAATCAACAACAACGGTTCATACGACAAGGAATTCAGCCCCGACGGCGCACGCAAGTGGAACGGGCAGAAGTATTGGTCGAAGCAGCATAATATGGCCTATGCCATCAGCCAAATGAAAACCAAGCACACCCCCATGGGCCCGGCCCTGATAGGCGTGAGCGAGGTGGAGAACCGCAGCGTGCTCACCGATCTGGTCAAGCAGCCAGAGCTGCGCGACTGGCATCTGCAGATTGTGCACCACGACAGTCCCGACCGCCGAGGCATCGATGTGGCTCTGCTCTACAACCCGCGGCTGTTCCGCGTGCTCAACGTGGTGAACACCACCCTGCGCATACCAGGCTACGAGAGTTTCAAGACCCGTGACCAGATGTGCGTCACCGGCATACTTGCCGGCGAGAAGGTGAGCGTGATCATCAACCACTGGCCTTCGCGACTGGGCGGGCAGGACAAGTCAAGCTATCTGCGCGAGGCCGCCGCCGCCATGGCACGGCGCACCATCGACTCGCTGCTGCGCGACGATCCCAACCAGGGCATCGTGTTTATGGGCGACCTCAACGACGACCCTATGGACAAGAGCCTTACCGAGGCTCTTGGAGCCAAGCGCGACATTGCCGAAGTGAGACAACCGGGCGACCTCTACAACCCATGGTGGGAGAAACTCGACAAGGGTGTGGGGACCTTGGCCTACAAGGGACAGTGGAACCTCTTTGACCAGATTATCATCTCGCAATACTTCCTACAGAACTACAAGGGGAACGCAAAGCCGAAACTCACCTTCATGCGTGCCGACGTGCTCAACCGCGACTTTCTGAAGACCGCGGAAGGCGACCGCAAGGGCTATCCATTGCGCACCTACTCGAGCGGTGTGTTCCTTAACGGCTATAGCGACCACTTCCCCACCGAAATATTCCTTGTAAAGGAGCAATAAGCGCCACACGGCCACCATCCCCACCCACACAGAAAAAAGATTCGCCCGGTTTCCGGCGAGTCACACCCGCCACACCTTGTGACCGGCAATCATGTAGATGCCAGAGGCGGCATTGCGAGCATTTTGAATTTGTAGCAGAAATATAACACGTTCAATATAGCTGATTTGGAAAACTTTTGCTATTTTTGCACAAAACAACAAATGAGAAAATTTCACCAGCAACATTCACAAAAAACAATACAACATCACTAACATTCAACCATTTTTATTTATGAAAAAAATCTTTACCCTCATTGCTGCAATCGTGGCTACAGCATCAGTTTCAATGGCTTCGGCCGCAAGTTACCAAATCGTGTTCAACGGTAATGCCAAAACTAGCGATAGTGGCACAGACCTCACTACCGAAACCTTCCTCAAAACGGATAGCTTGATTGCAAGCGGAAAGGACTACATCGCATCGGTTGCCGCTACTTCTGCCTGCTATCAGGGGAAAGGCACCTATGGATTGAAATTCAGTTCTAGCAAGAAGAACGGCAATTTGGATCTCAACCTCGCCGAAGCCGGCCAAGTGAAAGCCACCAAAATCGTGCTTGGCGCTGGCGCATTCAAAACAGGTGAGACAGCCACTCTCACAGTCAACGGTGTGACATCAGAGAATTTGGAGACGGCCACAACCAGCACCCTACCCGACGTTGAATTCACACTCGACGGCTCCAAGATTGAGAAAATCACAATCACGGCAACAAAGCGTGCCTATGTGCAGTCGATTGAGGTATTCTATGACGAGGCAACTTCGGTCGAAGACGCCACCGCACAGAAAGAGGTTGCCTCTGTTGCCTACTACAACCTTGCCGGCGTTGAGAGCGCCACTGCTTTTAATGGTGTGAACATCAAGGTCACTACCTATGCCGACGGCACAAAGGAAGCTGTTAAGGTGATTAAGTAACACCGCCTTCCATCCCTGATCACGCTACAAGCGATTAGGAATCCACACCTTTATATGGGAGCGGACCCGATTCTCTTCGGGCTCCGCTCCCAATCTTTTTGTACGCTCGGCATGACGCCGGTGTCACACTAAAGCGGCAAGCGGGCCGTGCTCCACATGAGGTGCACGGCCCGCTATCGGGATTTGTGTCATATTTGTATATACTCTTGAAAAACGGGTGCGCAGGTCAGTCGGCAACCGTCTCACCCTTCATGGCAGCCATAATCTTCTCCTCAAGCTCTTCGGCAAGCTCGGGATTGTCGACAATGAGCTGCTTGGCGGCATCGCGACCCTGGCCAAGCTTGGTTCCGTCGTAGCTGAACCACGAGCCGCTCTTCTTCACTATGCCGAATTGCACACCGAGGTCGATGATTTCACCCACCTTGCTGATTCCCTTGCCGAAAAGGATCTCAAACTCGGCCTTGCGGAATGGAGGTGCAACCTTGTTTTTCACCACCTTCACGCGGGTGAGATTACCCACCACGTTCTCGCCGTCTTTGAGTTGCCCTAGGCGGCGTATGTCGATGCGCACCGAGGCATAGAACTTGAGGGCGTTGCCGCCGGTAGTGGTCTCGGGGTTGCCAAACATCACGCCAAGCTTCTCGCGCAGCTGGTTGATGAAGATGCAGGTGGTGTTGGTCTTGCTGATGGTGGCAGTGAGCTTGCGCAGCGCCTGCGACATGAGCCGCGCCTGAAGCCCCATTTTGCTCTCGCCCATCTCACCCTCAATTTCGGCCTTCGGTGTAAGGGCTGCCACCGAGTCGATGACAATGATGTCGATGGCCGAAGAGCGAATGAGCTGGTCGGCAATCTCAAGAGCCTGCTCGCCATTGTCGGGCTGCGAGATCCACAAGTTGTTCACATCCACGCCGAGACTTTCGGCATAGAAGCGGTCGAACGCATGCTCGGCATCGATGATTGCGGCGATGCCACCCATCTTCTGTGCCTCGGCAATGGCATGGATAGCCAGTGTGGTTTTACCCGACGACTCAGGGCCGTAAATCTCAACGATGCGGCCACGCGGATATCCGCCCACGCCCAAAGCGTAGTTGAGCCCGATAGAGCCGGTGGGGATAACTTCGATATTCTCGATGTGGTCGTCACCGAGCTTCATTATAGAGCCACGGCCATAGGTCTTATCGATTTTATCCATCGCCACCTGCAGAGCCTTGAGCTTCTCTGGCGACACCGCCTTGCGGCCGACGGCCTGTGGCGTTTCTGATTCCTGACTTGGTGCATTGAGTTCCAAATCCAGGTCTGTTGCTTTTTCTTTGTTTGCCATATATGTGATTGTTTTTTTAATTTCTTAGTATGTGAGCCACCATTGAACGCAAGCATGATTGACATTAACGGCACACTATGCAAAAATAATCAAAATAGGCCGATGGCTCAACTTTTACGCTTGCAAAATTATCACCCACATGGGCAACAAAATTGCCCTTGGAATGAAAATTATTGTTAAATGCGCCATGCACCACAAGTCAAGGCGCAACGGAATAAACCGCGGCCACACATGGTCTTGGTCGGCGAAAAGCGTGGGTTCGTCTATTGTAGCCATCTGAATTCGGCTCATTTCTACCATTTTTTGTAATTTTGCACCCATAACGATAAAACATATAAATTCGAGATTAAAACGAGATTATGATGAAAAAATCAATTATTGCAATGGCAGCAGTTGTGGCTATGATAGGCAGCAGCTGCGGCTCTATGTCGGGTCTCACCGGCAGCACCGGCAGTTCGTCGTCGAGCTCATCAAGCAGCACAGGCAGTGTGCTTGGCAACATCCTGGGCAGCATCACCAACAGCGGAACCACCAGCGAGCTACTCAACATGGTGATTGGCGGTGTAAAGATTGACCAAAGCCAACTAGTGGGCACATGGTATTACAGCGAGCCCGGATGTGCATTCACCAGCGAGAACCTGCTTGCCAAGGCCGGTGGAGCCGTGGCCGCAGCCAAAGTAAAAGAGCAGCTGAAGACCACCTACAACAACTTGGGCATCAGCAGTTCAAACACCTACTTCACATTCGACAGCAGCAACAACTTCAGCGCAAAGGTGAAAGGCATTCCCTTGAGCGGAACCTACACCTACGACTCGTCGACAAGCGCAATCACGCTCAAGACACTGCTTTTCAGTACCACAGCCTACGTTACCCGCACCACCAACGGCATTGGACTGATGTTTGAGTCTAAAAAACTGATTTCACTCCTGCAGACAGCCACCAAGCTCACCGGCAACTCCAAGATTGAGGCCGTAGGCGACATCGCCTCAAACTACGACGGTGTGCGTCTGGGAATGAACATGAAGAAATAATTATTGCCCGGCAAACAACATTGAGTCTTAGGTTTTAAGGCTCCGTAACGATTAAAAGGGAAAGCGGCAGAGGCATGTCCCCTACCGCTTTTCCTTTTTCTTTTTGACGATGGTTGCCCAGCACTATTCCTTGTCACCGTAAAGGAGGTCGCCTGCATCGCCGAGACCGGGAATGATATAGCTGTGGTCGTTGAGCTTATGGTCGATATCACACGACCAGACAGTGAGGTCGGCAGCAGGCATGTGCTTCTGCACATAGTCAATGGCCTGGTCGGTAGCTATCACGCTTGCCACATGTACCTTGGCAGGTGTGCCCTTGGAAAGCATCGCACGGTAGGCAAGCTCCATCGACGAACCCGTGGCCAGCATAGGATCGGCGATTATCAGCGTCTTGCCTTCTATGTTGGGACAAGCGATGTATTCCACGTGCACATCAAAGACGTCACTCCCGTCGACATACTTGCGGTAAGCACTCACAAACGCGTTCTCGGCATTGTCAAAATAGCTGAGAAAGCCCTCATGGAATGGCAATCCCGCCCTGAGGATTGTGGCAAGCACCACCTTGCTTGCGAGCACATTGGTATCGGCCACCCCAAGCGGAGTCTCGGTAGGCTTCACCTCATAGTCGAGACGCTTCGAGATCTCATATGCCATTATCTGGCCGAGGCGGCGCACATTGGAACGGAAGCGCAGGCGGTCGGTTTGCACATTCTTGTCGCGGAGTTCGCTCATAAACTGGCCGACCAGCGAGTTTTGGTCACACAGATTGATTATATCCATTGTTCAATTATATAGGGTGTTAGTTAAACATACTTTTTAGAGGACTCGCCCATAGCGGGTGGGTCCGAGAGGATTCGACGCGCCGTCTCGCGGTCGGACTCAAGTTGCCGTTGCAACTCGTCGATTGACCCGAGCTTGATCTCCAGACGCAGAAAACGCACGAATTCCACAGTCATAGGCTCGCCATATATGTCGCAGTCAAAATCGAAGATATTGGCCTCGATGCTCAACTGTCTTCCATTATCGAGCGTGGGACGCCTGCCCACGTTCACCATGGCCTGCCACCGACGGCCGAGCACGGTCACATAGGCCGCATAAGCTCCGTTGTGCGGCAACAACACGGTCTCGTCGACCCGACCGAGGTTGGCCGTGGGGAAACCTATCTTACGGCCGTTTCTGTAACCGTGGACCACTATGCCGCTCACCACATAGCTGTGACCAAGGCAATGCATGGCGTCGTCGACCTTGCCGCTTAATATGAGACGGCGGATAATCGACGAGCTAACCGGCGCATACTGTCCGCGGTACTCAGGGGCCTTGACCACCCGCACACCGCATTTCGCTCCGTTTTGCACATAGTTGGCAAATGTCTCACTCCGGTCGTGGCCGAAATGGTGGTCGTAGCCCACCATGAGCATATCCATGCCATAACGGCAATGAAGCCACCGCATGAATTCAGATGAGCTTAGCATAGCCAGCTCACGGGTGAAATCGAGCAGAATGACGTAGTCGATGCCCATTGCCTTAATGGCCTCAACCCGCTGCCCTACCGGCATTATGAACTTGAGCGGAGTCTCGGGATGGCCGAGCACATTTTGTGGATGTTCCCTGAAAGTGACCACTGCAGTCTTGAGCCCGCACAACGATGCCTGTCGGCGCAACTCGGCCAGCACCGTGGCATGACCGAGGTGCACCCCGTCAAACATGCCTATGGTGGCGGCAAGCGTATGCTCCGAAAGGCTGTCGGCCACACTCAAGACCCCAGAACTCATAACCCGAGGCCGCTTATCACATCCATAAACTCGCCGCCCTCAGGCACGAGAGCGGCATTGAAACCTAACGAGACTGCGGCATCGACGTTAACCTGCCCGTCATCGAAAAACATGGTTTCGGACGGTAAGATGCCCATCGTAGCCACCGCGTAGTCAAATATCTTGCGGCTCGGCTTACAGGCTCCGGCCTTATATGATGTGGTGATTCCGTCGAAATAGTCGGTCATAGCCAGACCCTCGCCCATGAACAGACGCGCGATACGCCCCTCAAAAAGGATGGGATTGGTGTTTGAGAGCACATAGAGGTGATAACGCTCATGTAATTTTCTGAGCGACTGCAGACGATGTACCGGCAAGCCGCCCAAAAACGCCTCAAGGGCCAAATCGATTTCAGCATCGGTCACGGGTCGGTCAAAATGCCGGCGCATCTCGGCGCGGAATTCATCAGCCGTCATATCACCGCTCTCCAAGCTACCGAAAGCACTCGTCTGCACATACAGACCTATCATCTGGTCAGCATCACGCATACCGAGGCGTGTGAGAGCCCCTACGCAGGCATCACGGTCGGCGTCCACTATCACGCCACCGAGGTCAAAGAGCAGATTCTTAATCTCAGCCATTTATCTTGTGTGTTTTGTCTTTTCTTATGTCGGTTGCTGCCGATATTCACTTCACAATCTCTTTCTTGAGCAGACGCATCGTGTCCTCGCACAATTTTTGGAACACCTCGCGGCTCTTGATGGTGGTGGATGCCTTGATTTGGTTTTCCAGACCCTTGAAGATAAAGCCGGTGTCCTTGGTGTTGAGGGCTCGCATTATTGAGATTGCACTGTTCTCGGGGTTATGTACCAAAGTCATCATGCGCTCGCTCATGCGGTTGAACACGCGGTTCATGGTGAGCACACTGGTGTTGATTATACCTGGGTCGGCCAGATTCACAGCCACACGGCGAGTGCGCATAGTGGTCGACAGATAGATTGAGAACAACGTGAGAGCCAGTTTGCTTTGAGCATAAACGGCAAGCGGCACAAAGCGGCTCACCGAGCTCACTGCAGGAAACTCAAAGGGTAATGTCACGAAATTTCGCGTGTGTGATGTGGTGAGCACAATATGTCCGTCGGGCACCACCATAGGCTCAATCATCAGCGTGAGCATTGCTGCCCCCAAGAAGTTGACCTGCACCATACGCTCATAGCCGTCGGCACTCATCTCGCGGTTACGGGTAAGCACGGCTGCATTGTTGACAAGTGCCGCCACAGGGCGGTTAAGTTGCTTGAACTCGTTCACAAACTCGCGCACGCCCTCAAAAGACCCCATATCGAGGTGCATACAAATGATGTCGGCATTGCCGGTTGCTTCCTTGAGCTCATCGACAAGGGCGTTGCCACGCTCTATGTGGCGGCAGGCCAGTACCAGAGGCCGACCTTGGTCGGCGAGCTGACGCGATACCACGCTGCCCATTGCGCCTGCGGCGCCTGTTACGATATACACGGGAGTTTGCCGAGTGGCGGCCGTGTCAGGTTGGTTGTTGTTAGCCATATTTATTCTTACTTGTGTATCAAAGAATTCCTTAGTGATTGCAAATTTACTCAAATTTGGACTATTATCACCCTTTAGGGCAATTAATAAACGTAAATCGCCCACAAACAGAAAAAGTCCCACTTGCGCTACTTGCACTGGCGGGATCATGTTGTTGCCGCTCTAAGAAGAAGGCTGGTAGCGTCATTATTTGCCGTATTTGTACTTCACGCCAAGGTTGTACATGATAAACGACTGCACATCGGTATACTCATCAATCACCTTTGCTATGGGCTTACCGTGACCGTGGCCGGCCTTGCTGTCAATGCGTATGATCTTGGGAGCCTCGCCCGTATTGGAAGCCTGCAGCGTAGCCGCATACTTAAACGAGTGGGCTGGCACAACACGGTCGTCGTGGTCACTTGTGGTGACCATCACTGCCGGGTAGGGAGTGCCATCGTTTCTTATGGTGTGCAGCGGCGAATAGCGCAGCAGATAGTCGGCCATATCCTTGCTCTCGTCGCTACGGCCGTAGTCATGGGCCCAATTCCAGCCGATGGTGAACAGGTGGTAGCGCATCATATCCATAACACCCACCTGAGGCACTGCCGCCGCATAAAGGTCGGGGCGCTGATTAACCACAGCACCCACCAGCAGACCGCCATTGCTGGCTCCATTGCAGGCAAGTTTTGACGGACTGGTATAGCCCTCTTTCACAAGATACTCGGCGGCACCGATAAAGTCGTCAAACACATTCTGCTTTTTCAACTTAGTCCCTGCCTCATGCCATTTCTCGCCATACTCACCGCCGCCACGCAGTGTGACCACTGCATACACACCACCCATGTCGAGCATGGCAAACGGCACACGCGAATAGCTGAAAGCCGGATTAAGACTTATGTTGAAGCCTCCGTAGCCATATACAAGAGTTGGGCGCTTGCCGTCGCGCCTGACCCCCTTGCGGTAGATGAGAAACATAGGAATGCGGGTCCCATCGGCACTGTTGAAGAACACCTGTTCGGTAGCATACCTCGACGTATCGAGGTTCACCTTGGGGGTAAACACCAACTTTGATGTTCCAGAAGCGATGTCATAGCTATACACACTTGCCGGGGTGGTGAACGAAGTGAAGGTGTAGAACACCTCCTTATCGTTGTTTTTGCAGCTGAAATTCACTGTTCCGAATGTGGGCAGCTTGATCTCGGCCACTTCCTTGCCTTCGGCTGAATACAAATAGGGATGATTAGACGCGTCACGGTCATAGGTGAGAATAAACTTATGGTCGGCCATCACTGCACCCGAGAGCACCCATTGCTTTTCCGGAATGAAATCGGCCACATTGCCCTCGCCCAAACTCTCGGCATCGTAGGCCACCACTTTCCAGCACGGAGCTCCGGCATTGGTAATGACAAATATTTTACCGCCATCGACACCTATCGGCGTATTGGTAAACTTCATGTTACCGGCCAAACACACGTAGTGTGGGTTGCGGTCTTTAAGGTCTTTGACATAAAGGCTATTGCCATCGCCGTCACTCTCCAAGATAAACACATAGCGCTCATCATCGCTCACCAATGCCTGATAGAACAACAGCGGGTTGGTCATGCTGCGGTATTCCACATAGTCAGAGCATTGAGACGTGCCCAATCGGTGATACATAACCTTGTGAAATTCGTTTTTCGACGACCTTGCATCTTCAGGCGCGTCATAGGCACTATAGAAGAACCCGTCGCCGAGCCACTGCGCATCGGTAAACTTTGCCCACTTTATGTGATCGTCGAGTTGGCTACCGGTGACAAGGTCGAGCACATAGATTTCGTTCCAGTCACTGCCGTTACGTGTAATCACGTAAGCCAGATAGCGACCGTCGTGCGAGAAATTGAGCTGCTGCAGCGCCACAGTGCCGTCGGCGCTCAATTTGTTCGGGTCAAGCACCACGTGCGGCTGGGCATCAAGAGCGTCTTTCACATATAGCACGCTTTGATTCTGCAAGCCGTTGTTGTCTAAATAATAATATTTTCCATTGACTTTGAAGGGGGCATCCATCTTCTCATAGTCAGCGAGCTCGGTTATGCGCTTTCTCACATCTTGGCGAAACGGTATGCGCTTCAGATAGTCCTGCGTCACCTCATTCTCAGCCTTCACCCATTCTGCGGTTTCGGCCGAAGTGTCGTTCTCAAGCCAGCGATAAGGGTCGGCAACCTTTGTCCCGAAATAGTCGTCGGTCACCGCCACTTTCTTTGCCACGGGATATTTCATAGCTGCCAAAATCATACGGCTACACATCAAAGCCAATATTTACTGTCATAATTATTCTGTGTGATATGAAGTTGCTCAATAGCTATAGATCACCTGCGCAAGCGTCTGTCCCACCGCCTTGAGGGTGTTAGGGTCGATGCGGTCAAACGTGTCGTGTGTGGTGTGCCAACCGTCGTAGAATCCGGTAGGAGAGTCGGAGCGCATATCAATTATGTCAAGGCAGGGGATTCCTGTGATGCGGTTGACCGAAATGTGGTCGTCGGTCACCCCTCCGCCAACATCGGCGGTAAAATATGTCGCATAACCAGCATCGGCCGCTGCGCTCCACACCATATTCACAAAACCCGATGCATATTGCATCGAGAAATATTCCTTGCCAAATTTCGCACCCGTGGCACCCACCATGTCGACCACCACACCGAATACAGGCTTCGCATCGCCAAAATGCGGATGGTGTGCCCAATACTGAGCCCCAAGAGCCCAACTGTCCTCATTGTCACTGTCGCCCCAGTCCTCGGCATCGACAAGCACCACATCAACACCCACATTGGGTCGGTGCAAGCTCATAGTGCGAGCGAGCTCGAGCAGCACGCCAACTCCACTAGCGCCGTCGTTGGCTCCCATTACCGGCTTACGGTGATTAGAGGCATCGGGGTCGTTGTCAGCCCAAGGGCGGCAATCCCAATGGGCCATAAGCAGAATACGCTGCTCGGCCTCAGGATTAATGAGCCCTATAACGTTGCTTATGGTAAGGCTTTTGCCGTCGAATGTGGTCACTGCGCCATGCTGAACCATTACACTGTCGCACGTGGCGCGCAACGATTGTTCCAGGAAAGCGGCACACCGACTGTGGGCTTCAGTGCCTGGCACACGGGGACCGAAATCGCACTGCACCTTGACATAGGCATAAGCACTGTCGGCATTAAACTGCGGCACAGCCGACTCGTGCCGTATCGTATCGACACCATCGGCGCTGTTTCCGCTTTTTCCTTGGCAACTGTTGCCACACAAAGCCAAAGCCAATACTGAGGCTGCAAAGCTGAACATTCTCATATACAATTACGCTAATTGATTCTACTGCAAAAATAACGAAAAAAAACGTATCACCAATATTGGTCTACCGGTGACACCTTTCATGACATGCGCCCGTTATGGCGAGCCCTAAGCTCAGTGGCTACATCTATGGTATTTCCTCAAATTCGGCATCCACGACACGGCTTTCGGCATAAACGGGCTCCGAGTCATCGGGTTCACGCCGATCGTGCTCATTGATATCGTGGGAATCCTCGGCCACAACCTCATAGTCGACATACTCACCCTCGTCGCGACCAAATACCTTGCCGCCTGTAGAATAGTCGCGGCCGCCATGTGGAGTGCCGCTATTGCCGCTTGACGACGGTCGGTTTCCAAAAGCCCGGTTTAAGTCTTGCTTGAACCGATGCATTTTCAGGAACAAACCCACGAGGGGATAAAGGACTATCGCTATGAAAATGAGGAATAATATCGTGAACATGTGGCGGATTTCTTTTTTAGGTATAAATCATATTTGTCTACAGTCTCTAAAGTAATGCAAACATCGTGCCACAACATCAACCGGGCACAACCCGGCGGGTCAATCCTTGCAGGTGGCCACGCCCGTGCCGGCCACAGCCGAAAGAATCACATAGAATGCTATTATCCACGCAAGACCGGTAAGCCCATCAATGGTCACAAAAGCCACAAAAGCCACAATCAGCAGATACTGGCGGTAGTTCTCCTTAAGACGCAGGTTGTGGATCTTGAGTGAGAACATGCGCAAGTTGCAGACCATTAGCAGCGACAGCACCACAGCAAGCGCAAGCACGATCCACTGGCTGACGGTGTGGTGAGTCGCATACCATGATGTGAACCCTATCCAAAATATGGCATTCGACGGGATGGGCAAGCCACGGAATGTGGTCGACTGGGTGGTGTCGACATTAAACTTCGCAAGACGTAAGGCTCCAAAAACCGGAATGATGAGCGCGCCGAAGCAAAGCAGGCTGCCGGGATTGGCAAGACGCATCATGTTGTAGAGCACCAAGGCTGGTGCCAGGCCAAAGCTCACAGAATCGCTGAGCGAGTCGAGTTCCTTTCCCAACGGACTCGACGCACCTATCAGACGAGCCACAAAACCGTCGAAAAAATCAAACACGGCACCAAGAACAATCAAGGCAAAGGCCACTTGGTAGCCTTGCAGGCCGCATGTGCCCACCGTGTCGAACGTGCTAAACGAAGCCACCGAGGCAAGCACGCCGCAAAACAGATTGCAGCAAGTGATGGCGTTGGGAATATTATTTTTTATCGCTGTCAACAGTCTCATTGTCGTCAGAAGGTTTCAGACGCGCCACCAGGGTCTCTCCGCCCCAGGTTTTGTCGCCAAGTTTCACAAATATCTCGGTATCGAGAGGGAGGTACACATCCACACGCGACCCGAATTTTATAAAACCGATATGGTCGTCAAAGTCTACACACTCGCCCGGCTCCACATAGGTGACAATACGGCGGGCAACGGCCCCGGCTATCTGCCTCACCATTATGTCGCTGCCATTCTTGGCCTCAATCACTATAGCCGACCGCTCATTCTCAGTGCTCGACTTGGGCAGATAGGCTGCCATGAATCGCCCGGCATGGTGCTTCACATATTTCACAAGGCCCGACACGGGTGTCCAGTTGGCGTGCACGTTGAACACCGACATGAATATCGATAGCTGAATCATGTTGCGGTGCAGGTACTCGTCCTCATACACCTCTTCAAGAGCCACCACGGTGCCGTCGACCGACGCCACCACGGCGAGCGGATCGTCGCAGTGCTTGAAATGGCGCTTGGGCAGGCGAAAGAAATTGACCACAAGTAAGAACATCACCACCGACACCACGATCATGGCTATGGGTATGGGGCGATACTCAATGAACATATATGCCGGCACATTGATTGCCAGCAATATGAACAGCAGGACGAATATTATATTTTGACCTTCGCGGTGAATTTTGACTCTCATTGCAGCAACTTATTGATTCGCGTTGATATTAACATGCAAAGTTAAAGAATATTTGCCGATGGTGCAAGAGTGCTTTTCACAATCGGCAGACATGGCCGGAAACTCGACTCTTTGGGTGTGGGCCTCACAAAATCGAGTAGGAGATAAACACTAATCACAGGTGCTCAACTTCTGCTTTCGTACTTGACGACATCTCACGCCATCATGCATGATTTCCGCATATGGCAATTCCCGTTTTGGAACGTCATTCGAGATACGCCCCACGAGCGTTGGGCAACCCGTCTCTACATGATTGGAAAGCCACAGCTCCCTCCAACACCCTTGGCATATTTCCAACCGCTGCTGCTTCAAGACGTCAGTTTCTTTCAGATTTCACCTCGCGGTGAACACCCTTTACCTTTGGCCGCGTTATTAGGGCTTACTCGGAACTTGCCCCGTTAGACAACACACATGCCAGTCAAACAAACCGGCGGGAAGCAAGCCTTGGTCACAGGCTTGCTTCCCGCCGGGAAATGAGAGTCTTGCCTTATGCAAGACCACCTTGTTATGATCAACGCACGAGAGAGCGCGGGTCGCGGACAACCATAGCTGAAGGTTGAGTCCATGTCACGTTCCAAACGGCCGTGCGGTCTTTGTTAGAACTGCTTGCCGAAGGCGACAGATTGGTAAACTCGATTGTGAAGTTGCCGGCCACATTCACGTCTTCGCTGAATGTGTAGGCTGTACCCTTCACCACATCAGTCTTCTCGACGGTGAACGTCTTGACCACCGCGCCAGCCTGCTTGACATCAACACGGAACTTCACGCCGCTTGACTCGGTGTAGGCTATACCATAGCTGAAACTGAGGTTGGCGATGCCACCTGTGAGCTCAGGCGAGACCAGTGTGCCTTCTGAGCCGACCTTGCCGTTAAGGCAGGCAGCAAAGGCATACTCTGATGTTGAGCCGGTCTTGAAACCGATAAATTTGAACACGGGGTTGCTGTCGGTGTCACCGCCCTTGAGCACATTGCAGTTTGTTGCCACCCATCCGGCCGTAGTCGTATATTTACCATAGTATCCGGTTGGGGTACCGTTGTTAAGGGTCTCAAGGTCGGCACGCGTGCCGCTTTGAGGCGTAGGAGGATTAACCGACGATGCCTCGCCGAACTTCACGTCGTCGAGTTGCCAAGTGGCATAGTTGTCGGCCTTGGGCGAGGTGTAGCGGAATCCGATGTAGTAGGTACCGTCGGCCCACTGGCTGAGGTCGAGGTCGCCGCTTTCCACCCAATCACTGAAGCCCGACGACGGGGCAGTTGCAAGCACAGGACTGAGTTTCTGCATCTTGGCAGTGCTGGGATCAGCAGTCGACATCACGTAAACCTCGAATTTTGTCTCAGTTGAGCCATATCCGTTCACGCTGGTGCGGAACGAGAGGTTGCGCTTTTCGGCCTTCTTAATATTGATGGCCGGAGTGATGAGCCATGAGTCGAAAGGAGCGGTGCCGTTATAGCCAGTAACCTTTGCATATGAGTTGCCATTGTAGGTGGCTATGAAGTAGTCTTTATTACCTTGCACTTTGAGGTTGGTCCAAGTCGAGGGGATACCGCTCTCGAAGGTCTCGTTGAGGCTGGTCACACCACCGGTGCTCACCGAGAGGCGGAACTCATCGGTTGAGCCGCTGTTGCCGGTGACGCCAGCCATGCCCATGTAGTTGGCAAATGAGCCTTTCACCCAAATCTGGGTACCGAGAACCTCAACATTTTCCTTAAGGTTGGCTTGGGTGCGGAACGGGGTGCTCTGCGGCAGCGAGATAGCCACACACTTGGTGTAGTCGCGACAATCGGCCGCAGGGGCGATGACAAGGGTATTGTCGAGTGTGGTGGGAGCGCTCCACTCCACATCGCTGTTGCTCTTCACTGCAGTGACCTCAGGTGCAACGGCGCCCACCACATAGCCTGTGAGCCATCCGCTCTTGGTGCCTTGGCCCTCTATGGCCTCATCGACGGTATAGGGGTCGTTGGCGGTGCCTTTGGAACTTGTAGAGAAGCCGATGCAGTCGTCGGTAGAGCGAATGTAGAGCTGCCAAGTGCCGTTACTTCCGGCACGGGTGTTGTAGTAGCTGAGCACACCTATCACGCTTCCCTTGCCGAGCGGCAGCATAGAGCTGCGGAATGTGGCATAGTTGCTGTTGCGCATCACCAGCGTGTTTCCGGCCTCATCTTCAATGTTGCGGTTAGTGGTGGAACTCTCGTCGGCATACGTCACGGTGCCGTCGGCATCCGGGAACTTGACGTTGTCGAAACGCACCAGCTGGCCTTGCCACTTGCGCAGGCTCTCAGCATCGTGCTTGAGGTCGGTGATGTTGCAGGTCACAGGCTGCACCTTGTCGGGATCGGGCAGTCCGTTGAGCTGGGCATGCGCCTTGAACAGCTCAAGCGGCATGAATGTGGCTTCCCACACGCTTCCCTTCTCATAGTAGTCGGGGTAACCGAGCTGCTGCTGGCCGTTGTACTTGCCCACATAAAGGTCTTTGAGCGGAATCACGATTTCCTGCCCCACGCGGTAGGTGGTGTTAAGGCCGCTTGAGTTGATGCTCATGGCGAGGGCACCGCTCTCGTCTTGGATGTAGAGGCTCTTGTAGATGTTGCCCGAGGCATCGCTGCTCACCACGCGGCCTGCGATCACCAGGTCTTCTTTCACGGTGTCGATGTAGTTGGGTGCATCCTGCCAGTATTTGGCCTTGAACTCGGCAATGGTGATGTTGGCCTTGTCTTGAGCCGTGGGTGTCACCATTGGCGGGGTGTCGAAATTGTCGTTGCAACTCACAGCCATGGCAGCGAGAAGCATTGCGCTTAATATCGTCTTTATACCTTTCATAATTTTATATGTGTGATATATTGTAACTTATTCTTGATTTGTAGTTGAGTTTTATGATTGTTGCGATTCGTTGTGCGGTGCGTCACCATCAGAACCGGACACCGAGGTTCAGATACATCCTGAGGCCTTGGCCGTAGTACAGTTTGTTGGGATACTTGGTGGTGGTGAAGTTGGTGTAGTCGAATCGTCCCTGCTGGTAGCCGCCGGTCTGGATGTTGCGGTTGTCGAGCAGGTTGTTGAGAGTCAGGTTGATGTTGAGCGAAGCCGTACGGTTGAGGTAGATGAGCTTGCCTATGCTCATGTTAATAACCAAAGCCTCGTTGAGTTTTTCCTGAGTGGTGATTTCATTCAACTTAGCCTCCAGCTCGGCCTGCGTCCCCACTGTGGTGTAGAGGTTGTCCATGGCCTCGTGCCGTATGGGCGACAGGTCGATGTAGGCGCGGTTCATCCACACGCCGTTAACCTCGAAGAACCACTGATGGGGTGCCGCCCAGTTGAATCCGAGCGAATAGGCCTCCTGAGGCGTTCCGCCCACATAGAAGTTCTTCAGATACACAGTCTGTGTCACATCGGGTTGTGAGCCGTTCTCGTAGCTGCGAGTGCCGGTGGGACGGTTCTTGTATTGGTAGCGTGCAAAGTTGGCGGCGACATTCATTGTCACCGATGAGGTCACCTTATAGGCGAGCCCCACTTCCACTCCCTTATGCTCTTTGCGCACTCCGGTGAGGGCATAGTTCATGAAGGTGCTGTTGAGGTCGTCATAGAACGATGTACGCTCGGTCTGATCCCAAAACTCAGTCCAATAGCCAGTGACCGAACCCATAAAGCGACGGTAGTTCCACACATAGCTCACATCACCCGAGAGGATGCGCTCGCTCTTGAGGTCGGTGATCACATCATCCTTGATGCGGGGAGACACATACGCGTTGTTTGACAGCGGCGCATGTGTGCCGTAATAGGCGTGGAAGTGGAAGCTGTTGCGTCCGTCGAGCTTGTAGATTGCGCCCACCTTTGCGCTCCAGTCCACGAAATTGTGGCGCACACCCTTGCCATAAGAGTTCTCTGGAGCACGACCGTTGCGCATCTTGCCGTCACGCTGATATGACGTGTAGCGCACATCGGCTCCATAGTTGAGGTCCCAGTGTGCGAGATTTACAGTATTCTGCAACCACAACTGTGCATTGATTGAGTTGATGTTGTAGTCATAGCCGAAACGGTCGCCTACTCCCACACGCCGGTTGGGGTTGTTCATGTCGTTTTGAGCCATGTTGGGGTCGCTGGGGAAATCCCGTTCGGCATACTGGTCCACATCGGTCCAATAACGTCCGCCAAGAAGGTCCTTGATCGTTTTGTAATACGACGAGACGGTGTAGTTTGCGCTGGCACCTCCTTGAAGCGTAAGCACATTGCTTAGGCGCGAGTTGAGGTTGGTGCTTAGCATCCAGCTTGCCTGATTGCTGTGGCGCTTCTCGAGAATGTAAGTCGAGCCGCTCTCTGTGCCGGTCTTGTCGGCCATATAGTTGTTGAGTTGGTTCACTTGATACAGCTCATCCCAATTAATCTGACGGAAACTCTCGTCGTTGGTCCACTTGTCGGTGTAGAGAGCCTGCGTCTCAGGGCTGTCGGAGTAATAGCTCGGCAGATAGCGGTAATAGTCGGGGCGCGGGTCGCGGGCATTATACCAGTTGAGAGCCGACGATGCGTAGAACGACTTGTGGAATCCCACGCCGGTGTTGAGCTTTGTGCCGGGTTTTATGTCCCATATCCAGTTGAGCAGCACAGTGGGGTCGAATGAATTTACCACCTTGGCGTTACGTTTCTTGCCGTTCTGCCATCCCCAGTTGCTGTTGTAGAGGTTGTTGCCGGTGAGCTGATAGGCCTCTTCAAATGTGGCTGAGTTACTTGCGCGGCTGGTGGGTGAACCGAAGGTGGTGAGAGCCAGCGAGTGGTTGTGCCCAAGTTGTTTCTGCACGGCCAGGAAGTAGCCCCAGCTGTTGTAGAACGAACCGGGAATCACGCCCTCATCGGCATAGCGTCCGATAGCCGAAAGGGTGAGAGCCCAACCTTTTTCGGTCATACCGGTACTATAGGTGGCCATTCCGCGCCAGCGATAGTTAGAGTTGGTATAGGCCACGCTGCCACGGAATCCGGGTGCGTAGTCCTTGGCATAGGTGGTAATGTTGTTGGCACCACCCACATCGCCAAAGCCGAAACTTGTCGATTCGATGCCGATGCCTATCGACTTGTTCTTGAATGCCTGGTTGAGGCCGCCGAGCATCGAGTAGTTGAACCGGCCACGTGCGGCATCGTTGAAGTTGATGCCGTTGATGTAGGTGGCGGTATACTCGCTGTTATAGCCACGCTGGCGGAACCGCATTGCCGAGAAGTTGTAACTTGCGGCTTGGTAGAAGGGGTTGTCGGTTGCCCCGGTAAGCATACCCACGGCCTGTGAGTTGCCTTCCTCGTCTTCAAGTTGCGACTCGCTCAACGTGAAGTCACGCGAGGCCTCGGAATAGGAGGATCCTTCGCTGAAATCCGCCGGGACAACTTTGATCGTGCCTAGATCGACAGTTCCGCCGGCCGGAACCGTCACGTCAAGAGCAAAGTCCTTAAAGCCATAACCAAGCACCAGAATCTGGTCGGTTCCGGCCTGGGCTCCAGTTATCAGGAAGTCACCGTTGGGGCCAGTGATGGCCGAAGCCCCCTGACCGTTGAGCATCACGGTAAGTCCTGCCACCGGCTGGCTGCTCTTGGAATTGATAACCACGCCGCGCAACGATGCCTGCTGGGCTATCGCCGGCAGGCTCACGAGCAACGTGAGTAGCAAAAACAGTTTTAGTTTCATAACCTTGTGTCAGTGTTGTTAATAAAGAGTATTTAAGTTTATATTTTGTCAATAAAAAAGCGGGAGTGCACTAAACGCAACGTATAGCTACTGCCACGCAACGCCCGTTTATGCCACAAAAAAGGCATAAAAGGATTCAAAAGTAGTTAATAAAATCCAAAGGGGCAACAACTAAATTGTTAAAAACCAACGAACACTATACGAATCCACACAAACCATGGCCCTTTGCGTCACCTGGCGACACAACGAGGCAAGATTCTGATATTTTTTAGCGGGCCTTTACTACGGCCACACGCTGCCGCCCTTGCCCGGTGGCAGAGCGGCTCTGTGCGGGAAAATAGTTGAGGGCAAGATCACTTGCGACTGAAGTCATTGCGCATGCGGCGCACCTCATCGACAACCTTGGGCGAGAGCCACAAGATTGCTGCCACGTTGGCAACGACAACAAAGAAGTTGAACGTGTCGGAAAGCTCCCAAATGAGCGGAACCTCAATTACCGACGCCAGCACCACAAGCGCCACCACTATCACCCGATAGGCTATGATTGGGCGCTCACCAAACAGATAGCGCACGTTTTGGGCACAGAAGAAGTACCATCCCACCATGGTGCTGAGGGCAAAGAAGAATAGCGACACAGCTATAAGCCAGTCACCCATCACGCCAAACTTGGTGCCGAAGGCATATTGCATGAGCTGTATGCCGTTAAGGTCTGGCTGGTCAAGGGCCCCCGACAGCAAAAGCGACAGACCGGTGAGTGTGCACACAAGGAGGTCAACAGCAATGCCCACCATGGCTATCAATCCTTGGTCGTAGGCATTTTTCACCTTGGCTATTGCATGGGCATGTGGTGTAGTACCCAAGCCGGCCTCATTACTGAAAAGCCCGCGGTTCACACCATAACGCACTGCTGTCATCACTGCAATTCCGGCAGCTCCACCCACCCCGGCCTTGGGTGTGAAGGCATACTTAAACACATCGGCAAGAGCAGGAACCAATTGCGACACGTTAAGGCCCACAAACACGACACAGCCCATGATGAACAGGCCGGCCATGACCGGCACTACGCGCTCTGAAAACGGGGCTATGCGCTCGATGCCACCCGACAGGATGAGTGAGACCAAAATGGCCAGACCAACACCAAACCATATAGGCTCTACGTTGCCGTGGAACAAGGTGTCCATGGCTCCGCTGATGCTGTTAGACTGCACCATGATGCCTATCGACAGTGCCACAATAAAGCACACCGAGAATATCCCGGCAAGCACGCGGCTTCCGAGGCCGTTGCGTATGTAGTAGGCAGGACCGCCGATTATGTGGCCATCTGCCGTGTGGGTTTTATATTTCTGGCCCAAAATGGCCTCAGCAAAGTTTGTCGACATACCGAACATGGCACTTATCCAAAGCCAGAACAACGCGCCTGGGCCACCCATCAGCATTGCCATCGACACGCCCACTATGTTACCTGTACCCACTTGCGATGCCACTGCTGTGGTAAGTGCCTGGAATGCGCTGATTCCCTCTGAACGGCTAGCGCGTGATTTGTCGCGCGAGCTGAACAGGCTCTTTACGGTGCGCATGAAGTAACGTGGCACAAAGTGCAACCTGAACGTGAAAAAGATACCGGCTCCCAAAAGAAGGAAAACTAAGGCTGGGCCAAAAAACTCGGAGTTGATTTGCCTGATAAAGGCATAGATGGCGTCTTGGTTCATAGTGTGTAGTAGTTGTTTTATGATAATTAATTAGTTGTATCCAGGTTTTTCGTCCCTCGTAATCCATGAGGCAATCAAAACTACAATTGCCAATGGGCAGGATTCGATTTTGTGCTTCGTTTCGTGTCGAAGTGTCACAAAATTAACGCCATATAGGCACAATTGCAAATTTTCAATCGTTAAAAGACACCGGAACGTCGTTTTTTTCAAATAAGCGCTACACATTCTCACCAAAAGCCGTACACGTTCAAATCAAAACCTGCCTTTTCATGACTTGCGCCTATTAAGTATGGCCATAGCAAATAGCCGCCGCTGAAAAAACTGCGGCACCAATTCTGGGAAAAGAACCGGTGCCGCAACATTATGCGGTGCATGCGAGTGTCACATCCACGGGCCACACAATGGATTGTGCGTCGGTGGATTAAAGTGGCATCACAGCTTCAAGTCATCAGCATTCTTGGGTTTCGGCGGATAGTCGACGGTATAGTGCAGTCCGCGTGATTCCTTTCTCTCCTTAGCCTGGCGCATGATAAGGTAGCCCACATTGATGATGTTGCGCAACTCGCATATGCGGCGCGACACCTTGCTTTCCTTAAACAGTTTCTCGGTCTCCTCATAAAGTATGTCAAGACGGTTCCAGGCGCGGTCGAGACGCAGGTTGCTGCGCACGATACCCACATAAGTGCTCATTATCTCGCCCACTTCCTTCTCGCTTTGGCTGATGAGCACCATTTCCTCGGGGTGCTGCGTGCCCTCATCGTTCCATTCGGGCACATCGTCACGCCAACTATAGTCATTATGGTGTTCAATGGCATGCTTGGCTGCCGCGTCGGCATAGACCACTGCTTCAATAAGCGAGTTTGAGGCAAGGCGATTACCGCCATGCAGACCGGTGCAAGAGCATTCGCCCACGGCATAGAGCCGCCTGATCGACGAGCAAGCGTTGAGGTCGACCTTGATGCCACCACACAGATAATGGGCTGCCGGAGCCACGGGGATGTAATCCTTGGTGATGTCAATGCCTATGCCCAGGCAGTGCTTGTAGATGTTTGGGAAATGGAATTTGGTCTGCTCGGGGTCTTTATGCGTCACGTCAAGATACACATGGTCATCGCCACGCTGTTTCATCTCGTTGTCGATGGCACGGGCGACCACGTCGCGTGGAGCGAGCGACAGACGCGGGTCATACTTCTGCATGAATTCCTCGCCGGCGAGATTGCGGAGCACGCCGCCATAGCCGCGCATGGCCTCGGTTATGAGGAAGGCCGGACGGTCGCCCGGATGATAAAGGGCCGTCGGGTGGAACTGCACAAACTCCATGTCCTGCACAGTACCTTTGGCTCGATACACCATGGCAATGCCGTCGCCAGTGGCTATAAGCGGATTGGTGGTGGTGCGGTATACCGAACCTATGCCACCGGTCGCCATTAGCGTCACTCGCGACAGGAAGGTGTCGACCTTGCCAGTCGATTGGTTAAGCACATAGGCGCCATAGCACTCTATGTCGGGGGTACGACGGGTAACTATTTTGCCCAAATGGTGCTGTGTAATCACTTCAACGGCAAAGTGGTTGTCGTAGACATCGATTCTGTCGTTGGCCTTGACAGCAGCCACGAGCGATTGTTGTATTTCGTGTCCGGTATTGTCGGCATGGTGCAGTATACGGAACTCAGAGTGGCCGCCCTCACGATGAAGGTCGTAGGAACCGTCTTCCTTCTTGTCGAAATTCACGCCCCACTCCACCAACTGCTTGATTTGTCCGGGGGCCTCTGTCACCACTTTGCGCACGGCGTCAGGGTCACTGAGCCAATCGCCCGCCACCATAGTGTCGTGGATATGCTTATCGAAATCGTCGACAAGCAGATTGGTTACCGAAGCCACACCGCCTTGCGCCAAATCGGTATTGGCCTCATCGAGCGATGTCTTGCAAATCAGTGCAACAGTACCGGTCTTGGCCACCTTGAGTGCGAAACTCATTCCGGCCACTCCGGAACCGATAATCAAATAGTCGTATTTTCTAACCATTATTTAAAATTTTTAATCTTCAAATTCAGGCCGGCCAGTGGCCGGCTCGGCACTGCGCGGTTATTTCCCTTATGCGTGTGTATGGTTTGGCCCGGAACTAAATCTCTGGCTCAGCAGGTTTCTTCGTCTTCTTTTCCTTGTCTTTCTCCTTGTTGCCGAAAGCCTTCTTCACATTCTCTTCAGGTGTGGTGCCACTTTGCGGCTCAGCCATAGCAGGTTCGGTGGTATGCTCGCCACTCTCGGGTATTGTCCCGTTGATATCCTCCTCGGCAGCCTGCACGATATCGATCGAGTCGGGGTCGGCATAGTCAATCGAGTCGGTGCTCACCTGCTGATATTCATTGGCACAACCCACTGCCAAGTTGTTGAGGTCGGGGTTATTGGCATAACGGGCGCGATATTTGCTGAACGCTGCATCGGCAAAAAGCTTGCGCAGGAACAGGCCCACCACCGGAAGCGCTGTGCGGCTTCCTTGCCCGAGCCTTCCGGTGCGGAAATGGATTTGGCGATATTCACCGCCGACCCAAGCTCCGCACACGAGTTTTGGCGACACAGCCACAAACCAGGCATCGGCATGGCTGTTGCTGGTGCCCGTCTTGCCGCCCCAGTCACAGTCGCCGTAAGGCACATAGGCATTGACCGGCATCGAAGTGCCCCCACCATCGGTACGGCTGGCCTCAAGCATCTTCTGCATCAGATAGGCAGCCCGTTGCGATATTGCTTGACGTGCAGCGCCTTTCTCTTTCTCGCAGGTATATATCACTTTTTTCACGCCATCGGTCCCCACGCTCATTATTTTAGTGACAAGCACTGGCTCGTGTGCCATACCATCGGCCGCCACTGTACAGTAAGCGTTCACTAGCTCCTCCAAGTTGACGTCACTTGATCCCAGGCTCAAGGCCGGAGTCTCGTCAAGTTTAGAGTTGATGCCCATCTTGTGGGCAATCTCCGCCACGTTTGCAAGACCGACCTCATTGCCCACGCGCACCGCCACGCTGTTGATGCTTTGGGCGAATGCCGAGCGAAGGGTCATATTGGCACCCGAGAACCGACCATTGGCATTGTGCGGAGCCCACCGCTCAGGCACGCCGGTCTTGCGGTTGGGCACCACTGTGTCGATATAGGCATCGAGGCGGCGGTCACAAGGGGTGAGTCCGCGCTCCATTGCCGCCGTGTAGACAAACAACTTGAAGGTGGAGCCAGGCTGGTGCATCGCGCTCACCTTGTCGTATTTCCAAGTCTTGTAATCGACATCGCCCACCCAGGCACGCACATATCCGGTCCCCGGCTCCATTGCCAGAAAGCCACAGTGCATATAGTGCAGCATTCGCCGCACAGAGTCCATCGGACTGATTTCCATATCCTTGCCGCCATCGTAGTCGAACACGTGCATCATGCGCGGCTTGTTCATATAATAGTTTATCGAGTCGGTGTTACCTCCATATTGTGCCTGAAGGGTCTTGTAATAGTCACACTGACGGGCCTTGTCGGCCACAAAACCTGGTATCACCTGCTGATTCTCATCGACCCAACAGTCACCATCGCCCCAGTGGGCTTGGAAGTTGCGTTGCACAACTTTCATCTGTTCCTTCACGGCCTCCTCGGCATACTTCTGCATGCGTGTGTCTAGAGTGGTGTGTATCTCTAAACCATCGGTGTAAAGGTCAACGCCGTTTTCGGTGCACCAGTCCTTGAGGTCGTCGAGCACGGCCCGGCGGAAGTATGGTCCCACGCCGGTAAACTCATCTTCGGGATGATACTGCAGCATGATGGGCAAGCGGCTCAGCGAGTCGCACTCAGCCTTCGTGAGATCTCCTTGCACAAGCATGTTGTTGAGCACCACATTGCGACGCTTGAGGCTGCGGTCATAGTTGCGGCGCGGATTGTAGCTCGAGGTGGCTTTAAGCAGGCCCACGAGCACAGCGCTTTCCTCGATGGTGAGTTCGGCAGGTGTTGTGTTGAAATAGGTGCGTGCCGCCGTCTTGATTCCATAGGCGTTGTTTCCAAAGTCGACGGTATTGGCATACATCTCGAGAATTCGTTGCTTGTCGTGATAGAAAATCTCAATCTCCGTGGCCAGAATCCATTCCTTTGTCTTCATGATGATCATCCTCACTCCGGGAATGTAGCCAAGAAGTCCGGTTGAATACTGGGTGCGCACCCGGAACATGTTTTTCACCAGCTGCTGGGTTATTGTGGAGGCTCCACGCGAGCGGCCATGCACAAGCATATCCTTGGCTGCCGCGAAAAGTCCCTGAACATCAATGCCCAAGTGATCGTAGAAACGCTCATCCTCGGTATCGATCAACACCTTGAAGAACGTAGGGTTCACCTCATCATACTTCACCGGAGTACGGTTCTCGTTATAGAACTTTCCTATCATCTTGCCGTCGGCGCTGTAGATATAGGAGGCGTTGGCAGTCTTGGGGTTCATGATGTCGTGCATTGACGGCGACTTGCCAAACAGCCATAAGAAATTGATGTCGACTGCTATCAGATATATGAAAAAGCACACAACGAAGGTGGCTATGCCAACCACCGTCTTTATGTACCAAGGCTTTCCTCTGTAAAGTGATTTATACCATGCTCCAAAGCGTTTGCTGACGCTTCTAATTCCCAACCACATACGACCGGGGATTGCTGATAATTCGTTTTTACCCATATTGGCCAAAATAATTATGGTTGCAAATGTAAGCATTTAGTTTTTGCCGTACCCATTTTTAGACAAAAAATATTGGCCGTCACGGCTTATTTTCATTATTTTTGCAGTTGCGGCAAAAGCCCCAAGCAAAAACCCCAACCGATGAATATTATTGAAATCAAGGGCTCTGTGGCAGAGCAGATGTTCCAATATGCGCTATACACCGCCATGCGGGCCTACGACCCCCACACGCTGCTGAACGTGGAAGAAAAAGGCGGATGGATAAAATCACGGTTCAACCTGCGCCACTACATTCTGGCCACGCCCGAGCAGCTAAAGCCTTACGGCTTGCATAGCACCGCAGGCAGATTGATGTCGAAATTGATAAAACCAACGGGCCGCATAGTGGCCGAGCATCCCGGCACAGCATTCGACCCGGGCATATTGAGCCTTAACGGATGCTACCTGCGCGGGCATTGGCTATCGCCAAAATATTTTGCCCATGTGGAAGCGGAAGTCAGAGAAGCGTTCGAAGTGACCGACCGCCAACTCCCCGCACGGTCGTGGGAGCTCATCAAACTGCTGCGCAAGCCTCAAAGCGTGGCAATGCTGGTGAGCGAGCCACAAAGCGGGGCAGTCACTGCCGACTACTTCAATTGGGCGGTGGCCAACGTGCTGACCACGCTCGACAAACCGCAATTCGTGGTACTCACCACCGACACCGCATGGACCCGCGCCAACATTGATTTCCAGGGGACTGACGTGCAGATATCAGGGTATCCGCTCGCCAACGAGGCCACTTTGATTGCCTATCTGATGAAGGCCAGCCACTGCATAATATCACCATCGCTCAACGGCTGGTGGGGCGCTTGGCTCAACAACGACCCCAACCGCATTGTCATAGCACCCGAACGATGGAGCAAGACATCGCCCATGCCCGACCTGGTGCCCCCACACTGGACCACGATACCACTAACCTGACTATAAACCCATTGTCACAAAAAATGATAAAATCATTATCACAAAAAATCATGACCATATCCATGGTCGCACTGACCACAGCGACTGCCATGGCCGAAACCTTGCTGCCTCGGTCGACAGCGGCCGAGCAAGGCATCGAGCCGAAAGCCATAGAGCTGCTGATCGACTCGCTGCAAGCATTGCCCAAAACTGAATTACACCACCTGATGGTGGTGCGCAACGGATATGTGGTGGCAGAGGCCCACAACGCCCCGTGGAGGCAGGGCGAGGTGCACACCCTCTTCTCATGCAGCAAGACCCTCACGGCACTCGCCGTGGGCATTGCCATCGACAACAACCAGCTGCGCCTGACCGACCGCGTGGCCTCATTTTTCCCTGAATTATTGCCCGACACCATAAGTAAGGCCATGGCTTCACTCACAGTGCGTGACCTACTGACAATGGATGCCGGGGCATATACACCCGGTGACCTGCCGCTGCACAGTTCCAATTGGGAGCAAGCGTTTCTCTCCAATCCAAAGCTAGGCACCGACAAGCGGTTCCGCTACGACAGTTTCTGCACCTACACACTGTCGGCAATCGTACAGAGAGTCACCGGACAGACCACACTCCACTACTTGCGCGAGAGACTTTTCAACCCGCTTGGAATCGATGAGGCCGACTGGGAACTCAGCCCAACCGGAGTGTGCACAGGCGGATGGGGATTGCGGCTCGGTCTGGAATCCATGGCCAAGATAGGGCAAATGATGCTCAATGGCGGCAAGTGGAACGACCGGCAAGTGGTATCGGCTCAATGGATAGCCGAGATGCAGAAAGTACAGATCGAATGGCATCCGGGCAAAGAGCCGAGCGACTTGAACCAAGGTTACGGATACCAAATGTGGCGATGCCTTGAGCCTGGTGTGGCACGCGCCGACGGTGCCTATGGCCAATATATCATCGTCGACCCGGCCAAACGGCTTGTGGTGGCAATGAACGGCATAAGTCTTGACCGCGGCCCCTACGACGAACTGAGATGTGTGTGGCGGCAACTGATGCCTGGAGTGAAAGAGGCACCGATTACGCCCAATGCCAAGAAACAAAAGTCGCTTGAGCGCAAACTCGCATCAATGTCGACCCCTACCGTTAATGGCAGTGCCAACGGGGGAACGTTCAATCTGGCCCTCAATAGCAACAGCCTTGGCCTCAGTTCATTGCAATTGCTCGGCGGCAAAGGGGAGCGCACCCTCATTGTAACCATGACCGACGGCACATGCGACAGTATCCCTCTTGGGCACAAACTATGGGCAAGACACACCACGCGCATGGCACCGCCCTTTTTCAATGGGGCATTCACGCTTCCGCTCACAAGCATCAGCGGGCATACCTTGCCATATACCACGGCAGGCTGCTTTGCCTATGAACGCAAAGGCGACACATTCATGGCACAAGTGGTATACACCAACTGGATAAGCACACGGACGATAACCGTAGACAACCTCGGCACAGAGTCGCCCACCATCACCGTCACCGACAACTTCCAGCCCGGCAAACCCGTGATTATAGGGAGCACACCACGCTGAAGCACCGCCCGACGGCGCCGACAGATAAAGTCGCGGCCCGACTCACCATTGAAATGGAGCCGGGCCGCGTTTTTTTTGTGGTGTTTCCTTCTTAGCGAGCCATCACACTGTGAGGATTTCCTTTTCCTTTGCCGTAAAAAGTTCGTCGATGGTCTTGAGATACTTGTCGTGCAGCTTTTGCACCTTGTTCTCGGCATCTTTCTCAACATCTTCGGCCATACCGTCTTTCACGGCTTTCTTCAGCCCCTCAATGGCTTCACGGCGGGCATTGCGGACGCTCACCTTGGCTTTCTCGGCCTCGGCCTTCGACTCCTTGACAAGTTGCTTGCGGCGGTCTTCGGTGAGTGGCGGGATACTCAAGCGAATCACCTCGCCGTTGTTCTCTGGCATGATGCCGATGCTTGAGTCTATTATCGCCTTCTCTATCACCTTGAACATGTTTTTCTCCCACGGTGTAATCACGATGGTGCGTGCGTCGGGAGTATTGACGTTGGCCACATTGCTGACGGGCATCTTGCTGCCATAGTATTCAACGCGCACAGCGTCAAGAATCTTCACATTGGCTTTGCCGGCACGGATATGCGCCAGAGCCTCGTCTAAGTAGCCCACAGCCTCGTTCATCTTCTTCTCGGCAGGCTGCAGATAATGATTAACATCGTTCATAATCAAAAACTGTTTATTTGTTTTATAGAATTATCCATAAGAAAAACACTACGGCAACGATTGCGCCATAACACATAACAGCACACGCAATTACCGTTAATGCTACGAAAATACGAATTTTGCGCCACCACCACAAACAAAAACGGCCAAAAAAGCCTTTTATTGGCGAAATCACAGCAAAATCGCATTTTGCGCCCACAGCGCCTACCCGAAAGTGAGCACCGAGCAGCGGTCGGGTTGCACCATTCGGGCCACCTCCATTAGTTGGGATGACGAGAGCGAGCGTATGTGCTCTATCGACTCCGACAACGTGCCCACACGACCATAATAGAGCAGCGACTTGCCCGCCCCTATGACGTTGGCTTCGGCATTGTCGCTCGCCAGTAGCAGTTGGCCACAATATTGCTTTTTCGCAGCCGCCAGTTGCCTTGCGGTGAGAGGAGTCTCCGCAAGAGCACGCAATGTGCGCTCCACGATGCGCAGACTCTTGTCGGCAGTGCTGTCGTCGCACCCGAAATACACCTCAAAGAGACCGCAATCGGTAAAAGCCGTGACACTCGACTCAACGGTGTACACATAACCGCGACGCTCGCGAAGCTGCACATTGAGCAGCGAGTTCATGCCGGGGCCGCCAATGATGTTGTTGAGCAGCGACAGGGCATAGCGACGGTCATCGTGCATGCCGGGGATGCGTGCACCGATCACAGTATGGCTCTGGTGCAGGCCCGCGTCCTCCTTGCGCCGCGCCGGCGGCAACAGCCGAGGCACTTGGCGAGAGTTGCGTACAAGCCCGTGATGCAGATGCCCAAAGTGCCTCTCAGCCATCGTCGCCACCCGTGAGGGCGCGATATTGCCCATCGAAAAGAGTACCATGTTGGCTGGCACATACAGGCGCTTTAGATAGTCGCGACAGTCCTGCCCGGTGATGGCAGCCAAATGGTCGGCGTTGCCGAGAATGTTGTGGCCTATGGCGCTGCCGGCAAACAACATGTCCTCGAAATCATCATATATGGCATCGGACGGAGAATCGCGATAGGAGTCAATCTCCTCAAGCACCACGCCGCGCTCACGCTCCAGTTCCGCCTCAGGGAACACCGAACACGACACAAGGTCGGCAATCAGCTCCAAAGCCCGTCCTATGTGCTCAACGGGAAAAACGGCATACAGAGTGGTGTCTTCCTTCGATGTGTAGGCATTCAACTCGCCTCCCACCGCCTCCATGCGGTTGATGATGTGCCACGCCTTGCGGTGTGTGGTCCCCTTGAATATGGTATGCTCCACAAAGTGGGCAAGCCCGTGACGGCCATCGGCATCGTCACGGCTTCCGGCATCCACCACAAGGCCACACCACCCCACTGGCGACTGGCTCGTCACATGCACGCACCGCAAGCCGTTGGCAAGGGCGTAAGTCGTTATCTTTTCTTTATCCATCGTCGGTAATGGTTTCTTTCCTGCTCTTAACAATCAAGACGCAATCACATGCGCACGTCCAAATGCAAAATAGCCTGCACAAACATCAAGTCACGGATATCATCGCGCATCACCTCCATGTCGTCGTATGCCGGATTCTCACTGTGCAGTATCACCATTGAAGGATTGCTGTGGCGGCGCACGTATTTAACCATGCGGTAATCATCGAGCATCACCACGTAGATCTGCCCCCAAAAGATTTGGCGCGTATTGGTCAGCTCTCTCACTGCGATGAAATCGCCGTTGTATATCACAGGGGTCATACTGTCGCCACTCACGCGCACGATGCGGCTGTCACGGCTCACCATGTCGGGGAGATTTACCGAACCTATTATCTGCTCGTCGGCAAACATTTGAGACCTGGGAATTGAGCCTGCCGTCACGTCAATGTCGTAGACCGGTGTGCCGCTATCGTGCTGGATCATGTCGGCCGTAGCGACACTAACTGCCACAGGGGCGTGGGGCGTCTTTGCAAACGGCAAGTCGGTGCCTTTCTCAAGCCACTGTTTCGACACACCCATATTTACCACAATGCGGTTGACTAGCGACTCGCTAATCGGCAAGCGCCCATTGATATATTTCGACAAATTCGACGGATTCACTCCGATTTTTTCGGCAAATTCGTTTTGACGGTAATTGAGGTTGCGAATCAAGTATTTGATGCGCTCAACGATTTCATTATCGGCCATGATGCTTCACTGCTCTTTAATATAATGTGTTTTAATGGTTAAAAACATCGGAACATAGCGTTGGCAAACTTACCCTTTCCAAGTCCGATGTTGCAAAAATACCATAATCTTGGCAAATGGCAATGATTTTGCCACATAATTAACAATCTCGTTTGTGCACGCATCAATCTAATCGCCTATAACCTATTGAGATATAGGCATAACATAAGAAAGCGGCACAAAAAAACGACATGCATAAAATATTTTATGGCTTCTTGTTGGTTGTTTGATAAATTATACATATCTTTGGCGCGTTAAGTCTCCGAATCTTTGAAAACCAAGATTTACAGCACATTATATATTATGAGAATTTCATTTACATTACTATTCACTATTACTGCCGGGCTGTTACTAACTGGTTGCAGTGAGACCGATGTCATCGGGAGTCCTCCAGACGTTGCCAACACACAACGCACTGCGGCTGCCTCGGCCTACGACTATGGCGTGACACGCCAGATGCTAGACCGGTATCTGCACGTCGCCCACAAGAGCGCCAAGGTTAAGAGCGTTGTCCCCGTCTGTAAAGACGGCGACACCCTAGCCTATTGCGTTAACCTCGACGATGGATGGAAACTGATATCGGGTGATCAGCGGATGCCGCCCGTGCTCGCTTTCTCTGACGAGGGCGTGCTCAACCTACTCGATGTTGAGAACCCCGCCATCCTGAGCATTCAAGGCCTCATTGACTGAGTGGCAGCAATGAGAGTAAGCAGCGAAACGCGCCGAGACCCCGTTTGGTCGCTGATTGACGCCAATCGGCAAAGTTCCGCCAAAAGCGCCAGTAAAGTCCAAAGACGCTCGGCATACGGCGACGGGATGTGGATTGCGACCGACTCATCGTACGTAAGCAGCAATGACGAAATCCCACACATTATCAAAACCCATTGGGACCAAAACTATCCTTACAACAACTACATAGTTATGCGACAAGCTCCCTCTGGATCTTGGTGGCGCAGTCCCACCGGATGCGTACCCGTGGCATGCGGCCAAATCATAGCTCACTATAGGGCCGGCAACAATTTAGGCACCACACTGCCTTCGGCGGTACACATGCCGACTATTAACGACAACTGGTTCAGCGTCACAGGGTTCTCAACCGACGAATGGAGCACGATTTTCTCATCCAGCAATACCCAGGCCATGTTCCTCGCCTACCTCGGCTCTATTTTGGGGACAGAGTACTATTGGGACAAAGGCTCTACTGCGGGGGGGCAAGGAGTCCAAGGCATTCGGTCCCTACAAGCTGTCGTTCAGCAAGAGCCAAAGCTACAACTTCAACACTGTTATGTCTAATTTAAGATCGAGCACCCCCGTCTATGCCGCAGGAGAAATGGTTGACAAATCGGGAAATGATGACGGTGGACACGCTTTCATCATTGACGGCGCCCTAACTAATGAGGACAAGATGGTCATAAACTATGAGTGGGATGAGTCACACCGAATCACCGAGGAGGAATACAACAGATGCCCTGCATGGATGTTCACTCAATCAGCCTCAGGCGACACCCAAATGCAAATCGAGCGTGACGGAATCAAATACACCTACCTACGAATGAATTGGGGATGGGGGCAAAGCTATAACAACACATATTATTTGGCTTACTCCTATCATGCCGAAGGCTCCGACTTTGCAGGCATCTATGACGCTGTAGAACGCACATAC
>CAVIEK010000007.1:0-20051 GCA_963641805.1 Bacteroides fragilis
GCCATCTGTAGATGTTTTATGCAAGTTTGAGACTTTCGGTGAAAGTCCCCAACAAAATTACTCAAAAATCTCCACAAATGAGCCCGGCCGTGTCGAAAGTTTTTTAACCGATTCGGACTCCAATACCGCAAAAAAATCTTGGCAGGGCACAAGCCGCATTTGATATAATTTTATTAAATTTGCAAATTACATGGCTTGGCTTTATACCTCTTGTTAGTGGCGCGGCGGCCAAGCGTTGATAATGTGACGTTTGTATCTGTTTATTTATGCGCATAGACGATGGATAAAGGAAAAATTATAAGGTTTTGCTTCATTGTGGTGTTGTGGCTGTGGCTGTGCTACATGCTGCTCACTCGGGCAAAGCAAATAGGTTTCATGGTGATTTTCTCCATTGCGGCTTCGGGCATAATTGTATTCGTGCCCTTGTATAAACGATATTACAAAAACAAAGACAATTGACCGATGTCGGACTCAGAATATACTAAACAGCATTTTCCGCTGCTGGCAACCATCGACTCGCCGGCCGACCTCAAGCGCTTGTCTGTCGGACAGTTGCCTGAGGTGTGTCGCCAGTTGCGTGGCTTCCTCATCCACCAGCTCTCGACTAATCCGGGACACTTTGCCTCGAGCATGGGAGCGGTGGAGATCAATGTGGCGCTGCACTACGTGTTCAACACTCCCGACGACCGCATCGTGTGGGACGTGGGACATCAGGCCTATGCCCACAAGATACTTACCGGGCGTCGCGACAGTTTCTGCCAAAACCGCAAGATGAACGGTCTCAGCGGTTTCCCTAATCCCGACGAGAGTCCCTACGACACATTTGCCGCAGGGCATGCCTCAAATTCCATCTCGGCAGCCTTGGGCATGTCAATCGCAGCCGAGCTTGAGAACAACCCCGACCGCAAGGTCGTGGCGGTGATAGGCGACGCGTCGATAAGTGGCGGCCTTGCGTTCGAGGGATTGAACAACGCCTCGATACACCACAACAACCTCATCATAGTGCTCAATGACAACGACATGTCGATTGATGCCAACGTGGGTGCCCTCGGTGAGTATATGACCGACCTCACAACCTCGCGCAAGTATAACAATGTGCGCTACCGGTTCTACCGTTTTCTGCGCCGCCACCATGTGCTCAACGACAACCGCAAGGGCATGGTGCTGCGCTTCAACAATGCGATGAAATCGTTGCTCACCGGGCAACAAAACATATTCGAAGGACTCAACATACGATATTTTGGCCCGTTCGACGGGCACGACGTGGAAAAGCTTGTGAAGGTGTTCAACGATATCAAGGACATGAGCGGCCCCAAGCTCATACACCTGCACACACGCAAGGGTAAGGGCTATGCGCCTGCCGAGCGCGACCCGTCTACATGGCACGCGCCCGGGTGCTACGACGAGGCCACAGGCGCGCGTGTCGCCACTGATGTCACCGGCAAGCCCCCCAAATACCAGGATGTGTTCGGGCACACGCTCGTGGAGCTGGCGCAGGCCAACGACCGCATCGTGGGCATCACGGCCGCCATGCCGAGCGGCACGTCAATGTCGTTTATGCACGAGGCTTTCCCCGAGCGTACCTTTGATGTGGGCATTTCGGAGGGGCATGCGGTTACTTTCTCGGGCGGCTTGGCCAAAGATGGCATGCGCCCGTTCTGCTGCATCTACAGCTCGTTTCTGCAACGCGGCTTCGACCACATAATCCACGATGTGGCCATCAACCGGCTTCCGGTCACTTTCTGTATCGACCGTGCCGGCCTTGTGGGTGAGGATGGAGTGACACATCACGGGGCTTTCGACTTGGCATACTTGCGCCCAATCCCTAACCTGATAATCAGTGCCCCCATCAATGAGCATTGCTTGCGCAACCTCATGTATACGGCTCAGGCCTCAGACTGCGGCCCCATGGCCATTCGCTATCCGCGCGGTAGGGGTGTGCTTCCCGACTGGCGCAACGCAATGCGCGCATTGCCAATAGGACGCGGCCGCAAGCTCGCACAGGGCGACGGCCGTGTGGCCCTGCTCTCGATAGGCGACATCGGCAACGAGGTGACGCGTGCTGTGGCACTGCTTAATGAGCATGGAGTGGCCGCATCACACTACGACATGATATTCCTCAAACCCGTCGACGAGCAGATCATAGCCGAGGCTGTGGAACAGAACCGGCTGGTAGTTACCGTGGAAGACGGAACGGTGAACGGCGGGCTCGGATCGGTGGTGGCCGAGTGGATGGCAAGCCGCGGATGTGCCACCAGATTGATACGCCTTGGCATTCCCGACCGCTTTGTGCATCAAGGCACAGTCGCCCAGCTGCGGCACCTGTGTGGATTCGACGCCTCACAAATCGCCCAGCGGGTGACCGATGCGCTCTCCGAGATAGAAAACGAATCAAGTAACGCCACGGGCAGCAAACAATAAGCGATGAAGATAGTAATTGCCGGAGCCGGCGAAGTTGGCTTGCATTTGGCCAAGATGCTCTCCAATGAGAATCAGGATATTATTGTAATCGACAATGACATCGACAAGCTTTCGGCCCTTGACTCCTACAACCTGATGACAGTGCAGGGGCGGCCAGTGTCGTTCTCCATGCTCGACAGGGTGGGTGTCGGAGTGGCCGACCTCTTCGTGGCCGTCACCCCATATGAGACCCGCAACATAATTGCATGCTCAATGGCCAAGAGTCTGGGCGCAAAGAAGACGGTGGCTCGAATCGACAACGACGAGTTCCTTACCGACCGCTACGTCGACTATTTCAACACAATGGGTGTCGACGACCTCATTTATCCTGAATATTTTGCAGGGATCGAGATAATAAACGCTCTCAAGCACACCTGGGCGCGCAACTGGTTTGAGATGCTTGACGGGCAGCTCATCGTGGTGGGCGTGAAACTGAGGGCCAACGCCAAGATAGTGGGCAAGCGCTTCAGGGAGATTGGCGGCGTGAGCAACGTGCTTCACGTGTCGGCCATTAAGCACAACCGCGAGATTATTATCCCGCGTGGCGATGACATGATTAGCGAGAACGATATCGCCTATATCTCGACCACGCGCGAGCACCTCGACGATGTGATAGAGATTTGCGGCAAGAGGCAAATCTCCGTTGAGCGGATTATGGTGATGGGAGGCACTCCCATCGCTGTGCAGCTCGCCCGCCAGCTTGGCCACAAGGTGGACATCAAAATCTTCGACCGTGACCCCGACAACTGTCAACGCCTGAGTGAGACTCTGCCCAACTGCCACGTGGTGTGCAGCGATGCCACCAACACCGATGCCGTAGAGGACGAGGGCATTGCCGACTGCGACGCTTTTGTGGCTCTAACTGAGCATTCCGAGTCCAATATACTCAGCTGCATCATGGCCAAGAACCATGGCGTGCGCAAGACCATTGCCGAGGTTGAAAACATGCAGTTCATTCCCGAGGCCGAGAGTCTTAACATAGGCACTGTGATCAACAAGAAACTGCTCGCCTCGAGCCGCATATTCCAAAAGCTGCTTGACAGTGATGTGGAAAACAGCAAGTGCCTTGCACTGGCTGATGCCGAGGTGGCTGAACTTGAGATAAAACCGGGTGCCAAGGTCACTAAAGCCCCCATCAAGGACTTGAAACTCAATCGCGACATGACCATCGCCGGCCTGTCGCGCAATGGAGTGGGGCAACTGGTGAAAGGCGATACCAGGCTTTTGGCAGGCGACCGTGTGGTGGTGTTCTGCCTCTCGGGGTCGCTGCACAAGATAGAAAAAGTGTTTGGATAAAAAAGATATTGTGACGGTATGCAACTAAGCCGACGGTTTTTCACACAGAATCTCAATCTGCCCATAGTGTTCCGTTTCATGGGGTGGCTGCTGATGATCGAGGGCGCCTTTATGGGTCTTCCGGCAGTCGTGTCGGCTATCTATGGCGAGAGTGATGTGGCAATGAGTTTTGTCTACTCGCTTGCCTTGACTGTGGCAGTGGGCGCGCTCATGACCTTAGGCATACGACCGTCGTCGATGACCATGCGCAAGCGCGAGGGCATTTTCCTCACGGCAATCGTGTGGGTGATGTTCTCGGCATTCGGTATGCTCCCATTCCTGTTTAGCGGGACAATAACTAATGTCACCGACGCCTATTTCGAGACCATGTCGGGCTTTACCACTACTGGAGCCTCGGTGATGCGTCACCTCGATTCGGTCCCCCACGGCATCCTGTTCTGGCGTGCCGTCACACACTGGCTCGGCGGCATGGGAATAATCTTGTTCACGCTGGCAGTGCTGCCCATGCTCAACTACAAGGGAGGCATCTCGCTATTCAATGCCGAGGTCACTGGCATCACGCATGAGCGTATGCGCCCGCGCATCAGTCAGACGGCTAAAGACCTGTGGCTCGTGTATCTGGTACTCACCGTGGTCATGACGCTGCTTCTCATACCGCCTATGGGATGGTTCGACGCTTTGTGCCACACCATGTCTACGGTATCGACTGGTGGCTTCTCGACCAAGGACCAGGGACTCATCTACTGGAGCAACCACTATGTCGACGTTGTGGTGCTGGTGTTCATGTTTCTGGGTGGTGTCAACTTCACTCTGCTGTGGGCTGCGGCCTGTCTCAACTTCAAGCCACTGCGCAACAGCGACACATTCAAGTGCTATCTGCTGGTGGTCGTTGGCACGTCGCTGGTGATAATAGTGCGCATGGCCACTGAGGGCTTCTGCCCCTCTTGGCTCGACCGCGTGCTGCTTGCCACCTTCGACACCGTGTCGGCAATCTCGTCGACCGGCTTCTCGACAGTCAACTACGAGCAGTCGGGCGAGTTTATCTCGTTCCTGCTCATGGTGGTGATGTTTTTCGGCGGTATGGCCGGATCAACTGCCGGTGGCGCGAAAATCGACAGGATGATAGTGATGCTCAAAAACACCAAAAACGAATTCTACCGCGTGCTTCACCCAAATTCGGTGATGAGTGTGTGGGTCGACAAGCGGGCCGTATCGCATGAGGTGGTTGCCAAGTGTGTGGCCTTTCTTGCCATTTTCGTGCTTGTGATTGTGGTGGGAGCTTTGTTGCTGGCACTGATGGGAATGCCCATATTCGACTCGCTATTCACCAGCATGTCGGCAATCAGCAACATCGGCATGGGCTACGGAGTGACCGGTGTCAACGGCTCGTTTGCCAATGTGCCCATGCCTGGCAAGTGGCTGCTCGTGTTTGAGATGCTCGTCGGCCGTCTTGAGGTGTTCACGGTACTCGTGGTGTTCACCCGCGGCTTTTGGGTTAAGAAATGAAACCATAAATAATATATGTGATAACTTGCGAAAACACACTTATGCAAAGAAAGGAAAAACAAAGGATGAAAAAGGACGACGCTAACGAATTTCACAGTTTCAACCCCGACACTTCGGGGCTTACTGAGAGCGCTGAATACAAGCGGAAGAAGGAACAGGAAGATAAGGTGAAAGCCTCGCGAATCACCGTGTGGCAACGCATGTCCGACTTCTTCCATAACCGCCGCACGCGCATAGCATTCGGAGTGGCGATGCTGCTGATAGGAATCTACTTCCTGCTCGTGTTTATGAGCTATCTCAGTGTGGGGTCTGCCGACCAGAGCCGTGTGTCGAACTACGACCTCATAACCAATGCCTCTGAGCCGAGCCAGATAGGCAATGCGGGGGCTGCTGTTGGCGCAAGTGTGGCCGAGACCCTGGTGGCACAAGGTTTCGGCGTGGGTGCCTTTGTGATAGTGGTGTGGTTCATAACCATAGCCGTGCGCCTTATGCGATCAGGATGCAAGGTGCGCTTCTTCCTGTTTTCCCTGATGAGTCTCTACAGCATGTTTGCATGCTCAATGGTGCTTGGCGTGTTCACGCGCGACATCCCCATCACGTTTTTCCAGCTTGGCGGCGCATTTGGCTACCAAGCCAACTTGTGGCTTGAGCGACTGACAGGTGCCTATGGCATGTGGGCGGTAAACCTGTTCATAGTTGTGGTGTGGGTGCTGTTGTGCTACAAGACACTGCATGTGGTGTTCAGCAGGGTACACAACCAGTACAAGCGTATGCGCATGATGGCTGCCTCGGGCAGCGATGCCACCACGTCTACATTCCTTGGCGACCAGCACAAGGCCAAGACTCATCCTGGTGCCCCGACTCCTGCCCCCGCCCCTGCATCAGCCACAATACCTGTACCTGACCCGGTCAACGAGCCACACAACGATGACTTGGAACCGTTGACCGAAATGACTCCTTCGACACCGGCGGTGGAACCGGCTACGTTTGGCGGCTCTGCCGCATTGGCTCAGCAGGCGCCTCAGCCATCCCACGGAGAGAATTTGCCAGAAGTCGGCGAAGTCTCGGACGAGCCTGCCAAGATGAAGGACATTGAGAAATCAGACCACATGTCGAATCCTAACGATCCCACTGGCGAGTATGGACACTATGTGTTCCCGCCGCTCGACCTGATGACCAAGGTGAAAATGCGCACCGACCGCGTCGACCTCGACGAGCAGGAAGCCAACAAAAAGCGCATCACCGACACCCTTAACAACTATGGCATCGGCATCAAGAGCATCAAGGCAAGCGTGGGACCCACGGTCACGCTGTTTGAGATTGTTCCGCAAGATGGAATACGTATAGCCAAGATTCGCGGTCTTGAAGACGATATCGCAATGTCGCTTGCCGCTCTAGGCATTCGCATCATTGCTCCTATGCCTGGGCGCGGCACCATAGGCATCGAGGTGCCAAACCGTGAGCCTCAAGTGGTGCCTATCTACGAAGTGCTCAGCTCCAAGGCTTTTCAGGAAAGTAAGGCGGCTCTGCCCATGGTGCTCGGCTGCACGGTGAGCAACGATGTGTTTGTGGCCGATTTGGCCAAGATGCCCCACTTGCTCGTGGCCGGTGCCACCGGTCAGGGTAAGTCGGTAGGCCTCAACACCATCATCACGTCGCTCCTCTACAAGAAGGGACCGTCGGAGCTCAAGTTTATCCTCGTCGATCCTAAGAAGGTTGAGTTCTCCCTCTATGCCGACCTCGAAAAGTACTTCTTCGCCAAGGTTCCTGGTGAGGAAAAATGCATCGTCACCGACAAGGACAAGGTGGTGCTTACGCTAAATTCGGTGGTACAGGAGATGGAAAACCGCTACCAGGTGCTCGAGGAGGTGAAGGAACGCAACGTGATCGACTACAACCGCAAGTGGCGACAAGGATTGCGCAACGAGAAGGACAGCAGTGGCAACTATTACCGCTATATGCCCTACATAGTGGTGATTATCGACGAGTTTGCCGACTTGATTATGGAGGCTGGCAAGGAGATAGAGACTCCCATCATACGTGTGGCGCAAAAAGGGCGTGCGGCCGGTTTGCACATGATTATAGCCACACAACGCCCGTCGGCCAACGTGGTCACAGGCCTCATTCGTTCCAATTTCCCTGCCCGCATGGCCTTCCGTGTGGCGCAAGGACTTGACAGCCGCATCATTCTCGACCGACAGGGTGCCCAGCAACTTATCGGCCGTGGCGATATGCTCTTCTCGGCCAACAGTGAGATCACGCGTCTGCAGTGCCCGTTTGTCGACACTCCCGATGTCGAGAACCTGTGCGGCTTCATAAAGGAACAGGAAGATGCCGACCACAACGTGAACCACATGGAGCCATACGCATTGCCTGAGTATATGATGCCAGACTCCGAAGATGGTCCCTCGGCAAGTGGCAACCTTAACGACCGCGACCCGATTTTCGAGGAGGCCGTGAGGTGGGTAGTGCAAAACGAGACGGCCTCCACGTCGTCGTTACAGCGGCGATACCAGATAGGCTTTAACCGTGCCGGCCGCATCATGGATCAGATGGAGGCTGCAGGTGTGGTGGGCCCGTCGCAAGGCGGAAAGCCCCGCAAGGTGCTCATGGATTTTATGCAGGTCGACATGATGTTCGGTGGCAAATAGTCCCAGTCTTGCTCAAAAATAAAAGGAATAAACACATTTTTCATACATATGAGACGCTTATTTTTTGCATTTGCACTAATTGTTGCGGTGGCGCTAGGCGCAATGGCCCAAACTCCGGCCTCCATGCTCGACAAGGCAGTGGCCTCGCTACGCTCAAGCGGCACGGTGAGTGCATCCTACAGTGTCAGCTCCCCACAAGGCTCTTACTCTGGCACGATAGTGATGAGCGGCAACAAGTTCCGCATGCTTTCAAAACCTGTCAAGTGCTGGTTCGACGGCACGACGCAATGGACCTATTCTGTGGCAACAGGCGAGGTCAACGTGACCACGCCGTCGGCTGATGATCTTCAGATGACCAACCCCTATGCCGCAGTGCAAGGTTTTAAACGCAATTTCAATATGTGGAAGGCCTACACGCAAGTGCCCGGGTACTACACTGTGAAACTCATGCCTAAGCGTAAAAGCAACATAAAGCAAGTGCTGCTGTATCTCGCCAATGGCTCTTGCCAAATCAAGAAGGCCCGCTTCGAGATGACCAACGGCACAACCACCACGGTGACCATCAGCAACTATAAGACTCATGTCAGCTATCCGGCCAGCACGTTCATTTTCAGCAAGGCTCAGGTGCCAGCAGGAGTGCAAGTGGTCGACCTGCGGTAGCCACTGCCACTCACATGCACAGCATGTATGTGAACATGAAGACTATAACTCCTACACATATATATAATTATGACAAAGGTAAAAGCATTGATAATAGGGTCAGGACCGGCAGGATACACTGCTGCGATATATCTGTCGCGGGCTGGTGTCAGTAATGTGCTCTATGAGGGGCAGCAGCCGGGCGGACAACTCACGCAGACCACCACAATCGAGAATTTCCCCGGTTTTCCCGATGGTGTCGACGGTTTCCAGCTGATGGATAGCATGCGCAAGCAGGCTGTCAACGTTGGTGCCGCCATCTGTAACGGTGTGATTACAAAGATCGACTTGCGGCAACGTCCGTTTGTCGCTACGGTTGACGGAGGTGACACCGTTGAGGCCGATGTGGTCATTGTGGCCACTGGCGCCTCGGCAAAATACCTCGGCCTCGCCGACGAGAAAAAATATGCAGGGCAGGGCGTGAGTGCATGTGCCACATGCGATGGATTCTTCTATCGCCGTAAGGTAGTGGTCGTGGTGGGCGGCGGCGACACTGCCTGTGAGGAGGCCCACTACTTGAGCAACTTAGCCAAGAAGGTCTATATGGTTGTGCGTAAGGACCACTTGCGCGCATCAGCTGCCATGCAGCAGCGTGTGGCCGATAAGGACAACATTGAAATTCTTTTCAACACTAATGCGGTAGGGCTCTTTGGCGACAATGGGGTAGAGGGCGTGCATCTTGTGAGGTACAAAGGCACTGACAGTGAAGAGGCATTTGATGTGGCCATCGACGGATTTTTCCTCGCCATAGGTCACCAGCCCAACACCGCCTTCCTCAACGGCCAGGTGGCTACCGATGGTCAGGGCTATATAGTTACCGATGGCCGGACCACTGCTACAAGTGTGCCTGGGGTGTTTGCCGCCGGTGATGTGGCCGACCCGCGTTATCGCCAGGCGATAGCGGCTGCCGGATCGGGCTGCCGTGCGGCGCTAGATGCCGAGAAATTCCTCGCCGGACAATAGCATTACTATCATAACCGTAATGGGGCGAAACGGCAGCACCTGTGCGCAAGGTGCCGCTGTTTCGCCTTACCATAGTGGAAGGTCGCTGAGCGGCATGCTTATTGCAAGTGACATTGGCCTGCCGTACTACAACCTATGAATCATATTGTGTGTCTATGACTACTGAAAGCAAATCATCATTACAGAAAGCAAGGGGCAACACCATCGACATGCTTCATGGCCCTTTGCTGATGAAAATACTCATGTTCAGCCTACCGCTTGCGGCAAGCAGCATCTTGCAGCAGCTTTTCAATTCGGTTGATGTGGCCGTGGTGGGACATCTTGTGGGAAGCAAGGCTCTGGCTGCCGTGGGCAGTAACTCGCCTGTGATAAGTCTGCTCATCAATCTGTTTATGGGAGTGTCTATGGGATCCAATTCACTAATTTCCAACTTGATAGGGCGCAATGATGCTGATGGCGTGCGTCGTGCAGTGAGCACAACCGTGGTTGTGGCGTTGGTGAGTGGACTGTTTCTTATGGTGCTCGGGGTGGCGGTGGCGCGGCCCATTCTCGAGCTTATGGGTACCCCTGCCGATGTGCTCGACATGGCGGTACTCTATCTGCGCATCTATTTTTTGGGCATGCCGTTCTTCATGCTGTTCAACTTTTGCTCGGCCATAATGCGAAGCACTGGTGACACCCGTCGCCCGCTCTACATCCTGATGGTTGCTGGAGTGGTCAACACACTTCTCAATTTGGTGTTTGTGCTTTGTTTCGGCATGGGCATCGAGGGCGTGGCAATAGCCACTGGCATAGCCAATGCGGTGAGTGCCGCAATTATCTTGCGCATGCTCCTGCACGGGGAAGATCCTTTGCGTGTGCACTTGCGCTCACTCAAAGTATATCGCCCTCAACTCAGGCACATGTTGCGCATCGGTGTGCCGGCGGGTGTCCAGGGAATGGTGTTCTCGCTCAGCAATGTGTTCGTGCAGTCAACCATCAACGGCTACGGGGCCGATGCTATGGCAGGCTCGGCCGCCGCTCTTAATTTCGAGTTCTATTGCTATTTTGTGATTGCTGCGTTCAATGGCGCTGCCATCAGTTTCATTGGCCAAAACTATGGCGCTGGACTCACTTCGAGGGTGCGCCGGGTGTTTCTTATCTGTATGTCGCTTAGTGTGGTGTGCTGCGCCACGCTCAACCTCACTTTCACTTTCGGCCACGATTTCTTTCTCGGTCTTTTCTCGTCGGATCCTGCAGTCAAGGGCTACGGCAGCATGCGCATGCATCTGGTGCTTGCGTTGCAGTGGGTGGCTTGCAGCTACGAGGTGGCAGGCTCGTCGATGCGTGGTATGGGCAAATCGGTCACGCCGGCGGTTATGACAATAGTGGGCACTTGCCTGCTGCGGGTGGTGTGGGTGTATGCTGTGTGCCCCGTATGGCATGGGTTCGGGGTGCTTATGGTGGTATATCCCGTGTCGTGGACGGTGACGGGAATAATGGTGCTATGCGCCTATGCCGCAGCCATGCGCAAGTGTCCTCACGATAGCGTCACACCTGTTTGACGTCGGTGTCGCCTCTGACTTCGGCCTCTTCTTGGGCGCGGCTCTTACTCATTGTCACAAGAGCCACACCGCCGAATATCATCACTACGGCAATTCCCTTGACCACGTTGAAGGTGTCGAGCCCCACAATCACGGTCACTATGCAGGCCACCACGGGTTGTACATAGTTATACATACCTGCCACTGTGGGGCGCAGGTGCTTCTGGCCAACCACAATGAGCATGTAGCTCACAAATGTGGCCATCACCACTATGAAGGCGATTGCCGCTACGTCGGTCGCCCCGATACCGCCCCAGTTGGCGGCGGTGAGCGGACGGTAGGAGAACGGCAGTGTGCAGATAAACGAGTAGGTGAACATCCACTTCATTATGGTCACAAGCGAATATTTGCTGATGAAGTTCTTGTAGAACACCAGGTAGGACGCGTAGCTCAGTTGGGCAAACAGCACAAGCAGGTCGCCTGCAATGTGGGCCGTGTCGACCGATGCCGATGATGCCGGCGTGCTGCCCAAAATGAGCATCAGCGCACCGCCGGCGCCCATGGCAATGCCCATCACCTTCTTGCCCGTAATGGGCTCCTTTAGGAAAAACGCGGCAAGCATCATGGCCCACAGAGGCATGCTGGTGGTTATTATACTTGCGTCGGCAGGCGACGAGAGCCCTACTCCCAAAATGAAACTGCCCTGGTTGAACACAATGGCAAGCAGCGAGGCCCCGAAGAGTCGCGCCATGTCGTGTGAAGTCACGTGCTCGGGCTTTTGCAGAAGCGAGATGAGCCAGAACAGCAGCATCGCGCCACATATGCGCAGGTCGGTCATGATTATAGGCGTCACTATTCCGCCCGCCATCACCATCTTGGCCAGCGGTGACATCAACCCCCAGCTCACATTGGCAAGCAACATTGCGCCGTGCCCTTTAATACTTGAATTATCCATATTTCCCTAGGTCCTATTCTTGATGAATTATAAGTGCAAAATTAGCAATAATCTCACAAATGGTGAAATTGAATGGCTTGTGATTAAAATTCAGTGGAATTTTCGATTGAGATAAGAAAATTATCGTATCTTTGGAGAGAAGTACCTACACAATTGTTCTGTAATGAAATATTTGACTCTTCCCGATAGCAAGATACGCCCTCTACCATTCTACCTGGCAATGGAGGAGTATGCCGCACGCATAATAGGCGACGACGACATCTTCTTCATGTGGCAAGTGGAGCCCACTGTGATTTTCGGACGCAACCAGCTCATTGAGAACGAGGTGAATTTGGATTACTGTCGGGCACACGGCATTCACACTTACCGCCGCAAGAGCGGTGGCGGATGCGTCTATGCCGACATGGACAACATAATGTTCTCCTACATCACCCGAAGCGACAATGTGCAGCTCACCTATGCGGCCTACACCCACGCGGTGGTGGCCATGCTCAAAGGACTCGGCCTAAACGCATCCGACACCACCCGCAACGATGTGCTTATCGATGGCCTCAAGGTGTCGGGCAACGCTTTCTATCACCTGCCAGGACGCAGCATAGTGCACGGTACTATGCTCTACGATACCGACATGGACAATATGATCAACGCCATCACGCCGTCGGCTGAGAAACTCAAGTCGAAGGGGGTGCAGTCGGTGCGCAACCACATCACCACCCTTAGCCGTCACATCGACCTCGACATCGAGGACTTCAAGGCTTACGTGCGCCGTACCATGTGCGCCGGTGAGATACCCCTTGCCGACGCCGATATCGATGCCATTGAGCAGATAATGCAGTCTTACCTAAAACCCGAGTTCATCATGGGTAGCAACCCCCGCTGCAACGTAAAGCGCACACGGCGCATCGACGGCGTGGGTGAGTTCTCGGTAGCCATTGAGCTGAACCATAATGTGATAAGACGAATCAATGTGGCAGGCGACTATTTCCTGCTCGGTGACATCGACACAGCAATCGTGAAAAGGCTCGAAGGCGTGCCCTACAACCGCCCCGATGTGGAGCGGGCTCTCGAAGAAGTGAATTTCCCGGCCATTATAATGAACCTGGACAAACAACAATTTATACACCTTTTATTTGAATAACAACTATGGCAGAAAACAAGAAAACTTGCCTCTATGACAAACATGTGGCTCTCGGTGCTTTGATGAGTCCATTTGGCGGATTTGACATGCCCATCCAGTACGCGGGCATAGTAGAGGAACACAATGCAGTGCGCACGGCAGTGGGCGTGTTCGACGTTTCCCACATGGGCGAGGTCGAGGTTACCGGCCCGGAGGCTGAGAAATTTGTGAACCACATCTTCACCAACGACATCAAGGGCGCCGAGCCCGGTAAGATATTCTACGGAATGATGCTTTACCCCGACGGCGGCACTGTCGACGACCTCCTGGTCTACAAAATGGCCGACAACGACTTCTTTCTCGTGATCAACGCCGCCAACATCGACAAGGATGTGGCTTGGATAGTGGAGCAGGCCTCTGGCTATGACGTGAAAATCGACCACCAGAGCGACCAGTATGGCCAAGTGGCAGTGCAGGGTCCCGAGGCCGAGAAGACGATAGAGACGGTGCTTGGCATCAAGTGCAGCGAGTTGGCATTCTACACCTTCAAGACTGTAGACTACGACGGTGAGACCATCATCGTGAGCCGCACAGGCTACACTGGCGAGGACGGCTTCGAGATTTATGCGAGCCACAAAGCGATCCAAAAGATGTGGGATTTGCTTATAGCAGCAGGTGTGCAGCCTTGTGGCCTCGGTTGTCGCGACACACTGCGCTTCGAGGTTGGACTTCCGCTTTATGGCGACGAGCTCAGCGCCGACATCTCTCCAATCATGGCTGGCTTGGGCTTCTTTGTGAAACTCGACAAGGAGGAATTCATAGGCAAGGAAGCGGTGGCTAAGCAAAAGGCCGAGGGCGTACCTATGAAACTTGTGGGACTTGAGCTCGAGGGCAAGGCGATACCGCGCCACGGATATGAAGTGCTCAACGACCAGGGCGATACCGTGGGCACCATCACCACTGGTTACCATGCAATATCGGTCGACAAGAGCATCGCAATGGCTCTCGTCAAGCCCGAGTATGCCCCGCTCGACACCAAGGTGAGCGTGCGCATCCGCAAGAAGACTTTCCCCGCAGTGGTGGTGAAGAAGAAATTCTACAAGAAGAGCTACAAGAAATAAGACCAATCAGAGAAAAATCATATTTTTTAATAACATATCAAAAAATCACAACTATGAGTAAGGTAATTGAAGGATTATATTATAGCGAATCACACGAGTATGTAAAGGTTGAAGGCGAATTCGGCTACATCGGCATCTCTGACTATGCGCAGAAGGAACTTGGCAACGTGGTGTATGTCGATATGCCCGACGTTGACGATGATGTGGAAGCCGGTGAGGAATTCGGAGCAGTGGAGAGTGTGAAGGCCGCAAGCGACCTCAACTCGCCCGTAAGCGGCACCGTGGTTGAGATCAACGAGGCTCTTGAAGACGAGCCTGGCCTCATCAACAAGGATGCCTATGCCAACTGGATCATCAAGGTGAGCCTGAGCGACAAAGCAGAGCTCGACGGCCTCATGAATGCCGAGGCCTACGCCAAATTTATCGGTGAGTGATTCTCTCTCCAGTGCCATTAACTAATCACAAATCAGAACACGAAAAAAATGACTTATAAGTATTTTCCGCACACCGAGGCCGATGTCAACGACATGCTCGCAGCGTGTGGCTTGAGCAAACTCGACGACCTCTACAGCGATGTTGAGCAAGGCTTGCAGCTCAAGGCCGACTACGACTTGCCACAGGCAATGAGCGAGGTGGAGGTACGACGCTTTTTTGAGAAGCTGGGCAAGATGAACTCTCCGCTCACTTGCTTCGCCGGAGCTGGCGTCCAGGATCACTATTCGCCAGCTGTTGTGAGCAGCATCCTCCAGCGCAGTGAGTTTCTCACCAGCTACACACCCTACCAGGCCGAAATATCGCAGGGCACCCTGCAATACATATTTGAATATCAGAGTATGATGACCACACTCACCGGCATGGAGGTGAGCAACGCCTCGATGTATGACGGTGCCACCGCAACTGCCGAAGCTATGATGATGGCTGTGGCCAACGCCAAGAAACGCCCACGTGTGCTGGTGTCGGCAACAGTCAACCCGGCTGTGCTGCGTGTGGTGAAAACCTATGCCGACTATCACGGCGTGGAAGTGGAGATGATTGCCGAGGATAACGGGGTGACCAGCCGTGCCGATTTTGAGGCGAAGGTGGGTCGTGGTGATGCCGCCGGTGTCATCGTGGCCTCGCCCAACTATTACGGAATCCTTGAGGACTACACCGGCTGGGCCGACACTTGCCATGCCGCCAAGTCGCTCTTCATCATGAATTGCAATGCCTCGGCTCTCGGCGTAATCAAGACTCCAGGTGAATGGGGCGCCGATGTGGCTGTGGGTGATGGCCAGAGCCTGGGCATTCCCATGTGCTATGGCGGTCCGTATGTGGGCTTCATGTGCACAACCAAGAAGCTCATCCGCAAGCTCCCGGGGCGCATCGTGGGTGCAACCACCGACCTCAATGGCAAGCGCACATTCGTGCTCACCCTACAGGCTCGCGAGCAACACATACGCCGCGAGAAAGCCACAAGCAACATCTGCTCCAACGAGAGTCTGATGGCCCTTTACGTCACAATCTACATGTCGCTTATGGGCAAGCAGGGGCTGCGTGAGGTCAACGAGCTCGGCTACAGTGGCGCGCATTATCTCGCCGATGCCCTTTGTGCCACCGGCAAGATGTCGATGGCTTATCCTGACGCGCCTTTCCTAAATGAATTTGTGGTGAAGACCACACTCGATGTCGACGCTCTTCTCGAGCGTTGCGCTGAGGCTGGTATTCTCGCCGGTGTGAAGGTAGATGCCGACAAACTCATGATATGCGTCACCGAATCCCGCAGCAAGGACGAAATCGACCGTCTCGTGAACATAGTAAAAGAGTTTTAACCCCCACATCCTAAAGCGTAAGTAACAATGAATAATACATATTACGGAAAACTTATATTCGAACTCTCAAAAGAGGGTCGCAGGGGGTATTCGCTGCCTCGCAACGAGTTCGGCGGTGACTATACTATCAGTCAGTTGCCCCAGTCGCTCATGCGCGACAGTGTCCCGGCTCTTCCCGAGGTCGATGAGCTCACTGTGGTGCGTCACTACACCAATATGAGCAACAACAACTTTGGTGTCGACACAGGCTTCTATCCGCTTGGATCGTGCACCATGAAGTATAACCCGAAAATCAACGAGGAAGTGGCAGCTCTGCCGACGTTCAATGCCTTGCACCCGTCGCAGCCGGTATCTACCGTGCAGGGTGCGCTTGAGGTTTATGACGGACTGCAGAGGGGTCTCGCCGAAATCTCTGGTTTGAGCCGCTTCACCCTCAACCCCTATGCAGGTGCCCATGGCGAGCTCACCGGACTGATGGTGATGCGCCGCTACCATCGCAGCCGCAACGACGACAAGCGCATCAAGGTGCTCGTGCCCGACTCGGCTCACGGTACCAATCCCGCAAGCGCCGCAGTGTGTGGCCTCGAGGTTGTGCAAGTCAAGAGCCTGTCCGATGGTACTGTTGATGTCGACGACTTGGCCAACAAGCTCGACGACACCATTGCCGGCATGATGATGACTAATCCCAACACTCTCGGCATATTTGAGCACAACATCGCCAAGATAGCCAAGATGGTGCACGAGAGCGGTGGCCTGATGTATTACGACGGCGCCAACCTCAACCCCATGCTGGGCAAGGTGCGCCCGGGCGACATTGGTTTCGATATCATGCACATCAATCTGCACAAGACTTTCTCGACTCCTCACGGCGGTGGCGGCCCTGGCTCTGGCCCGGTGGGTGTGCGCAAAGGCCTCGAGCATTTCCTGCCCAACCCGCAGGTGAAGCGTCAGGCCGACGGCACCCTATGCGTCGACTTCGATGGTGAGTCGCTAGGCTCAATATCGTTCCACCTTGGCAACTTTGCTGTTGTCTTGCGTGCCTATACCTACATCCTCTCGCTTGGTCGTGAGCATATTAAGGAAGTAGGCCCGCTGGCTACGCTCAATGCCAACTATGTGAAGGAACAGCTCAAAGACTGCTATGAGCTCCCGCTTACCGGTGTGTGCAAGCATGAGTTCGTGTACGATGGCCTCAAGGACAAGAGCACTGGTGTGACCACCCTCGATGTGGCAAAGCGTCTGCTCGATTATGGCTACCATGCGCCCACAATCTATTTCCCGCTTCTGTTCCATGAGGCAATGATGATTGAGCCCACCGAAAGTGAGAGCAAGGAGACTCTCGACGCCTTTATTGACGTCATGCGCAAGATAGCCGATGAGGCAAAGAATCAGCCTGAGCTCGTGAAGGGCGCCCCCCACAGCACACCGGTGCGCCGTCTCGATGACACCAAGGCCGCTCTGCACCCCATAGTGTCGTGGGCCGATCTTCAGGCCGAGGCTCAGTAACCAATCAACGCAGCCACAGTTATGGAATATGATATTATAATTATAGGTGCAGGACCAGGTGGCTATGAAATGGCTGCCGAGGCTGCCCGCGATGGACTCACGGTAGCCATCGTGGAACGTGCCCATGTGGGTGGAACGTGCCTCAATGAGGGATGTATCCCCACAAAGGCCCTTTGCCACTGCGCTCAGGTGCTGCGCACGGTGCGTCAGGCTTCGCTCTATGGCATCAATTGTGGCGAGGTCACTGCCGACTATTCGGTTGCCGCAAGTCACAAGGCGTCGGTCGTAGCACAACTGCAGCAAGGCGTGAAGGGCTTGCTCGGAGCCCCGGGCATCACCCTTGTCGAAGGCGAGGCAGAGCTCATCGATGCCCACACCGTAAAGGTTGGGGGGCTGACAATGGATGCCAAGAATGTGGTTATTGCCACTGGCAGCGAGCCGCGCGACCTTCCCATTCCAGGTGCACACCTTGCCATGAACAGTACCGAAGCTCTTGCCATCACCGAGTTGCCCAAGTCGCTATGCGTGATTGGCGGCGGAGTGATAGGCATGGAGTTTGCCGGTATATTTGCAGCCTATGGCGTGGATGTGACAGTGGTTGAGTATTGCAAGGAAATATTGCCTCCGTTCGACAAAGACGTGGCAAAACGCTTGCGCACGGTGCTCCAGAAGCAAGGCGTGAAATTCCACACTCAGGCAGCAGTCACGTCAATAGAGAAAACCGCACAAGGACTTGTTGTGGCTTTCGACCTCAAGGGTAAGCCGCAGCAGGTGGAATGCGAGGCCGCTCTGATGGCTGTGGGACGCAAGCCTGTGTTGCCTGCCGGCATCGAGAGTGCCGGTATCAGCGTAGGCCGCCGCGGCATCGAGGTCGATGACAACATGCTCACATCAGTGCCCGGTGTCTATGCAATCGGCGACGTCAATGGGCGCTGCATGCTGGCGCATGCAGCCACAGCCCAGGGCATGGTGGCTCTGTCGCACATCACAGGCAAGCCGTGTGGCGTGAAACTCGACATAGTGCCAAGTGCTGTGTTCACACAACCAGAGCTGTCGATGGTTGGCCTCACCGAGGAGCAATGCAAGGCAAAGCAACTCGATGTCACAGTGAAGAAGGGCTTCTTCCGCAGCAACGGCAAGGCCTTGTCGATGGACGAGACTGATGGCCTTGTGAAGATGATTGTCGACAATGCTACAGGTGCCATCTTAGGCTGCCACATTTGTGGTCCGCATGCCAGCGACCTTATTCAGGAGGTCGTTACGGTCATGAATGCTGGTCTGCCTGTGTCGACGCTTGCCTCTGCCATTCACGGACACCCCACGCTCAGCGAGGCCGTGCTCGGAGTAGTGCGGCAGTTTGTGTAATGCCCGTCAACGGCTCTCTTGTGTCACCGACGGTTGCATTGTGAGCCTCTTTATGAAAACATTTAGCGCCCGGCACTGGTAACAGGGTCGGGCGCTGATTTATTTGGGTGATATCATGAGTCTCGTTCAGGCTCCTTGGGTGCCGCTCTCAAGCAGGTTTGCTGCTTGCTCAATCAGAGCGTTTGTGAAACTGTCCTTAATCTTCGTTAGCAACGACCGCAGTTCCTTGGCGCATATTTTGCGCTCTGTCTCGTTAAGTGACCCATCGGCTGTAGCCTTCTTGCATAGCTTGTACATTTGGTTTGCATATAAGTTTAGCGCAGTGGTGTCGCTTGGGTGACTGAGAATCTGTTGTCGGTAGAAGCCGAATTTCTGCAGAATGTCGTCGGCTGTGTTGTAAGTGCTGATTTTAGGGATGTTTATGCTCATCCCGTTCACTTTCACGGTGTCGTTGCCCGATATTTGGGTTATATTGCCATCGTTGTCTATGACCAGCGTATTTGTCTTGCCGTCTTTGCTCACGGTCATAGTGTGCTTGCTTGTGGTTATGTTGCCGTTCTTGTCAATCGACGGCAATGTGAATGTGTATTTACGGTCGTTTTTGCCATACACTTGAGCCACGAAGCCCGTGTAACCATCGTCATCGGCATCATCATCGGTCCACTCCAGTACATAGCTGTAGCGGTAGTTCTTGTCCGACGGGTCTTTGTAGCACAGCACCCGTGAGTAATAGTCGTCATCGCGTCCGGCTATGATTGAGCCTCCCGTCGGCAACGCAATCGACACGCGTCTGTAGTTGTCGGCATCTTTCTCTTGAAACATAGCATAGTATGCGTTTTTTCTGCCAGCTTTGAATGCTTTCTCGAGTTGTGTCACCAGGCTCTTGTCCTTCTTGGGTACGGTGAAGTCGTATCGGGCGTAGTTCACTGGCTTGTTGTCCTTGCCGTCGACGGTGTTGGAGACAGTGCTGGTAGTCACATAGCTCGATTCTTTCATGCGGTTGATCGCTTTTTCTATATCGGCATTCTGTGCGGTGGCTGTCACCGATGCGGCGATGGTCAATGCCATCGTAGCAATTGCT
>CAVIEK010000007.1:20061-31705 GCA_963641805.1 Bacteroides fragilis
TCTCTAGTTTAATTTATAGTCGTTATTTTTTTCTTGTGATCAGTACATTTCGATTGGGACATCGTCGTAGTCTTGCATTGCAAGTATGGCGCCTTTCTGTATCAGCATCATGGCGCGTTCGGCGTCTTGTGCCTGGCACACGTTGTTGAGCCATTCATCATAGTCGGTTTGCGCCATAATGTAGGTTAATTCCAGTTGTCCTTCTGCCTTGTCGATGCTTGTGCTGTCGGTGTTGTGCGTGCGATGCCAGGCTGCGGGGCATGCTCTGCCTTTTCTTGTCGGCTTGGACTTGCATGCCGATGTCCCGATTGCTACTATCACTGGTGGTGAATCGGTTCTGGTTGCTGGCTCAGTAGTACGGTTGGCATTGGCTTGTGCCGTTGTCGGCTCGGCAGTTGAGATGTCGCTGTAAGGCGTAATGCGTAGCAGTGTGGTGGTTAGGACCACAGCGGCTGCTGCGGCTGCCGCAACCCACCATGCCGAGCGTCTCAGCAATGGCGGCACGGTCACTTTTGCAGGCTTTTGCCGCTCTTGTGGTTGTGCGGGTGCTTCTGTCTTCTTATCGGCGACAGGCATTCCTGCATCGAAATAAGCCATCATCGCCTTATAGTCGACCCACTCTGGCGGCACCTTGTCGTGAGCGGCAAAGTATGTGCTGAGCTCGGCCTCTTGGTCAATGGTTGTCTTCCCTGCCATAAACAGGTCGAGTAGGTGCTCTATGTGTTTTATCTCGCTGTCTTGCATAGCTCCTTGTCTTTTTTGTCGATTCTATAACTCGCCATTGGCGCGTCGTCTCTTTATCTCATCAAGCATTTTGCGTCGTGCCCTTGCCAGCAGTGTACCGACCGATGCCTCACCGATGCCTAGCAACCGTGCGATTTCGGCATTGGTGCGGTGCTCCACTTGCCTCATCATCAGCACACTGTGTTGTGTGGACGGCAACGTTTCGATGATCGCCTCAATCTGTCGCACGCTCTCATCGTCCTCGATCTGCTCTTGGGCGTTGAGTGTGGCACTCGGCTCATCGGCTACGATCGGTTGTGTGCGCTTTAGTCGCAACGCACTGATAGTGATGTTTCTCGCCATCACCGCCACCAGTGACTCTATTGAGTGGTAGCGGTCGAGCTGGTCGCGCATTGACCATAGCTTGAGCAACACGTCTTGTGCCGTGTCTTCGGCCTCGTCGTCTGTGGCGCCAAAGCGTCTGCTCACGACCAGTGCCGTCTGCCGCATGTGCGGCGCCATATGCTCAAATTCGGTCTCGTCCATCACTTCTTTAGCGTTTTCACTGTTATGACGCAAATAAAACCCATTTTCAAACACCCCGCAACCATTTTTTCTCAAAAAGTTGATTTTTATTGCGATGATTATCGGCGTAGGCAAATGTGCCATTGAATAAAGGATGGAGTGTGTTGATTCCAATAGGATGCCTGAATGAGACAGGCAAATATAACCAGGCCATGTAGGTGGTCGGGTAGGAGTGTGGTTGGTGGAGTGCTGTGTTATTGTTCGTCGGTCCTTTTCCTGCTCTGGTATAGCTGGTATGAGTTGATGAGGTTGTGCCACACGCTGTAGAATCCGCCGGCGATTGATGTGATGGGCGTGAAAAATGTGAGTCCCATCCATATCGCAAACACTGTGTTCTTTTGGCCTAAGGCCTGTCCGGCGGTGATGTTGTCGCCATAGTGGCGGCCTATGCGCTTTCCCACATAAAACTGCAGGCAGCAGCACACTAGCGACACAATGGCAATGGAACATTGATAAACCACAGGCAGGTGGGTGTGTACAATCGATCGTGTGGTTACCGAGATGGCCAAGGCAAGCGCCACGGTCCACAAGTAGAACGATAGGTTGAAGTAGCCTGCCAACTTCATGTGCAGCCTTGGCAGCAGCCTCCTGACAACTACTGCAAGCGCCAGCGGCATCAGCAGAAGCGGGAACACCTTGCTCAAAATCAGTGACGACGACATTACAAACGATTGTCCGGCACTCGGGTGCACTATGGGCACGAATACCGGAACTATTATCGCAGTAAACAGGTTGATAAGGATAATATAGGTGGTTACGTCGGCAGCGCTGCCCCCTAATTTTTTTACAATCACCGAGGCTGCCGTGGCCGTGGGACAGATGATGCATATCATGGCCGACTCGACCAGTACCCTGTAATCGGCGTCACGTGGCATCAGCACAGCCACTACAGCAAGGGCTGAAAACGTCAGCACTTGAATCAACAGCAGCCATATGTGCCATTTGCGGGGACGCATGTCGACTACCTTGATTCGGCAGAACGACAGAAACAGCATCGAGAATATCAATAGTGGCTGGACCACACTCACCATATCCTGCAATGCCGTTCTGTGTTGTCGCAACACCGGTATGCCCGCTGCAATAAAATACAATGCCACTCCCATGAGCATCGAGAGTGGCAATATCCAGTTCTTAATAAAAGTCGCTACTTTCGTCAATGTGATAATCTTTTTCAATCGCGCAAAGTTACAACTTTTTTTGAGAATAGGCCGTTGCGGCACGTTCTGTTATTTGCCGAGTGAGATGCGCCAATTGCCGCCTTTGTCGAGATGCAGGCGCACGCTTTCGCTGGTGGAATCGGCTTTCTCGTAGCCTATGCGCATTTTCACCACTGCATTGCTGTCATTCACTTCTTCCGACACCACTTGGTAGCCAGTGATTTTCCCTTTTTTCTTCTCCGACTCTTCGTATTTTTCCTTCAGTAGGGCTGCCGTGGTTTCCTGGTGGGCTTTCAGCTCGTCGCTGCTCAGCGTGTCGTTGTAATACACCAGCTTGCTATAGCCACTGTAGTCTCCGCTTTTCAGGCATTCAACCGATTTTTCGGCCACATCCTTGGGGGTCTTGGCGCTTCCGCCGCAGCTTGCGTCAACTGTGGCGATAACTGCGATGGCCAGTAGATACATTAACTTTCTCATAGATTTGGCTTTTTGTTAGGTGAATAAATTAGAATGTATACTTGGATTTCAGTAATGTGGCTTTGTGAAAGTCCGACGGTAGCCAGCACTGTGTGTGCAGTCCGGGCAAGTTGATGTCGTGCGATGGGGCACCCACCACGTTGGCCCCGGCGTTGCGGTAGGCGTGTGCCACCAGCTCGGTGCAATACATCCGTGTAGTGTCGCTGGAGTCATAGTCGTGGTCGAATGCAGTCCCGCGCCTATAGATGGCCATCGCGTTTTGGGCCGCGCGTCGGCCTACTTTGGCGTCGGCCGGGCGGTACACTGCGCCGCGCACGGCATATATTGAGTTGAAAAACTTCTCGGGCATGTCAAGCTTCACGCGGTCAATGTCGCCTGCGAAGTCGGGCTCGCCAGGCACCGCGTGCACTATCATCAGCGTGCCGCACGAATCGGCCACAATGCCTATGTGTGAATATTGCCCGTCGCGGTCGGCGGCGGCCACTGCGTGGCTGGTGATGCCGCTTCCCATGCGTAGCACCACATCGCCTTCGCGCAACTGCGTGCTCTGTGGCATTATGCAGTGTGGAGTGTTGGTGCTGTCGTGGCTCGAGCATGCTGCCAAGCAAAGCAGCACGATGCCTATGTGCAGTGTGTGGGTAGCAATTCTATTCATGGTTTTGGCGTCTTATTTGACTATGTCCTGTTTTGGCTTTGTCTTTTGCAAAACTAATGATAAAAAGCCAATTACGCAACATTAGCAGCGAGAAAAGCAATGTGTCAAACCAACAATGCACAGCGGTTTGGCTGACTGGCTCATGGGTGGCTATGGCTCTTATTTTTTGCCATGACTTTTACCTCTGTTACGCCGTGTGCCGCACCTGTCGTCGCGGCGGCCCTTTCCGGAGTGTTTGTCGTCGTGGCTGCCGCCCAAGTATCCCACTCCGTGCGGATAAAGCTCGGTGAGCAGGTCGGTGCGGTGCATGCGGCGTAGCGACTGCACTATGTCGCGCTTGTAGTCGTTCTCGTACCAGAAGAAATATTTGCGTTGGGCAAGTTTTTCTTCTGGTGTGTGGGCTGTGTACACCGGCTGAAGCGTGTAGGGGTGAAGTCCGGTGTAGTAGGCTTCGGTCGACACGGTCATCGGGGTGGGTGTGAAGTCCTGCACTTGCTCGAGGTGGAAGTTAAGCCCTTTGGTGATCACGGCCAACTCTGCCATGTCGGCCTCATGGCATCCGGGGTGCGACGATATGAAGTAGGGTATCAGTTGCTCTTTTAGGCCGTATTGCTCGTTCACGCGGTCGAAAATGCGCTTGAACTGCCTGAACAGCTCAAACGACGGCTTGCGCATCATCATCAGCACCTCGTCGCTTGTGTGCTCTGGAGCCACTTTGAGGCGGCCCGACACGTGTAGCCGTATCAGCTCTTCGCAATATTGACTGTTGACTGCGTCGGTGTGGGTGTCGCCGGTGTGGTGCATAGCCAGGTCGTAGCGCACTCCGCTGCCCACAAACGACTTTTTCACCAGCGGGTTGCTGTCGACACTGTGGTAGATGTCGAGCAATGCGCTGTGGTCGGTGTTGAGGTTGGAACAGGGCTTGGGGTGAAGGCACGACGGGCGGGCGCACCGCTTGCAGCGGTCAAGGTCGCGGCCGTGTAGCGAATACATGTTGGCGCTCGGCCCGCCGAGGTCACTGATGTAGCCCTTGAAGTCGTCCATGTGCACCACCTGGTCGACTTCGCGCAGAATGCTGCGCTTGCTGCGTGAGGCGATGAACTTGCCTTGGTGGGCGCTGATGGTGCAGAATGCGCAGCCGCCGAAGCACCCACGGTGCATGTTCACCGAGTGGCGTATCATCTCATAGGCCGGAATGCGCTTGGTACCATAGCGCGGGTGGGGCAGACGTGTGTATGGCAGATCAAACGACGCGTCGATCTCCTCGGTGGTCATGGGCGGGTTGGTGCGGTTCACCTTGATTGCCATGTCGCCTGTGCGTTGCCACAAGTCACGTCCGTTCCAGCGGTTGCTCTCCACTTCCACACTCTTGAAGTTCTCGGCTTGGTCGCGATTTGATCGCAGGCAGTCGTCATAGGAGTGAAGCACCACGCAGTGCTCGCTTGTGGCTGTGGGCATTTCGCTCAACGGCCGCCGCACCACCGTCTGCGGTATGTCGGTGAGCTCGTCGATGCTGCGGCCGGCATTCAGCGCGTCGGCAATGTCGATGATGGGCTTCTCGCCCATGCCGTAGATTATGATGTCGGCAGGACTGTCGGCAAGTATCGACGGACGCAAGCGGTCTTGCCAGTAGTCGTAATGGGCTACGCGGCGCAACGATGCCTCAATGCCGCCTGCCACAACCGGCACGTCGGGAAACATCCGCTTCAGGGCTTCGGCATACACTATGGTGGGATAGTCGGGACGTTGTCCGGCACGCGAGTCGGGTGTGTAGGCGTCATCACTGCGTCGCCTGCGGTTGGCTGTGTAGTGGTTCACCATCGAGTCCATGGCTCCGGCGCTGATGGCGAAAAACAGCCGCGGCCTACCCAGCTTGGTGAAGTCGCGCAAGTCGTCGCGCCAGTTGGGCTGTGGCACGATGGCCACGTTGTAGCCATGTGCCTCAAGGGTGCGTCCTATCACGGCTGTACCCATCGACGGGTGGTCGATGTAGGCGTCGCCCGAGAAGAATATCACATCGATGTGGTCCCATCCCAAGTGCTCTATCTCCTTCTTGGTGGTAGGAAGCCATTGGCGGTCGATGCGGTGGCTGTGGGCAGCCTTGTGGCTAGGCCGTGTGTCATTGTCCTTTCTCATTTGGAGTCATGCTTTTTCATTTGGTTAAGTCGGTCTTGCATCTTCAGCATCTCGTCGCGGTATTGCGCTGCCTCGATGAAGTCCATGCGCTTCGATGCCTCCACCATCTGCTCTCGCAGTCGGTCGATGGCTTTCTCGAGGTTGGCTGGCTTCATGTAGGCCACCACAGGATCGGCTGCCAGCCCCGATGTCTTGTTGAACTCGGCCTCGCACTGCCGCTGCAGCGACGAGTAGTCGGCCACGTTGTTCTCATATTTGCGCGCGTGTCTCACCCCTGTCTCGCCTTGGGCGATGTCGGTGTCGACTCCTATTATCGAGTTGCGTGCCTTGACAATGGCTTGTGGCGTGATGCCATGCTCCTCGTTGTATTTGAGCTGTATGGTGCGGCGGCGCTCCGTCTCGTCGATGGTGCGCTGCATCGATTCGGTAATCTTGTCGGCATACATTATAACCTCGCCGTTGAGGTTGCGGGCAGCTCGTCCGGCCGTTTGGGTGAGTGAGCGGTGCGAGCGCAGGAATCCTTCCTTGTCGGCGTCGAGAATTGCCACCAGCGACACCTCGGGCAGGTCGAGCCCCTCGCGGAGCAGGTTCACCCCCACGAGCACGTCGATGTTGCCGGCCCGCAGGTCGTCGAGTATCTGGATGCGGTCGATGGTCTCCACGTCGCTGTGCATATAAGCGCACTTGGTGCCTGTCTTGGCAAGGTAGTCGGTCAGCTCTTCGGCCATGCGCTTGGTGAGGGTGGTCACCAGTGTGCGCTGTCTCATGTCCACTCGCTTTTGTATCTCTTCCAAAAGGTCGTCAATCTGGTTCAGGCTCGGGCGCACGGTGATTTTGGGGTCGAGCAGGCCTGTGGGTCTTATCACCTGCTCTACCACCACGCCTTCGCTCTTCTCGAGCTCATAGTCGGCCGGTGTGGCGCTCACGTATATCGTCTGGTGTGTGAGCTGCTCAAACTCCTCGAAGCGCAGCGGGCGGTTGTCGCGGGCCGCATCGAGGCGGAAACCGTATTCCACAAGGGTGTTCTTTCGGCTTTGGTCGCCGCCATACATGGCGCGCACCTGCGGAATGGTTGCGTGGCTCTCGTCGATTATCGTCAAGAAGTCCTTAGGCATGTAGTCAAGCAGGCAATAAGGGCGCATGCCTGGCTCGCGTCCGTCGAAGTATCGCGAATAGTTCTCAATGCCTGAGCAGTAGCCCACCTCGCGTATCATCTCAAGGTCGTAGGTCACGCGCTCATATAGCCGCTTGGCCTCGGCATGGCGTCCCTCGCGGCGGAACATCTCTACTTGGGTCCCAAGGTCGACGTCAATCTTTCCCAATGCGCCAGCCATCTTGTCCTTGGTGGTGACAAACACGTTGGCTGGAAATATGCGGAATCCTTCCACATCCTCGCGCGGCATCTGCGTGGCGGTGTCGAGCACTTGCATCTGCTCCACCTCGTCGCCCCAGAATATCACGCGCAGCAATATCTCCTCATCGGCGAGAAAGATGTCTACTGTGTCACCCTTCACCCTGAAGTTTCCCGGTTGCAGGTCAATCTCATTGCGCGAGTAGAGCGCGTCGACCAGCTTGCGCAGGAATGTGTCGCGACCTATGGTGTCGCCCACCTTTATGTGGATGGTGTTGGCCTCGATGTCCTGTGGATTGCCCATGCCGTAGAGGCACGATACGCTCGACACCACCACCACGTCGCGGCGGCCCGATAGCAGCGCAGTGACGGTGCTCAGGCGCAGGCGCTCAATCTCGTCGTTAATCATCAGATCCTTCTCGATATATTTATCCACGGCAGGAATGTAGGCCTCGGGCTGGTAGTAGTCGTAATATGATACGAAATATTGCACCGAATTCTCGGGAAAGAAACTCTTGAACTCGGCATAGAGCTGTGCAGCCAGTGTCTTGTTGTGCGACAGTATGAGTGTTGGCCGCCCGGTTCGGGCTATGACGTTGGCCATGGTGAACGTCTTGCCCGAACCGGTGACGCCTTGCAGCGTCTGGTAGGGCACGCCGTTGGCCACGCCCTTGCAGAGCGAGTCGATGGCCTGTGGCTGGTCACCTGTGGGAGCATATGCTGAGTGTAGCTTGAATTCCATGTCGTTTTATGTGTGCTTTGGTTGTAACTTGCAAAGTTACTGAAAAATTCCAACCCGTTCTGCCGTTTCTGTGACCTTTGGCGCACAAAAAAATACCGGACACGCCCTTTCAAAGAGGCGCGTGCCCGGTAATGTAAGCTCAAAAACTTGCTGCGTGTGCCTGCTGTTACTCTTTCACAAGGCAGGCATCGAGAGCTTTCTCGATGGCCTCCCGGTCCATATTCTGGCCGATGAACACAAGTTTCTGCATGCGGTCGCCATACTTGGGGTCCCAGTCGCGCAGCACGCCGGGGTTCTGTTTTGAGAACTCGGCAAACTCGTCGGCGGGCATTGTGGCATACCAGTTGCCGGCGTTGCGCATCGATATCTGCTTGCCCGACTGCTCAAACACATAGCAGCGGTCGGTCTCACCCTCAAAGTAGCACATGCCCTTGCAGCGGATCACGCTTTTGGGCCACTTGCGTGCCACAAACTGGTCGAACTCCACCATGTCCATGGGCTGGCGGCGGTAGTACACGAATGTACCTATGCCATATTCCAGAGCCTCGCCTTCTTCCTCATTCTCGAGGTCGTCCTCGTCGGCTTCCATGGCCTCAATCCAGCGTGCAGATGTGGCCACGCGGTCGAAGTCGAAAAGGCCCGTGTTGAGCAACTTGTCGAGATCAACGTCGCCATAGTCGCACGGCACAATCTCGGCTTGCGGCTGAATCTCGTGCAGTATCACCTTGATGCGGTCGAGTTCCTCGGGGGTGACCTCACTTGCCTTGTTGAGCAGAATCATGTTGCAGAATTCCACCTGCTGTATCACGAGGCTGGCAAGATCGTCCTCGCCGAGGTCTTTGCGCTGCAGATCCCGGCCTTCGGCAAACTCGTCGCGCAGGCGAAGCGCGTCGCACACCGTCACAATGGCATCAAGCTTGGCTTTGCCGTTCTGTGCCAAATTGGGATACATCTGCGGATACACGCTGATGGTCTGGGCAATGGGAGCCGGCTCGCAGATTCCGCTGGCCTCAATCACTATGTAGTCGAAACGTCTCTGCGCCACAATGTCGCTCAGTTGCTGCACCAAGTCCATCTTCAATGTGCAGCATATACATCCGTTCTGCAGTGGCACAAGGCTGTCGTCGCCTTTGCCCACAATGCCGCCCTGCTCAATCAGGCTCGCGTCAATGTTGACTTCGCCAATGTCGTTGACAATCACGGCAAACTTGATGCCCTTGTTGTTGGAGAGAATGCGGTTGAGCAGTGTGGTCTTGCCGCTACCCAGATATCCTGTGAGCAGCAGCACCGGAGTTTCGTTGATATTCATTATCGTCACTTGTTTGGTTTTGAGTTTAATTCCTTTTTATTGATATTCCCACAAAAAGCGTGCCGTCGTTGCCCTGTGACTGACATTGAGTCACACGTCGCGTGCGTGGCACCGATGTGGCAAAGCCAAGATGCCGTGGCACGGGGTTGTCGGCGCGCCTCATGGGTATCCTGGCTTTGTGTTACTGAATCGCGTATCTGGCCGAAGGCGGTTCCTCGGTTGTTATTTCCCTGGCTTGAGCCAGTGGTCAAACCACTTGAAGAACTCGCGCTGCCACAGAACCGAGTTCTGTGGCTTCACAATCCAGTGGTTCTCACTCGGGAACGACAGGAACCGTGCCGGCAGACCCTTGAGCTTGGCGGCGTTGAATGCCTGCATGCCCTGGGTGAACGATATGCGGTAGTCTTTCTCTCCCACAGTCACCATGATGGGGCTGTTCCAGTTTTGCACAAACTTGTGCGGGTCGGCCGTCTTGAATGTGTTCTGGGCTGCGGCGTTGTTGAGCTCCCAAAAGGCCCCGCCCATGTCCCAGTTGGCAAACCACATCTCCTCGGTCTCGAGGTATTGTGCTTCGAGGTTGAAGATGCCGGCATGGGCAAGGAAGCATGCGAAACGCTTGTCGAGGTTGTGGCCGGCAAGCCAATAGGTGCTGTAGCCGCCGTAGCTGGCTCCGGTGCAGCCTATGTGCTCGCTGTCGACGTAGGGGAATTGTTTCATGTGGTCGACGGCGCTCATATAGTCTTTCATGTTTTGGCCGCCGTAGTCTTTAGATATCTGCTCGTTCCATGCTGTGCCGAATCCGGGAAGGCCGCGGCGGTTGGGGGCAATCACAATATAGCCGTTGGCTGCCATTAGACGCAGATTCCAACGATAGCTCCAGAACTGGCTCACTGGTGATTGGGGCCCGCCTTCGCAGAAGAGTAGCGCTGGATATTTCTTGTTGGCGTCAAAACCGGGAGGAAGCAGCACCCAAGTGGTCATCTGCTTGCCGTCGGTGGTGGTCACCATGCGTTTCTCGACAGTGATGTCGGCGAGCTGGTCCATTATGTCATCGTTGACGGCGGTGATGCGCTGGGGTTCTTTGCCTGGCTTTGCCACCACATAGAGCTCGTCGGGCTGCTTCATTGAGTGGCGCATGGTGAGGATGCCGGCCTTGCCTGCGGGCACTATGGCTGCATAGTCGCATTGGCCGTCGGCCACTGTCTCAACTTTGCGGGTGGCCACGTTGATGCGGAACATGGGCTCGGTGCCCTGGTAAGGGGCTATGAAATAGATGTATTTCTCGTCGTCTGACCATGCGATGGCGTCGGCTGTGTAGTCCCAGTCAACTGTGATGTCCTGCTTGGCGCCTGTGGCCATATCCATCACCATGATGCGGTTCTTGTCGGCCTCATAGCCGTCGCGCTCCATCGACAGCCACGCCAGCTTGTGGCCGCTTTTGGAAAACACCGGATAGGTGTCGTAGCCGAGATTACCTTCGGTGAGATTCTTCACGGTCTTGCCGCTTGCCACATCCCACAGGTAGAGGTCGCTGTTGGTCGAGATGGCATATTCCTTGCCGGTCTTCTTGCGACACACATACACGAGGCTCTTGCCGTCGGGTGTCCACGCCAGCGATTCCACACCGCCCCATGGCTTCATAGGACTCTCAAACGGCTCTCCCTGGAGCACGTCGCGCAGGTTGCTCACGGCATTGCCGTCAAAGTCTCCCACAAAGGGGTGGGGCACTGTGCTCACCCACTCGTCCCAGTGCCGGTACATCATGTCGTCGATGATGCGCGCGTCAGCCTTCTTCAGGTCGGGATACACATCCTGTGCGGTCTCGCCATATTTCACTTGGCTTATGACCACTATCTTCTTTTGGTCGTTGCTCAGCTTGAATCCGTCGACGCCGCCTTTCACGGTGCTTGCCTGCTTGCGGTCGGAGCCGTCGGCGTTCATGGTCCACACCTGGTATTCACCGTCGGCATCGGGATAGATGAAGGCGATGCGCTTGCCGCCGTCAATCCACACGGCGTTCTGTTCCGAGCTCTTGGTGCGTGTGAGTTGTCGCGCGTTTTTGCCGTCGATGTCGATCACCCACAGCTCGCGGTTGCTCTTGTTCTGCTCCACGCTGGGGTAGCTCACCCCATAAAGCACGCGTTTGCCGTCGGGCGACAGTTGGGGATCGCTCAGACGGCCAAGCGCGTTAAGCAGCTCGGGGGTGAACTGGCCATTCTCCACCTTCACCACCGGCTTTTCAATGATGGGTGCGTCGTCGGCCGCCGAGACCTGCAGTCCCGGAGCGGCGGTCAGAGCCATTAGCGAAGCCATAACAGTTTGCTTTAAGTAGTTCATAATTTTGACTTTGTTTTTTTATGTTGTTCTCTTTGATTTCTACGGCAAAATTACCATAAACCGCACTCTCGTCCAAAAAAAGCGTCAAAAAACCACCTTGGCCGCACGTCTTGTCGTTGCCACTTGCGCACCTTGAAATCCTGTGTGCGCTTTTGGGAAAGATGTGCTTACC
>CAVIEK010000008.1:0-14318 GCA_963641805.1 Bacteroides fragilis
GGCCTCACCTACAGTGTACCCCTCAAGGCAAAGCTGAAACTCTACTGCACCGACCCCGATCACGAAGACTTCGCAACCGAGGTTCAGGACGTCTACCTGGGTGCTATCCCCTACATGACCGACAAGGGCACTTTTGTGATCAATGGTGCCGAGCGCGTCATCGTGTCGCAGCTGCACCGCTCCCCCGGCGTTTTCTTCGGGCAGAGCATGCATGCCAACGGCACTAAGCTTTATTCGGCCCGCATCATTCCATTCCGCGGATCGTGGATCGAGTTTGCCACCGACATCAACAATGTGATGTATGCCTACATCGACCGCAAGAAGAAGTTGCCCGTGACCACGCTGTTGCGTGCCATCGGCCTTGAGACCGACAACGACATCATCAACATCTTCGGATTGGCTGAGGAACTCAAAGTCAACAAGACAAATCTGAAAAAGGCCATCGGGCGCAAGCTTGCCGCACGTGTCGTGAAGACATGGCAGGAAGACTTTGTCGACGAGGACTCCGGCGAGGTGTCGTCGCTCGAGCGCACCGATATCATCCTCGACCGCGAGGAGGTGATTGAGGAAGACCGCATCCAAGACATAATCGACAGCGGCGCCAAGACCATCCTCTTGCACAAGGATGACGTCAACACCAACGACTATCAGATTATATTCAACACGCTAAGCAAGGATCCTTGCAACAGCGAGAAAGAAGCCATCAACTATATCTACAGGCAACTGCGCAACGCCGAGCCACCGGATGACGCAAGTGCCCGCGAGGTGATACTTAACCTTTTCTTCAGCGAAAAGCGTTACGACCTCGGCGATGTGGGCCGCTTCCGCATCAACAAGAAGCTTGGCCTCGCTACCCCCGACAACGTGCGTGTGCTCACTAAGGAAGATATTATCGAGATTATCAAGTATCTTATCGGCTTGATCAACAGCAAGACCGATGTCGATGATATCGACCACTTGAGTAACCGTCGCGTGCGCACCGTGGGCGAGCAGCTTTACAACCAGTTCGGCGTGGGTCTCGCACGCATGGCCCGCACCATCCGCGAGCGCATGAACGTGCGCGACAATGAGGTGTTCACTCCCATCGACCTGATTAACGCCAAGACCATATCGTCGGTGATCAACACCTTCTTCGGCACCAACGCCCTGTCGCAGTTCATGGACCAGACCAACCCTCTGGCCGAAATCACTCACAAGCGCCGCATGTCGGCACTCGGCCCCGGTGGTCTGTCGCGTGAGCGCGCAGGCTTCGAGGTGCGCGACGTGCACTACACCCACTACGGCCGCCTGTGTCCTATCGAGACTCCTGAAGGCCCAAACATCGGCCTTATCTCGTCGCTCTGCATCTATGCCAAGATCAACAAGCTCGGCTTCATCGAGACTCCTTACCGCAAGGTGGCCAACTCGAAAGTCGATCTTGAAAATGAGCATATCGTATATCTCACCGCCGAAAGCGAGGAAGGCAAGATCATAGCCCAGGGCAATGCTCCACTCAACGCCGACGGCACATTTGTGCGTACAAAGGTGAAGTCGCGCCTCGAGGCCGATTTCCCTGTTGTGGCTCCGGCTGATGTTCAACTCATGGACGTGTCGCCACAACAGATAGCCTCGGTGGCCGCCGCTATGATTCCGTTCCTGGAGCACGACGATGCCAACCGTGCGCTCATGGGCGCCAACATGATGCGTCAGGCTGTGCCTCTGCTTCGCACCGAGGCTCCTATCGTGGGCACCGGCATCGAGCAGCGTCTGGCCTATGACAGCCGCACTCAGATTCAGGCCGAGGGCCCTGGTGTGGTTGAGTTTGTCGATGCATCGGTGATACGCATCCGCTACGATCAGACCGACGACGAGCGATTCGTGAGCTTCGAGGAGCCCGTCAAAGAATATCACTTGCCCAAATTCCGCAAGACCAACCAGAGCACCACAATCGACTTGCGCCCCATCTGCAACCGCGGACAGCGCGTCGATAAGGGCGACATTCTCACCGAGGGCTATTCGACTGAAGACGGCGAGCTCGCTCTCGGGCGCAACCTGAAGGTGGCTTACATGCCCTGGAAGGGTTACAACTATGAGGACGCCATCGTGCTCAACGAGCGCATGGTGCGTGAGGACATCCTCACCTCGGTTCACGTCGACGAGTACACCCTCGAGGTGCGCGAGACCAAGCGAGGCATGGAGGAACTCACCAACGACATTCCCAATGTGAGCGAAGACGCAACCAAGGACCTCGATGAGCGCGGCATCATCCGCGTGGGCGCACACATCAAGCCCGGCGACATCCTTATAGGTAAAATCACTCCTAAGGGCGAGAGCGACCCCACTCCGGAAGAGAAACTGCTCCGTGCCATCTTCGGCGACAAGGCCGGCGACGTGAAAGACGCCTCGCTCAAGGCCAACCCGTCGCTCAAGGGTGTCATCATAGGCACACGCCTCTTCCAGCGTGCCGCCAAGAAGCGCAAGACCCGTGGTGGCGATCCGCTGCAAAACCAGCTCGACGCCGACTACCAGGCGCGCCAGGACGAGCTCAAGGGCATCCTCATCGACAAGATGCTCAAGCTCACAGAAGGCCACCTGAGCGCAGGCGTGAAAGACTTCCTCGACACCGAGGTGGTGCCCAAGGGCGTCAAATTCACAGCTGAGGCTCTCAACCAGCTTGACTATGAGGGCGTGAACCTGAGTAACTGGACCGACGACGAGCACTGCAACGACATGGTGCGTGCCTGCATCATGAACTATCTGCGCAAGAGCAAGGCCATCGATGCCGAGCTGCGCCGCAAGAAGTTCGACCTGCAAATCGGCGATGAGCTGCCCGCAGGCATTATGCAGATGGCCAAAGTGTATGTGGCCAAGAAGCGCAAGATCGGTGTCGGCGACAAGATGGCCGGCCGTCACGGCAACAAGGGTATCGTGTCGCGCGTGGTGCGTCAGGAAGATATGCCGTTCCTTGCCGACGGTACTCCGGTCGACATCGTGCTCAACCCGCTGGGTGTGCCTTCGCGTATGAACCTCGGCCAAATCTTTGAGGCTGTTCTCGGATGGGCCGGACGCGAGCTCAACGTGAAATTCGCAACCCCCATCTTCGACGGCGCAAGTCTCGATGACCTTAACGAGTGGACCGACAAGGCCGGTGTGCCACGCTACGGTAAGTGCTACCTCTACGACGGCGGCACAGGCGAGCGTTTCGACCAGCCGGCCACTGTGGGTGTGACCTACATGCTCAAGCTCGGCCACATGGTTGAGGACAAGATGCACGCACGCTCCATCGGTCCGTATTCACTCATCACCCAGCAACCGCTCGGCGGTAAGGCTCAATTCGGTGGCCAGCGCTTCGGTGAGATGGAGGTTTGGGCAATCGAAGCTTTCGGAGCTTCTCACGTGCTTCAGGAAATCCTCACCATCAAGAGCGACGACGTGACCGGCCGCAGCAAAGCCTACGAGGCCATCGTCAAGGGCGATGCGATGCCCACACCGGGCATTCCCGAGTCGCTCAACGTGCTGTTGCATGAGCTGCGCGGCCTGTGCCTGAGTGTGAAACTTGAATAATACAACGTCTTTATAACAATTTCTAGAATGGCTTACAGAAAAGACAATAAAATAAAGAGCAACTTCACGAAAATCTCGATCAGCCTGGCTTCGCCCGATGAGATCCTCGAGAACTCATATGGCGAGGTGCTGAAACCCGAGACCATCAACTATCGCACCTACAAGCCTGAGCGCGACGGCTTGTTCTGCGAGCGCATCTTTGGCCCGGTAAAGGACTATGAGTGCCATTGCGGCAAGTATAAGCGCATCCGCTACAAGGGCATCGTGTGCGATCGTTGCGGTGTTGAGGTTACCGAGAAGAAGGTGCGCCGCGAACGCAGCGGCCACATCCAACTCGTGGTACCCGTGGCACACATCTGGTACTTCCGCTCACTGCCCAACAAGATTGGTTATCTGCTGGGTCTGCCCACAAAGAAACTCGACGCTGTAATATATTATGAGCGCTACATTGTGATCAAGCCCGGTGCAGCCAAGCACCCTGAGGACGGCAAGGAACTGCAGCGTCTCGACCTCTTGAGCGAGGACGAGTATCTGGCAGTGCTCGACAACCTTCCCGGCAATGCGGCCCTCGACGATGCCGACCCCAATAAGTTCATCGCCAAGATGGGCGCCGAGGCAGTGTCCGACCTGCTTCAGGACATCAACCTCGATGACCTCTCTTATGAGCTGCGCGACAGTGCTGGCAAGGAAAGCTCGCAACAGCGCAAGACCGAGGCCCTCAAGCGCCTTCAGGTGGTGGAGAGCTTCCGCGCCTCTAAAAATATCAACCGTCCTGAATGGATGATTCTCAAGGTGATACCCGTCATTCCGCCCGACCTGCGCCCTCTGGTGCCACTCGATGGCGGACGTTTCGCAACCAGCGACCTCAACGACCTGTATCGCCGCGTCATAATGCGCAACAACCGCCTCAAGCGCCTGATGGAAATCAAGGCACCTGAAGTGATTTTACGCAATGAGAAGCGTATGCTTCAGGAGGCCGTCGACTCACTGCTCGACAACAGCCGCAAGTCGACCGCCGTGCGCAGCGACGCCAATCGCTCGCTCAAGTCACTTAGCGACAGCCTCAAGGGTAAGCAAGGACGCTTCCGCCAGAACCTCCTCGGTAAGCGCGTCGACTACTCGGCACGTTCGGTTATCGTCGTCGGCCCTGAGCTCAAGATGGGCGAGTGCGGTATCCCCAAGGATATGGCTGCCGAGCTCTACAAACCGTTCGTGATCCGCAAGCTCATCGAGCGCGGCATCGTGAAGACTGTGAAGAGCGCCAAGAAGATAGTCGATCGCAAGGAGCCCGTGGTTTGGGACATCCTTGAGAATGTGATGAAGGGTCACCCTGTGATGCTCAACCGTGCGCCTACATTGCACCGCCTCGGTATCCAGGCCTTCCAACCGCGCCTCATTGAGGGCAAGGCCATCCAGCTACACCCGCTGGCTTGTACACCGTTCAATGCCGACTTCGATGGCGACCAGATGGCAGTACACCTCCCGCTCGGCAACGAGGCCGTGGTCGAGGCTCAGCTGCTCATGCTCATGCCGCACAATATCCTTAATCCGGCCAATGGTGAACCTATCACCGTGCCGTCGCAGGATATGGTTCTCGGCTTGTACTATATCACCAAGTTGCGCCAGGGCGCAAAGGGTGAGGGACTTGTGTTCTACGGCCCTGAAGAGGCTCAGATTGCCCTTAACGAGGGTAAGGTGTCGATGAACGCCATAATCTCGGTTGTGGTCGACGATATTGACGAGAACGGAAACCCCTGCAAGGTGCTCAAGCACGACACTTCGGTGGGCCGAATTCTCTTCAACAACTTCGTACCTAACGAAATCGGCTACGTCAACGATGTAATCTCAAAGAAGACACTGAAGAAACTCATCACCCGCGTAATCCGCACTTGCGGTGTGCCTCGCTCGGCCAAGTTCCTCGACGACATCAAGAACATGGGCTATTACATGGCATTCAAGGGCGGTCTGTCGTTCAACCTCGGCGATGTGCTCGTGCCGCCTGAAAAGGAAGCCTATATCAAGGAAGGCGATGCCATGGTCGAGGAAGTGATGAACAACTACAGCATGGGTCTTATCACCAACAACGAACGCTATAACCAGGTGATTGATATCTGGACCAATGTCAACAGTCGTCTTACTGAGACGCTGATGAAGCAGATATCATCCGACCAGCAGGGTTTCAACTCAGTCTACATGATGCTCGACTCGGGTGCCCGTGGTTCTAAGGACCAGATACGCCAGCTCTCGGGTATGCGTGGCCTTATGGCCAAGCCGCAGAAGTCGGGTGTCGAAGGTGGTCACCAGATTATCGAGAACCCGATTCTCGCCAACTTCAAGGAGGGTCTGTCGGTGCTCGAGTACTTCATCTCGACCCACGGTGCCCGTAAGGGTCTTGCCGATACCGCACTTAAGACTGCCGACGCCGGTTATCTTACCCGTCGTCTGGTGGATGTGGCACACGACGTGATCATCACTGAGGAAGACTGTGGCACACTGCGCGGTCTCGTATGCCGGGAGGTGAAGAACAACGACGACGTGGTGGCTACTCTGGCCGAGCGCATCGTAGGACGTGTGTCGGTACACGACGTTGTCGACCCCACCACCGGTGAGGTTATCGTCGAGAGCGGTGAGGAAATCACCGATGCCGCCGCCGAGCGCATCAACAACTCACCCATCGAGTCGGTCGAGATACGCTCAGTGCTCACTTGTGAGGCCAAGCACGGCGTCTGCGCCAAGTGCTATGGCCGTAACCTTGCCAACCACCGCATGGTGCAGATCGGCGAGGCTGTGGGCGTGATTGCCGCCCAGTCAATCGGCGAGCCTGGTACACAGCTCACACTGCGTACGTTCCACGTCGGTGGTGTGGCAAGCAACATTGCTGCCGTCTCCAACATGAAATCGAAATATGAAGGTCGTCTTGAAATCGACGAGCTCCGCACCGTGAAGGATAAAGACGGCGTCGACATCGTGATTGGCCGCATGGGCGAACTCTCAATTGTCGACCCCAACACCAATATGGTGCTCACCACCGCACAACTCAACTATGGATCGAAGCTCTTCTTCAAGTCGGGCGACACTGTGGCACCGGGCGACGTGATTTGCGAATGGGACCCCTTCAACAACGTCATCATCAGTGAGGTGACCGGTAAGCTGCAGTTCAGCAACCTTATCGAAGGCGTCACTTACCGTAACGAGGTCGACGAGACTTCAGGCAACAGCGAGAAGATTATTATCGAGTCGAAGGACCACACACGTGTGCCCGAGGCACAGCTCTATGACTCCGACGGCCAGTTGGTGAAGACCTACTCACTGCCTGTGGGGGCACACCTCATGCAGAAGGAAGGCGAGGAAATCACCGCCGGTTCGGTGCTCATCAAGATTCCGCGTGCCACATCGGGCGGCGCCGGCGATATCACCGGTGGTCTGCCGCGTGTGACTGAGCTCTTCGAGGCCCGCAACCCGTCGAATCCTGCAATCGTGAGCGAAATCGACGGCGAGGTGACCTTCGGCAAGCTCAAGCGTGGTAACCGCGAGGTTGTGGTGACCAACAAGCTCGGTGAGGAGAAGAAATATCTCGTGCCACTGTCGAAGCAGATTCTTGTTCAGGAAAACGACTACGTGCGTGCCGGTACACCGCTATCCGACGGTGCGACCACTCCTGCCGATATCCTTCGCATCAAAGGACCTACAGCCGTTCAGGACTATATCGTCAATGAGGTTCAGAACGTGTACCGTCTGCAGGGTGTGAAGATCAACGACAAGCACTTTGAGGTGATTGTGCGCCAGATGATGCGTAAGGTCATCATCCTTGATCCGGGCGACACACGCTTCCTTGAGCAGCAGTCGGTCGACAAGCGTGACTTCATGGAAGAGAACGACCGCATTTGGGGCAAGAAGGTAGTCACCGACGCAGGCGACTGCGCCGACGTGAAGAAAGGCCAGATTATCACAGCACGCAAGCTGCGTGACCTCAATTCGGCTCTCAAGCGCCGTGACCTCAAACTTGTGTGCGTGCGCGATGCAATGCCTGCTACAAGCGAGCAGATTCTGCAAGGTATCACTCGTGCCGCATTGCAGACCAAGAGTTTCATGTCGGCCGCATCATTCCAGGAAACCACCAAGGTGCTCAACGACGCAGCCATCAACGGCAAGGTCGATAACCTTGAGGGTATGAAGGAGAACGTGATTTGCGGTCACCTGATTCCCGCCGGTACCGGTATGCGCCAGTTCCAGTCGATAATGGTCGGCAACAAGGAAGAGATGATTCGTGCGGCTGCCAGCAAGGAGGCTGCCGAGGCCGATGCGCTTCCCACTGAGGAGGAGTTCATGAAGCAACACCAGTAATGGCTTGCAAGGGGCCGGGACAATCGGTGTCAGGCTGCGCGTGGCAGCGGTCACCGGCCAGGTTCCAATCTGTGATAAACTGATATTTACACCGTGTGTGCCACCACACACATATGGCATGTGGCCGCGGGGGAAAGCGGCTCTCATGCCACACGGTGGCATCACTAAGTAATAATGTTTTTAAGTGACATCAGTCGGGCTTCTGCCAATAGCGGCAGGAGCCCGACTTTATTAATCTCGGTCAATGCCACTTTGCAAAATAGTGCTGCTGTGGTGGCCGAAAAGTGCAGAAAATTTGGTAATTTTGTGGAAGCAAGCCACCTCGTGCAACGCCACCGCTTTGCAGGGGCTCGGCGGGCAAACATTGACCTTATCTCGCATTCCCTCTCGTTTTTTAGGGAAGTGCGCACGTCATTCTACAGCTCATGTGGATAGTATTTGCAGTAATATCATCGCTTAGCCTTGGTTTTTACGATGTGTTCAAAAAACGGGCTTTAGAGGGCAATAACGTGTATATCGTGTTGCTTCTCAATACATTACTGTGCTCTCTTTTTATGAGTCCTGTGCTGGTGGCCATGGTCGGCGGTAGTGATTCGGCTTTCGGCCGTCTCACGTTATCCGATCACAAGTATATCATTCTTAAGTCGGTGATAGTCACTGCATCGTGGCTGCTTGGCTATTGGGTGATAAAGAAATTGCCGCTCACAATCACCGGATCGGTCAATGCCTTAAGGCCCGTGCTGGTGCTTACCGGGGCCTTGCTGCTTTTCGGAGAGCGCCCCAATGCGTTGCAGTGGACGGGTATTTTGCTCGGCTTCGTGTCACTGTTGTGGGTGGGTTTCATAGGCAGCCGTGAGGGACTCTCGAAGTCGAGCCGCAAGTGGCTTGTGATGGGATTCCTTTCGGTGGTGCTGTGGGCCGCAAGCGGTCTATACGATAAATTCCTGCTGGCGCGGTTCACCCCACTGGCCGTTGAGGCATGGTATTCATTCTACCAGTTGGTGATAATGGGCGTGATGGTGGGCTTGTTGCTGCTGCGCAGTCATAGGGCCGACCGCGACCCGTTCAGGTGGAAGTGGTCGGTACTCTTCATCTCGGTGTTTATCGCCCTTGCCGATCTCAGCTACTTCATTGCCCTGTCGATGCCAGGCTCGCTTGTGGGTGTGGTGTCGATGACACGGCGTGGCAGTGCTTTGGTATCGTTCTTCTACGGCATATTCATATTGCGCGAGCGCAATATGAAACTCAAAATCGTGGATCTGCTCATTCTTGTGGCGGGCGTTGCCTGCCTCATTGCCGGCAGCATTGACACGTGATACAAAGTCAGCAAATCGATGAAAGAGGGCAGTGCCTTTTTCTAAAAAAACAAATAAGATAAATACAATACAATCACACACCCTTATGAGCATTCTCAAACCCAACCTACCAGTGGCGCTATGTAGCGACCATGCCGGTTTTGCCACCAAGCAGGCAATTATAGAGTATCTGAAACAAAACGGCATAGCCTATAAGGACTTCGGAACCTATAGCGAAGACAGTTGCGACTATCCCGACTTTGCACATCCGTGCGCCGAGGCTGTGGAGAGCGGCGAGTGCTACCCCGGCATCGGTGTGTGCGGCAGTGGTGAGGGCATGAATATGACTCTCAACAAGCACCAAGGCATACGTTCGGCTCTCTGCTGGATTCCTGAGATAGCAAGTCTTGCACGCCAGCACAACGATGCCAACGTAATAGTGCTTCCTGGCCGTTTTGTGACCAACGACGAGGCCGTGGAGATGGTGCGAACCTTCCTATCGACCGAGTTCGAGGGTGGCCGTCATCAGCGCCGTATCGATAAGATCCCCGTTAAGTAGTTGGATTTACATTCTCCGAAAAAAAACGCATGCGGCAGCGCGTCTCCAGGATATGGGATCGCTGCCGCACCTGTGTCGCGAGCCAGTGGCGAATCGATGGGTTTTCCGTGTGAGGATAAAACCAAATGTGAGGTAAAATGTTAGTGAATCGCCTTAATGGACTGTTGGTGCTTTCGGAATATCGTAAAAATGACTAAATTTGCATAAATATGGCGCCATCGCCAGGAGCGAGGCAGCGTTTCCCGCATCTATAGGCGGCACAAACCGCGTGATAGCGACTGTCTGTCCCTCCCGCTTGGCCTAAGGACAAAATTTAAACTTACATACATCACACACGCATGAAACATTTTCTTTACGCACTCCTTGCATTGGGAGCTTCGTTCAATGCAATGGCCGACGATCCCAAAATCATCGTGCCCGACAGCACTGGTTTCAAATTCACTGATGTCAAGGTGATTAAGACGACCCGCGTTGAAGATCAGTACAAATCAGGCACTTGCTGGTGCTATTCGACCAACACTTTCTTCGAAGACGAGATTCTGCGCAAGACAGGCAAGGAGGTGAACCTGAGCCAAGGGTTTGTGGTTTACCACTGCTATCTCGACAAGGCCATAAAATACATCCGCATGGACGGTAAAATCAACTTTGCCCAGGGCGGCAGCGCTCTCGATGTGCCCTATGTGTGGGGCGCATATGGCATGGTGCCCGACGAAGTGTATACGGGTCTCACTTATGATGCCGAGAAATTTAACTTCTATGAGCTTGATGATGCCCTGTCGCAGTATGTGAAGGTGATCTCGAAGAACCAGCAGAAGAAACTTTCTCCTGCTTGGATTGAGGGTTTCAAGGGCATTCTTGATGCCTATTTGGGCAAGCTTCCTGAAACTTTCAAGTACCAGGGCAAGGAATACACTCCAAAAAGTTTTGCCGAGTCCCTGCCGATCAACCTCGATGACTACATTGGCGTGACTTCGTTCACCCATCACCCGTTCTACAAGCCGTTCAAGCTCGAGGTGGCCGACAACTGGCTTTGGGGTGAGTATCAGAACGTGCCTCTCGACGAGCTCAAGGCAATCATCGACAATGCCGTCGACAAGGGTTATCCCATTGAGTGGGCTGCCGATGTGAGTGAAGTGGGCTTCAAGTTCCGTAAGGGATATGCTGTGTTGCCCAAGGGAAAGGACGAGAAAGACTTGAAGGGCTCTGACCACGACCGTTGGGAGCAGTTGAGCGACAAGGACCGCGAGGCCGAGAAATGGGAAATCAAAGGCCCGGTTGAGGAGCAGAAGGTTACTCAGGAATCACGTCAAAAAATGTTTGACAACAAGGAAACCACCGACGACCACGGAATGGTGATTGTGGGCAAGGCTGTTGACCAAAAGGGCAACCGCTACTACAAGGTGCAGAACAGCTGGGATACCAATCAGCTCTATCACGGCTTCTTCTATGTGAGCGAGGCCTATCTGCTTGCAAAGACTATGAACGTGTATCTCAACAAAGAAGCCATTCCTGCGGCAATCGCCAAGAAGTTAGGCTTGAAATAAGCGAGGTCGCGGAATCTGAATCCGCGTCCCTGCCAATGCAATAAAATGGTGCGGGATGGAAACGATTTAATGTTTCCATCCCGCATTACTTTACTGTTTATGGCGCTTTGGCCGTCTTTTCGGGTGAGCCGCCTAGAAGTTGACGGTCACATCGACCCCTTGGATGTCGCACTTGAACGGTGGTGTCACCTTAGTCACGGTGACAGTGCCGCCATTCACCTTCGGAAAATTTTTCTTTATGGCATTTGCGATGCGCCATGCCACATTTTCGAGTAGCTGCGACTGAATTGCCATTTCCTGTTCTACCGTAGCATAGAGCTCAGCATAGTTCACTGTGCCGCTCAAGTCGTCGCTGCTCATGGCATCGGCCATATCGCAAGTCACGCTTAGCGTTACCTCAAACCGGTTGCCCACTGCCTTCTCCTGCTCTCCCACGCCGTGATGGGCAAAGAATCGCATTCCTCGCAACGTGATGGTTCCGCAATTCGTCATCGGCGTGCCTGCCTCCATGCAGGGGACTTGGTGCCGTCGGTCTCGGTGGCCTCTACCCACACATAAGCGCCTAAATCGAGTCCCTCACGGGCAAAGCGGTCTTGTCCATAGCGGTCATATCGTGCGGCATCGGGGCAATAGGCGCGGTTGCCTGTGGCTATGGCTTCGCTCTTGTTGCGCAGGCGGTAGTCGAAAATATATTTCTCTCGCTCGGTGTAGAACATCGGGTCGCCGCCCCACACACAGCTTATGAAGTTGGCATCATCGCTGCCTTGCGACTTGAGCAGGCAGTTGCGCAGCATAATGCCGGTACCTGTGAGGTCACCGTTGTTGAGCTCCGCCGTGTTGCCGTAGATTATGCAGTTGTCCACTTGGGCTTCAAGTACTTTATAGGTCTTGGCCTCGTCTTGCGGCTCAAGGTTAAGTATGGCTCCGCTGATGGCATCGAAGAGGTAGTAGTTGGCAAGGGTACATTGTGTGAGTCTCACTTTGCCGCCTGTGAAGCTCGCAACACTGCCGGCCGCGTCGCTCAGCTCGGTGCCTTCGGCCTCAACCCATGCATTGGTTGCGGTAAGCACGCTGCTGCTCGAGTTGTGCAATACCGAGTTGAAGATGTGCAGGGCCATTTGTGAGCATGTGTCGGGATTGACTGTTACGCCAAGTGTCGAGCCGCGCATCTCCACATAAGCCATCTCGTTGCCGTAGCTGTGGCGCCCAAACTGCACGCCGCCCCATTGGCCGCTCATGATGTCGAAGTTGATTTGTCCCACCACATGGTCGAGGCGGTCGCCCCGCAGCACGATGGGCCTTTCCTGTGAGCCTTGTGCCAGCAATCGGCCTTCCACTTTCATGCCGGCTTTGGCATGGAACAGCAGTGTCACGCCGGGGTCGATGGTGAGGGTGGCCCCCTGCGCCACCACCAGCGTGTCATAGACCAGATAGGGCTTGCCTGCACCCAGATGGGTGTCGGTCTTGACGGTGTCGCCGCTTATGATGTTCACGTCTTGTCCCCAAGCGGTGAGCACCACGCTTTGGGTTACACCGTTGGTCACAAAGTCGATGCGGTCGGTGGTTTCTACAGGCTCATCGGCACCTGTCACGTCGATGTTGCTTTCCACAAACACGTAGATGCTGTCCTTGCCGCGAATCTCAATGTTGTGAAACTCGCTGCCTTTTACTCCGTCGACATTAAGGTAAAACTTTCCTTTGGCCTTACCGGCAATGCTTATTGATGAGATATTCACCATCTTGTCGCTGCGGTTATACACCATGAACTGCTTGGTGGGTGTGCTTTGTGCCGTGATTACGGTGTCGAACGCCACAGTGTCGGTCGAGAAGGTGAGCACGTCGCTGCTGCTGGTGGTGAAGTCGTCGTTGATGCAGCCGGTTCCCATTGTTGTGAGAGCGGCTATCATCACTGTCAATATCAGATAATGTAACTTTTTAGTCATAACAATATAAAAACGCATCGGGGTGGTTGTTTATTGTGATGTGGACTTTGGTGGCTTTAGTGGGTGACTGCGGCAACGATTGCGCGTGCCGTGTTGTCGGTGCAGTCGGCATTGCCTAAAATGCGGCACATGTCGTGGTAGCCATTGAGCATGGCGGCCCGCTCCGGTGTGTCGGTGAGCAGGGGGGTAAGGTGCGTGTCGATGCTGTCGGGACTGCACTGGTGCAGCAGCAGCTCGGGAATCACAGGCGAGTCGGCTATGAGGTTGGGCAGTGTCACATACTTTCCGTGGATGAGGTGGGAGTAGAACCGGTAGACGGTGCGGCTGCCGTTCATGCGGTAGCAGGCCACTTGCGGTGTGCCCAAGATGGCAGTCTCTAGCGTGGCTGTCCCTGAGGTTACAAGTGCCGCACGGGCATGGTGCACGAGTTCAAACGATTGCCCGTAGACTACTGGAATCTCGCCGGCATCGTTGCCGAGCACACTGGCATATAGGCTCGCGTCGAGGCTTGGAGCACCTGCTATCACAGCCTGGAAATCGCTGTGGCGGCTTGCGGCAGCAACCATTGAGGGCAGATTGTCGCGCACCTCTTTCACTCGAGACCCTGGCACAAGGGCAATGATTGGACGTTTTGGATCAAGGCTGTTTCGCTTGGCAAAGTCGGCCAGTGAGGCAAATTCGCGACTCGCCTCGGCTATTTCCTTTACGGTAGGATTGCCCACATAGTCCACCTTGTAGTTGTGACGGGCAAAGAACGCGGTCTCAAACGGTAGGATGGAGAACACACGGTCCACATACCGCTTGATGTTATTGACCCGCCATTCTTTCCATGCCCACACTTTGGGCGAGATAAAGTAGAATACCGGGATGCCAAGGCCATGTGCGAACTGTGCCATTTTCAGGTTAAACGACGGGTAGTCGATGAGTATGAGCGCATCGGGCTTGAACTGCTCGATGTGCTTGCGTGCCTGCCGCATGAATCCCATTATGTTGCCCAGGTGCTTTACCACTTCGATGAAACCCATAAACGCCATGTCACGGTAATGGATAAGCGGCTTGCATCCGGCTTGGGCTGCCATCATGTCGCCTC
>CAVIEK010000008.1:14328-31532 GCA_963641805.1 Bacteroides fragilis
TCCCAGCATCTGGAACCGGGCTTCGCTGTCGTGCTCTTTTATCGAGGCGATGAGTTGCGAGCCGTGGATGTCGCCTGAGGCCTCTCCGGCAATCAGAAAATATTTCATATCGGGTATGCTCTTTTTGTTTTCGGCAAAGTTACGTTTTTTTTGTTGCAAATTAAGCCGATGGGTATGTGTATGGCTTGCTAAATGTGTGGCGCTTGCCAAATACATGCACAAAAAAAGGAAGGGACCATTGTGCCCTTCCTTATGGCGGATATCGGCCAGCTTATTTCAACGGAAGGCGTGAGGCCCATTTCGATGCCAGCAGACGAGAGAATGTGAGCAGGTCGGCTTGCGGCTTAGTGTCAAGCCATGGCTTGTGTGTACTCAAAGCCCATTGTTGCTCATAGTCGTGGGTGACCTTGCAGCGGGCCTCGTCGTCGTAGGCGCGGTGCTCTTTCACCGAGTTTATTCCTTCGTCGATATAGATTTGCCACCGGTGAGCGTAGTATTCACCTGCCAGACCGCTCCATGAGCGGTCGGCATAGTCGTTGAGGTTGCCCCCCCAGGTGGTGATGAGCCGGCGGGCATTCATCTCGTAGTAGTCTTTTGTCTGTGGTGTGGTGCCATAGTCGCGTGCCTGTCTCACCCAATTGCCGAGTGTGCAATGGCTGTGAAACGCGTTCAGCTTGTCAACGTCGCTCAGCAACTCGGTCATCACCGTGGCCTCGGTCTGCATGGCACTCAGGTCAGAGTGCTTCAAAGCCTCATCGAATTTCAGCTTGGCTTGCCTGAACATCACCGCCATAACGTCGCGCCCCACGGTTATCATGTCGATTTTGGCGGCATCACGCGTCACGCTGTCCTGCTTGAGCAATTCGAGCCAGGCGCGGGTGAGCGGTGCGGCATGCTTGCGCACCACCACGCTGAGTTTGCGCGGGTCTTTGTCCAGTTGAGGGAAACAGTTGAGCATCTCGTTGCTATAGGTGGCGGCCGGGTTCACATACACGCTGTCGAGCAGTAGCCTCCAAGCACGGCGCGCCGGCTCGCTCACATATCCTGTGTGTCGGTCGGCGAGATTGTTGGCCACGTCGCCGGCAGTGCCTGTGGCCGAAGCGGTCCACGCTTTGTCGAACACATATTCAAACGACATCTGCTGCACGTCGAGTCCCTCGAGGGTTGATCCGATGCCGGTCAGGTTGCGTCCGCCGCTGTCGATCACGGCTTCGATACGGCGTCCGGCTTCAAGCACGTTGCCCTGCACCGAGGTGTTGCCGCCGAAGTTGCCTAAATAGCACCAAATGTAGGGCTGGCCGTAGAAACTCTTGTGGTCGCGCCACAACTCCTTGCGCTCGCAGAAGTAGTCGAGCAGCATCATCTTGTCTTGAGGCGTGCCGGTCACAAGGGCGCGTGCGCGCTCGGGTGTCCACGTCTTGCGGGCATAGTAGAAGAGCCAAGCCATCTGCAGCCATTGCGCTTTGGGATCGACGTTGGCCATCGACTGGTAGATGTTTTTCGACACCCGTTTCAGATATTCGGGCTCAAGGCTGGGCGGAGTCATCTCGTTGAAAGGGTCGGTGCCGTAGATGTGATCGGTGCCGTAGAGGTTGGTCTGCTCTTCCAAAAACATGCGCTGAATGCGGGCAAATAGCGGGTCTTCGCTATATAGGAAGTAGGTTTGACACGCATCGTCGAATCCGAGCCACCGGCTCAATGGCTTGATGTCGGCTTGGGGATAGTGCTTGATGAGGGCTACCGGAACGTGGCCGGCAAACGCAGGCAACACGGGACGCATACCCAACTCACGCTCGCGTGCCACAATCTGTTTCTGCAACTCGGCCTGCGAGTCGAGCCACTCGTCGGGCAGCGGGCCGCACCAGTTGTCGATGTTGGCCATGCGGTGCCAGGGCAGATAGGTGGGACCGGTAAAGTAGTTCTTGATTTCCTCGTCGCTCAGCCCGAGTTTGCGCCACACGTTGCGCCACACGGCTTCTTGGCCGGTGATGGCGAGTGGCAGGTTGATGCCGTTGAGGGCCATCCAGTCAATCATCCGTTCCCAGTCGGGCCATTTCCAGAAAGGCATGGTATAGCCGAATGTACAGTAGTTGAGGAAGAATCGTTGCGGCACGCGGGCTTGGCTGCGCTCGGTGGCCACAGTCGACGGCAACTGTGCCGGCAATTCAAGTGCCTCGCTGGCATACCACGACAGGGTGGTGAGGCAGTACTTCTTCAGATATCGGTTCAGTCCCACAGCCATGGCTATGGCGTTGTTGCCGCCGATTACCACCTTGCCGTCACGGCTTTGTAGCGTATAGACGTCGGTTCCGCCTTTGCCGGGCTTTATCTGCTCGAATTTAACCATCGAGGCAAGTCTCGGCGACAACCTTTGTGCCAAGGCATTGGCTTGTGCCACACTTGCGCTCTTCGCTCCTGCCGCGTTTGCCGTAAGCGGCATCATGACCAATGTCAGCATCAGAGCTAGGCTGGTGATCAGTCGGTTGATTCTTGTTCTCATTGTTGTGATTGAGTTTTTTATTTGTTGTTTCTGTTAATGCTCTGGGGATGCGCTTCGGCGCCTATTTTCAGCAGCTTTATGGCTTGCTTTACCGTTCGCTCCACAGCCGAGGCTGCCACGGCTGGTTGCATGGATTGTGCCTCGTCCATGGGACGTGACAGTATGGGCAGCACGACGTCGAATTCCGTCGGAGTATCGGTGGCAATGCATCCGGTTATGGCAAGTACGGGCACGCCGGCCCGATGGGCATGAAGCGTGACCATAGCCGGTGCTTTGCCCATAGCGGTCTGACCGTCGATGCGCCCCTCTCCTGTTATCACCAGTGAGGCTCCTGTGAGGGCTTCGTCAAATCCGGCGAGTTCGAGAATGGCTTCGGCGCCAGCCTTTACTTCTGCCCCAAGCCAAGCCATCATGCCTGCGGCTGTTCCGCCAGCGGCTCCTGCTCCGGGTTTGCTGCTCACACCCGGGGGCATGAGGGACGACAAGTGTTCCAGCCCTGCCTCGAGAATGGCGACATCGGCTTCGCTTGCGCCTTTTTGCGGGCCATACACGCACGCCGCGCCGCAAGGGCCGCAAAGTGGGTTGTTGACATCAGTCCACACTGTGAACCGTGTGTCGCGTACGGCTTGAGGCACTTGTGACGTGTCGACGGCAGTGATTTTGCTCAGGTTGGCCCCGCACGGCACGATTTCTTTGCCGTTGATGTCTAGCCACTTGAACCCGAGTGCGCTGAGTAACCCGGTGCCGCCGTCGGTGGATGCGCTCCCGCCGAGGCCTACTATCACGTGGCGGCATCCATGAGCGATTGCGTGTGCAATCATCTGTCCGGAACCTGTGGTTGAGGCCAGTAAGGCGTTGCGTCGGGTGTCGGGCACAAGGGCAATGCCAGAAGCTGAAGCCAGCTCAATCACTGCAGTGCCATGGCCGGCTATGACCGCATAGGCCGCATCGACGGTTGCCATGTGGGGCAACGGAGGGCATACGCCAAACGCCACGATGCGCTTGGCCTTATTGCCCAATGCCGTAAGCACCGCATCGACGGTGCCGTCGCCGCCGTCGGCTACTGCAAAGGTGACTACCATTGCGTCGCGGCAGGCGCTGAGCGTGCCGCGTCTGGCGGCATCGGCCACTTGTGCCGATGTCAGCGAGCCTTTGAACTTATCGGCTGCGATTACGATCTTCATGCTTTTTCCTTACAGCTTGGCCGCATGCGTGGGGTGGGGTAAATACTCATTTAGCACAAGGGCAAGGCTTATGACTCCCTGCCGGTCCATCAGCATTGACCGCGGTTGCCAGTGAGCCTTGCTCCCATGTGGCGTGTGTTGCGTCAGCCTACTTTCACCACCAGATAGTTCGACAACTCCCAGAATCGTGTGGGATTGAGAATCTTGAGCACCTTCTGTCCGTTCTCATCGGTGATGCTGTAGCTGCCTGCCGGATGTTTCGACATCACTTCGGCCTTGGTGTTGTGCAGTTGTATCACTGTGAGGGTGCGCTTGTCGGCCTTGGTGAAGTAGTTCTTCGCGAAGTTGCCTTCCATGATTTTGGTGCGTCGCAAGAATCCTGTCTCGATTATTTTGTGCTCCTTAAGCTCGCTTTTCGACCCCACCACATAATAGCACTCGTTGAGCTGGTTGGCAAGCCTCACCGACTCTTCCTGGGCTTTCGTCTTCTCTTGGTTGACGGCGGTGTTGACAGTGTTGAGCGAGTCGATGCTCGAATTCAGGTTCTTGATCACGATGTGAGCGGCGGCAAGCTGTTGTGTGAGGTCTTTTATGGTGTTGCCTTGCTCGGTGAGTTGCTGGCGCATCTTTTGGATGGCTTCCTTCATCTCGTCGTTGTAACTTGCGCTTTTGCTCAACCTGGCCTCAAGTTTGTCGAGGCGGTCGCTGCGTTCTCTCAAGGCACGCTGTATGGCCTCCATGTCGTTGCGCAGTTGCACTTTCTTGTCCATCGTCTCGCTGTTGAGGTTGCCTTGAGCCACGATGTTCTCCATCTGCTTGATTTGCGTCAGTCCGTCGCTGATGTCGTTCATCAGTGCCATGAGCGTGTCGCGTTCGGCCATGGCTGTGGAGAGTGAGTCGTTGATTACAGAATTAATCGAGTCGTTTTGCTGCATTTGGGCGTTGTCGCCGTTTTTTCCACCACTGTTGCAAGCGGTGAGCGCACACATGGCAGTCATGCATGCAAGCAGAAAATTATTCCTCTTCATAGTTCTCTTGTTTTAATTCGTCGTTTCTAGTTTTCTTGTTTTTGAATCGTGCATACTTGTCGACCTTGACGGCCGTTTCTGCCGGAGCACCTGCCACTACAATCACAATCTCGCCCCGTGGGGCAGTGGTGGTGAAGTATTCGGCAAGAGATCCAAGTGTGCCGCGGTGTGTGGTGTCGTGCAATTTCGATATCTCGCGGCTTACCGATGCCTCGCGGTCGGCACCGAATGCTTCGGCCAGCTGCTTGAGTGTCTTGGCCAGGCGCACAGGCGACTCGTAGAACACCATTGTGCGGTGTTCGGAGGCCAATGAGGCCAAGCGTGTGGCGCGCCCTTTCTTAGGTGGCAGAAATCCCTCGAAGGTGAATCGCTCACACGGCAGTCCCGAGTTGACAAGGGCAGGCACGAATGCTGTGGGGCCAGGGAGGGTCTCGACTTCGATGCCGAGTCGGCGGCACTCGCGTGAGAGCATAAAGCCGGGGTCGCTGATGCCTGGGGTGCCGGCATCGCTCACAAGAGCAATTACCGCTCCGGCTTGAAGCTCAGCAGCCACGGCAGGCAGCGTCTCGTGTTCGTTAAACTTGTGGTGGCTGCGCATAGGCGTGGATATGCCGAAGTGCTTCATCAGCACGGCGCTAGTGCGGGTGTCTTCGGCCAGAATCAGGTCGGAGCTCTTGAGCACTTCCACCGCTCGCGGTGTCATGTCGTCGAGGTTGCCTACCGGTGTGGGCACTATGTAAAGTTTTCCGGCCATCGGTGTGTCGCTTGAGTTATTGGACTGCTTTATTGTATATGCGTATAAAATAATTCGGGTGTAGTGGAATCGTGAACTATTACAATCACGTCTTGCGTCATGCGAAGTGTTTTTTGATGATTTCCATAAAGTCCTTCACCTCGGGTGATGTCTTTTCCCAGTTGAGGTCGTTGTAGAAGTAGTCTTCGGCTTCTTCGGCCGAGTGCATGCACTCTACCATGTCGATGGCGTCGCGCATCTCAATGTCGCTGTTGGCAAAGAGCTCGCGGCGGAACCGGAACCGGTCGTTGATTGAGAATGCCTTGCGCAGGTCTTTCGATATCGACCGTTGCAGTTTCTCGTCGACTCTGATCCCATCTTCCTCATTGATTTCATCGTCATCCTCTGCGTCGTCATCGTGACAATATTCCTCATTGTCATCTTCCTCGTCGCATGGGGTGTCGTCGTCATCGGCCGGAACCGCCGTTTCTTCCGGCTTGGCCTCCTCCGGCTTGGCTTCGGGCATGTGGAAACTTTCGGCCTCGACCTCATCCTCGTTGGTGTCGGGCTTTGGCTCAACTATGACAGTGGCTTCAGCCTCTGCATCAAGTTCGGAAATTGCTTTGGACTCGGCTTCTGTCTCGGTGGCTTCGGCACTCCCGCCTGCGTGCCATTCCATGAGTTGCGCCAGCTCATGAGCTGCTTGAGCTTTGCTCTTGAGGGCTTCAATCACCTCTGGCGGCGTGTCGTCGCCGTGCTTGCTCACCACCAGCAGCAAGCCTTCAAGCTCGTAAACGGTGGTTAGCAGTTTTGCAATCGAATTGTCCATGTCACGTCCTCTTTTTTATGCGTTGTGTGATAGGCCTCGGGCGATGCTGCAACAGGGAAATAGTGTCCGTTGCCGCCTTGCCGCAGGCCAGACAATGCCAAAAATAAGAATTTCTTTTTGTATGGCAAGCATCTGATGCTCTAAAAATCACTCCCCGTCGTCAAAAAGGTCGATAAGCAGCTTGTCAATGTTGTTTTTAAGCGCTTTGCGGCTTCCGTTCCAGTTGTTGACAAGCACGGCAAACGAGTAGCGTGGTTGCTGCGCGGGATAATAGCCTACGTAGCACTGCACATCGGTCATGCTTCCCGACTTTACTGCCACTTTCCCGCTTAGGCTGCTTGATGGAAGCAGTGTGCCGATGCGTGCATTCACACCTATCCGGGGCATCAGGTCGCAAAGGCGCACATCGGGCCAGCGCTTGTCGGCCATATAATTGAGCATGCTCACAAAGAAGTGCGCCGATGCCTTGTTGGCACGGGCGAGTCCGCTGCCGTCGTATTGGAAAAGTGCCTTGGTGTCGAGTCCGCAGGCCCGCCAGAGGCTGTCGGCCACGGCGGTGCCCTGGTCGTGGGTTGCCTTACTGCCATAGCGGTAGGCGACTGCACGGAGCAACCCTTCGGTGAACATGTTGTCGCTGCGTTCAAGCAGTGATGTGATTATGGCCGACAGTCGCGGCGACTCATGGTCGATGAGCAAAGTGAGCGTGTCGGGCTGGTCGTCATCGAATCTCACTGCGTTGTCACGGTGCCGCACCTTGATCCCGGCATGTGCGAGCGCCTGTTCGAGGCTGTCGACTAGCAGGTTGGCCGGCAACGGATTGGTCACCCGCAGTTTATAGCTCTCCATGGGATCACCCTGGCCTGTGACTACAATGGCCGGATGTGCGGTCTCGAGCATAAGGTCGATGTTGTCGGCGTTGCCCGGGTTAAGCCGGTCTATTATCTCAAGCCCGGGCACTTCGGGCGTGACTCGCACGTTGGTCAAGTGTGATCCACTTACATTGAAATTGAGCATCACGCGGTTGTCGCTGTAGTTGAGGCTGTGTACTCCCATGCCGTAGTCCCACGCAAGGTCATCGGCCTGCCATCGGGGGTTGATGGCAGGGAATGGGTAGATGGTGTCTTTGACAATGATTTTGCCGTTTATCTTTCTTATTCCCAAGCTTGTGAGCGAGTCGACCACCTGCTTCACTATGTCGGGGTTGCTCTTGAAGTAGGCCGAGCCCAGTGTGGGATCTCCTCCACCTATTATCACAAGGTCGCCTTTCAGTTTGTCGTCGTTGACCGAGCCGTGAAGCATCACGCGGGTGTGAAACTTGAATTCCGACCCAAGCAGTTGCAACGCTGTCGACGATGTGAGTGTCTTCATCGTCGAGGCTGTGATAGCGCTCATCTCGGGCAGGTGCCCGGCAATTAGGGTATCGGCTGCCACGTCGGCTACTGCCAGGCTCACCGAGGCATGAGCGAGGGTGCTGTCGCCGGCAAACCGGTCGACGGCCTGTTGGGCTGTCTTGGCCGTAATGGCGGAGGCCGACGATATAAATAAGGTGGCACTCGCAAGGAGTGTCACAAATCGGATATGTGTCATTTTGTTGTAGCGCTATTTATTGGCTGTTGTGTGGTTTCGTAGTGTGAGCGACGCCCATGTGTGCCGCTTGGCGGTGCGGCTACTCGTTGGCGGCGTTTGAGCCAAACTCAAGAATGTTGGCTCCGAATCCGTCGGCAAGTTGCACCAGGGCGCATAGTGGCGTCTTGTCGCGTGCGGCGTTGATGTTGCTTTTTGCCTCAGGACTTTGAAACGGCAGGTCCCATGCTGTCATGTGCCAGCGGATGGCAAGCAATTCGTCTTTTGTCACGTCGAACCCGGCCCACAACAGCATGATGGCGCTTTTCTCGCCGTGCCCCAAGGGGAGGCTGCTGAAATCAACGTCGTAGGTATCGGTGTCGCGCCATATCCCGTTGGCGTCTTTGCGTTTTTTTACTACCGGCTTGTAGATATCGGCCTTGCAGATGTCGTGCAGCAGGCTTGCCACTATCACACTGTCGCGTGGAAGCATCGCCTCAAGGTCGGGGCGCATGGCTATCGCCATCTCACGCAGCTTTAGGGCCGCGTGGCACACGTTTAGTGAGTGTTCCACGAGTCCACCGTCATGGTCAAGGTGAAACCGCGTGCTTGCAGGGGCTGTGAAAAAGTGGTTTTTCCCATCATCAAGGTATTCTATCAAGTCGTCAACACCTTCGCGTCCGGTCGACTTGAGCAGGCTGATGAATTCCTGCTTGTTGTTTTCGATGTCAATTTTGTTCATATCTTGTTGTCGGCTTTGCCTCTGCGCCTGTTTGTGCCAGGCTGGGGCAATGGCCATGTGACGCAAAATTAAGCAAAATCCCAAAGCCGTGCAACTCTCTGGCGTGTGGCGCGGGGCTGCAATGGCTCTCGGCGGCGAGCTCTTCGGTGCTGTTGCAGCCGTTTCGTGGCGGTAGAATAAGATGATGTCGACAGTGGCTTTCCAAGGCTCCGTTTGGAAAGTTTTTTTTACAAATATTGTCACGATTTTTTTCAAAAACGTTTGGCGGTTTCGAAAAAACGCCATAACTTTGCACTCGCTAAACCGAAAATTCAGCATTCTTCACGGAGAGGTGGGTGAGTGGCTGAAACCAGCAGTTTGCTAAACTGCCGTAGGAGTAATCCTACCACGAGTTCGAATCTCGTCCTCTCCGCAAAAGCCTGGGCGCTGAGCCTGGGCTTTTTTGTACCCTTTTTTTGCCTGGCGGCAAAGTGTTGCACATCTGATGGTAAAAGATTAATTTTGCACCCGCAAAACGGGCAAGCCATGCCGACTTGCCTTATTCGCATAAGCATAATCGAAGAAACGTAATCATTAGTTTACAGATATTTATGGACTGGTTGTCGGGCATACTATTCGACCATTCATCGCTGCAAGCGGTAATAGTGCTCTCGCTATTGTGTGCAACTGGCCTTGCACTGGGCAAAATCAAGGTGTGGGGCGTTTCGCTCGGAGTCACATTCGTGTTTTTCATGGGAATCCTTGCCGGTCATTTGGGATTCAGCATCGACCAGCAGGTGCTCCGCTATGCACAGGACTTTGGTCTTGTGCTCTTTGTGTACGCCCTTGGCCTTCAAGTGGGCCCTGGCTTCTTTAGCTCAATGCATCACAGTGGCATGAGGCTCAACGTGCTGGCTCTGGCCGTGGTGGCTATTGGCACTGTGATGTGCGTGCTCATGCCGCTGGTGTGCGGTGTTGGCTTGAGCGATGCGGTGGGAGTGCTTTGCGGCGCCACGACCAACACGCCTGCCCTTGCCGCCGCGCAGCAGACCCTTGCCCAGCTTCACATGCCCACAAGTGGCGTGGCCCTGGGCTGCGCGGTGACCTATCCGCTTGGCGTGGTGGGCGTGATCATAGCCATTATGGTGATGCGCAAGGTGCTTGTGCGCCCTGCCGACCTTCAGCCTAAGGGTGGCGACATCAATGAGGACCACACCTACATTGCAGCCTTCCGCATCCACAACCCCGGCATCTTCGGCAAGAGCATAGGCGAGGTGGCCAAGATAAGCCACCAGCAGTTTGTTATATCCCGTTTGTGGCGCGATGGCAAGGTGAGTGTGCCGTCGTCGAAGACGGTGCTCGATGAGGGTGACCGCATACTGGTCGTGACCAATGAGGAGGCCGCCGCCGCAATGACCCTGCTCTTCGGCGAGAAGGAGGAAACCAACTGGAACAAGAAGGACATCGATTGGAATGCAATCGACAGTAAACTCATATCGCAACGCATCCTCATCACGAAGCCCGGGATCAACGGGCGCAAACTGGGCTCGCTCAAGCTGCGCAACCACTATGGCGTGAACATCAGCCGCATCTACCGCAGCGGTGTGCCCCTGCTCGCAACACCCGACCTGCGCCTGATGCTCGGCGACCGCATTACCGTGGTGGGCGACGCCGAGAGTGTGCATAATGTTGAGGCTGTGCTGGGCAATGCGGTGAAGTCGCTCGACGAGCCCAACTTGATATCGGTGTTCATAGGCATGACCATCGGACTGATTATAGGATCCATCCCCATTATGATACCAGGCATCAGTGCGCCGGTGAAGCTTGGTCTTGCTGGCGGCCCTATCATTGTGGGCATCCTCATAGGCACATTCGGGCCTCGCATGCACATGGTCACCTACACTACCCAAAGTGCCAACCTCATGTTACGCGCATTGGGGCTCGCCTTGTATCTGGCGTGCCTTGGCCTTGATTCCGGACGTGACTTTTTTGCCACAGTCATGCGTCCCGAGGGCGCGTTGTGGATTCTGGCGGGCTTTGTGCTCACAATAGTGCCGGTTGCCATTGTGGGTATCCTGTCGCTGCGTTGGCTCAAGATGGACTATGGTACCATCTGTGGCATGCTTTGCGGTGCCATGGCCAATCCCATGGCGCTTAACTACTCGAGCGACCTCCTGTCGAGCGAGCGTCCGGCGGTGGCCTATGCAACGGTATATCCGCTTAGCATGTTTGTGCGTGTGATAATTGCCCAGGTGATACTGCTCGTGTTTTTGTGATTGGGTGATAATATCCCGTAAAAAATTGGATATCACCATAGGGAATCACTATATTTGCACTACCGATTCCGGTAAATAAAACGTAACATTAGGCAATCCTCCTCTTAATCTTATGAGCTCAGACACATCATTCACAAAACCGGCCGAGGACCAGCCGCCGTTGCAGTTCAAGCCCGTCACTATCGATTCCATACCATTGCTCAGGTCCTATTTGCTGCGTGCCGGCAGCCTGTCGTGCGACTATTCGGTGGGTGGCATATGCATGTGGATTGATTATTTCAAATACCATTACTGCATTTATGCCGACACCCTCTTTATCAAGGGGGTGGCCGAGGACAACCGTCATGAGATGGCATTCTCTATGCCCATCGGTTCGCTGCCTTTGGACGAAAGTGTGGCACTTCTAAAGGCCTATTGTGCCGCTCACGGGGTTCCGCTCGTGTTTTCGGCCATCACCGAGGAGCACATAGGCCGCTTCAATGTGTTGCATCCCGCGCAGGTGACCGAGCTTGAGCATTGGGGCGACTATGTGTATGATGCCGAGTCGCTCGCCACGTTCAAGGGCAAGGCTCTGAAGCAGAAACGCAATCATGTGAACCGCTTCATGGCTCAGTATCCGCTCACTGAGGCGCGACCCATTACTGCCGATTTGCTCCCGGCTGTGTGCCGGTGTTTTGATCGTGTGTGCTCAGAGCCGGCGCGAAGTCCTATGGCCGACTATGAGCGGCGGCAGGTGTGGCGGGTACTGCGTCATTTGCCCGATTTCCACTTCGAGTCGCTGTGTCTGGTGCTTGGCGGTGAGGTGATAGGCTTTACCATAGGCGAGGTGCAGGGCCGAGTGATGCTCGACCATATCGAGAAGTCGCTCCATGGGCTCTATAGTGGCGTCAATGAGGTGTTGTGCCGTGAGTTTGCCGCCGCCATACTGCGCAAATATCCAGAAGTGAAATACATCAACCGTGAGGATGATGCCGGTGATGAGGGCTTGCGCCAAAGCAAGCTCAGCTACTGTCCGGCATTCATACTGAAGAAATATGATGTGGTGTTTTAGCCGCACACCCAGGCTGTTGCGGCAATAGGCTAAAAAGCATCCGAAAAGTTGCTGGCCGTCGAGGCGCCTCTTTTCGGATGCTTCTTCACTTTTTGTTGCGCTAGGGGTCAGTAGACCACCGACGCGCCGTCGGGGCTTTCGTTGTTGCAGCGGTCAAGCACTGTCACCACATAGCGCTGCTTGCCTTTGGGGCACTTTTGCGGTAGGGTGAACGACGTGTCGCCCGTGATGCCTATTACGGCATCGGCACGCGAGATGTCGGCAGGCTCTTTGTGGCCGAAGCGGTAGATTACGTAGAATCTAGCCTCGTTGACTGCCGATGTCGCCGCGGGGGCTGTCCATGTGAGCACTTTCGCCTTGCCGCTTTTCATCACCTTGAGATTGCTTACTTCGGCAGGAACCGAAGTGCTGATCCATGGATAGGCTGGCGGTAGGGCTACCGTGCGCTGCTCGTTGAGGGCCAGTGAGTCGGCAAATCCCTTGTAGTTCCCGGTGATGTCGTAGCACGGCCACCACACCACGCCTTGCACATTGGCCAGATTGCGCATCATGCGCATTTTCTGACTGAGTTGTGTGGGGTTGGTGGTGTCGTCAAGCGCCTTGTAGTTCATGGTGTTGCGTATAGCAAGCCCATAGAACATGTGGCGGCCGTTGGTGTGTGTGTTCCACCAGTCGAAAAGCACCGAGTCGCTTGCGGCTTTGTGCTCGAGCTGCCAGTAAAGCTGCGGCACCAGATAGTCGACCCACCCCATGCCTGTCCACTTCGGGCAGTCGGCGTAGAGGGCGTCGTAGCACTGCAGATCGTTGGTCGCGCTGCCGTTGGCGTCGGTTTCCTTGTTGCGCCATATTCCGAACGGGCTGATGCCCAGCCGCACCCACGGCTTCACGCCCGCGATAGTGCGGTGCATATCCTCAATCAGCAGGTCTACGTTATGACGGCGCCAGTCGCCGCGTTCCCACCCTATGCCATAGGTGTTATACGATGCGGTGTCGGGAAACTCCTCGTTGCTTTTGGGATATGGGTAGAAAAAGTCGTCCATGTGCACGGCGTCAATGTCGTAGCGTGTCACCAGATCGCGCACCACGCTGTTGATGTGGTCGCGGCATTCCTTGTAGGCCGGGTCGAAATATGTCTGCCCGCCATATTGCAGAAACCACTCGGGGTGGCGGTGGCATATGTTGCTGTCGGCAATTTGTGACGGGTAGCCCACACGGTAGGGGTTGATCCACGCGTGCAACTCCATGCCGCGCTTGTGACTTTCTTCCACCATCATTTCCATGGGGTCCCATTCGGGATCGGGACCAACGCCCGGTGTGCCGCTTATCCATTTGCTCCACGGCTCTATGGCCGACGGGTAGAAGGCGTCGGCCTGTGGGCGACAGTGGAATATTATGGCATTGCAGCCTGTGGCTTTGATGCTGTCGAGCATGTTGATGAGATAGGCTTTGTTCTGCTCGGTAGTGTGGTTGGCATAGTAGTTGTCGCCAACGGTGGGAATCCACACGGCGCGAAATTCGCGTTTGGGCATGTTGCCGCCCTGTGCCGCAACCGTGATGGCTATTGCTGCCATAGCCACGACTGCAAGTATATTGTGTGGTTTCATTGTGGCTGCCGTTTTTTCTGTTATGGCAAGATGCCGCTTGTGCGTCACATTTTGGCCAAGAAAGCGCTATCTTACAGTGATCGGTGTGTTGTCTGTGCTCTCGTTGTTGCAACGGTCGAGCACTGTCACCACATAGGTGTGCCGCCCGCGTGGCGCATTGGCCACGGTATAGGTGGTGGCGTCGGTCACATCGACAATTGCCGATGCGTTGTTGAGGTCAACCGTCTGTCCTTGGGCGAAGCGGTAGATTACAAAGAAACGTGCCTGCTGCATGGGGTCGGTGGTTGCCGGAGCCTTCCAGACAAGACGCACGCTCTTCCCCGAGCGCTTGCCGGTGAGCGCGGTCACTCCGTCAGGAGCTATGCTGTCGATCCAGGAGCTTGCAGGGGCGATTGCCTTGGTTGGCATTATGCTGTTCACGAGCGAGTCTTTCGCTCCCTTGTAGTTGCTCGTCACATCATAGCCCGGCCACCATACGATGCCGTGCACGTTGGGCAATGCGCGGCTCATGGCCACTTTGCGGCCGAGCTGCGACTTGATTGCCGGTGTCTGTGTGTCGGCATAGTCCATTGAGTTGCGCACGGCATAGCCATAATACATGTGCCGTCCGTTGGCCTGGGTGTTCCACCACTCAATGAGCACCGAGTCGCTTGCAGCCTTGTGCTCGAGTTGCCAGTAGAGCTGCGGCACCATGTAGTCGACCCATCCGGCACGGGTCCAGGCGGGACAGTCGGCATAGAGGGCGTCGTAGCACTGCAGGCCGTTGGTGGCGCTGCCGTTGACATCGTTTTTCTTGTTGCGCCATATTCCGAACGGGCTGATACCCAGCCGCACCCACGGCTTGGTTTGCTGCATCACTTGGTGCAAGTCATAAATCAGGCGGTCCACATTGTGGCGGCGCCAGTCTCCCTTGTCGGTCCATCCGGCACCATATTTCTTCCACGAAGCCGTGTCGGGGAATTCCTTGCCGGTCACCGGGTAAGGGTAGAAGTAATCGTCCATGTGCACGGCGTCGATGTCGTAGCGCGTCATAATGTCGCGCACCACGGTGCATATGAAGTTGCGGCTCTCGGGCAGGGCCGGATCAAAGTATATCTTGCCGTCGGCATATTTGAGAAACCACTCGGGGTGCTGGTAGTAGATGTGACCCTCGGCGGGCTTGTCGTTTTTGCCCGAAGTCACACGGTAGGGGTTGATCCACGCGTGCAGCTCCATGCCGCGCTTGTGTGCCTGTGTCACCATGAATTCCAGCGGATCCCATTCGGGGTCGGGGGCCACGCCGGCCTTGCCGCTTATCCATCGGCTCCATGGCTCGAGGTCGCTCTTGTAGGCGGCGTCGGCTTGTGGTCTCACTTGCCATATTATGGCGTTGCATCCGCTTTGCTTGAGCGCGTCGAGTTGCTTCTCGAGGTAGGTGCGTGTCTCGGCAGGTGTCATTCTTGCATACTGCTCTTGGCCGATAATGTGTAGCCATGCGCCTCTGAACTCGTGCTTAGGAGCCTGTTGCGGCGCTTGCGCCATGGCTGTGAGAGTGCAAGTGAGCAAGGTGGCCACGGCAAATTTCTTCAAGATTTTCATTTTCAGTAGTTGTTGCTTTTTAGTGATTATTTTATGGTCTGCTTTATGCTAATATATGCAAATATACGGCTTTTTGACCGATTTGTGGGCAGTGGCGATTGTCGAATAGGAAAAAATAAGTAACTTTAAGCACTGTAACAATCACGCACAGAAAGTTTTTCCAATTATGAAGAAGCAAAACACAAAGCATATATTATCGGCTTGCCGGCGCATTATGCGCTTCACGGCCTCGGTGGCAGTGGTAGCAATGTTGCTCGCCGCATGCTCCGGTCCTGCCGACGTTGACGTCGACGGCATCACCTACTCAATCGACAGTGACTCGACCGCTACTGCGGTGGCAATAGCCCCCGGCAAGCCCACCTCAAGCGACGGCCGGCTGGCCATAAGGCAAATAGTGAACACGGGCAAGCTCTCTTGCACCGTGACCGAGGTGGCGGCTGAGGCCTTCAAAGGCTGCCAGTGGCTAAAAAGCGTGACCATCCCGTCGACGGTGGAGAAAATAGGCAAAGGGGCTTTCGATGGCTGTAGCGGCTTGGCTGAAATCCACTGTCAGGTAGTGGCGCCGCTTGATGTCGACTCAACCGTGTTCCGTGGTATCAATGCCGATGTATGTCGGCTGTTTGTCCCCATGGCGTCGGGTTCAAGCTATGCTTCGGCACCGGTTTGGGCTCAGTTTAACATCAGCGAGGAGGGTAGCATAGTAAGGTGACACCCTCGCCCACCATATTGGCGGGAGCACATGTGACGTTTCAAAAAAGTATAAATCATAGGAAAATGGAAAATTCCGATACGCGAAGGCGTTACGACTTCGACCGTGTGACACGCATCGTCATCACCATAGTGTGCGTGGCGGTGGCCGTATTCACAATTCATTATCTCACCCCGGTGCTCCTGCCGTTTCTGGTGGGATGCCTGCTTGCCTATATGCTTGAGCCGCTTGTGGAGAGTGTGCAGCGCTTGTTGCGGTGCAAGGGGCGTGTGGTGCCGGTGGTAATCACCATAGTGGCCGTGTTCGGTATCATCATAGGATCGCTTTGGATGATAATCCCCTACATAGGCAATGAGGTGAGCGAGATGGCCAGCACGCTGGCCGCCTATGCCAAATCGCAGATTAAGATACCTTACTTGCCTGCGGTTGTGCGTGAGTTCCTGCAGCACACCTTCAGTGTGGAGGACATCACCAAACTGTTCTCGCAAGAGCAAATGCAAGGAGCTGTGAAAAAGCTGCTCACCGGCACATGGGCTGTGTTGGGTGATACCATGAGCGTGATCATCTCCATGATTTCGTGGCTCATAGCATTGCTCTATATGTTTTTCGTTCTCATTGACTACGACAAGATAAGCCGCAGTTTCAAGGGCGCCATTCCGCGCAACTACCGCAAAATATCGCTCAAGGTGCTGCATGATGTGGAAGACACCATGAGCCGCTACTTCCGCGGGCAGGCGCTTGTCTCACTCTTTGTGGGCATCATATTTGCCATAGAGTTCTCCATCATCGGCCTTCCTATGGCCATCGTGTTCGGTCTGTCGATAGGTGTGCTCAACATGGTGCCTTACCTGCAACTCATTACCATACCTGTGGCGGCATTTCTTTGCCTTGTCGAGTCGGTAGCCAACGGCACCGGTTTCTGGAGTATGGCCGGATGGACTTTCGGCGCCTATTGCCTTTGCCAGCTTATCCAAGATATGGTACTCATGCCCCACATCATGAAACAGCAGATGGGGCTGCGTCCGGCCATAATATTCCTGTCGCTGTCGATATGGGGATATGTGCTTGGCTTCATAGGTCTGATAGTGGCTTTGCCGCTCACCACGCTAATATTCTCATACTATAAGGAATATGTGCTCCACCAGCCGCGCGTGGTGACACCAGCCGCCAAGGCAGATGCGCCTGAGCCGCCATCGGAGGCAAAAGCGCCACTTGCCCCCCCAAAATAGTTTTAGGCAGGTACGACTCTTTGCTGCACCTGTTTTTTATGAAAACGGCATGTGTGAATGAAAAATATTTTTCACATAAGTTAATACCCGTTTAGAAAAAAGAATTAAATTTGCATTTATAATTGCATCTTGCATAGCGGTTTCAATTATTCGAATCAAAAGGGAATGCCGTGTGAATCGGCAACAGTACCCGCTGCTG
>CAVIEK010000009.1:0-14035 GCA_963641805.1 Bacteroides fragilis
TTAAGGTTTATGTTAATGGTATTAGAAGGTTAATTAGTTAAGCAATCCTAGACGTTGAGTCTGGGATTTACTTTTTATGTACCCACGCCTAACGGAAACCCAAACGAGAAATCGCCACGTCGAAAAGCATTCCATTCAGCCTCTCCCACCGCTTGACCGTTTTGTTACCGGGGCTATGATATCGCAGTGCCGCGTATCGTTTTTGCCGCACCAATGTTTTTTTCTGATGTTTTCTTTCTGAAGACAGTTTAGCACTTGTGCGAAAAGAGTTATATTTGCCGGCGGAAACAGGCGGGATGTCGGCATCCATTTGCCAAGGCCGCAACTTCAGTCCCGACACCACTTTCCATCCTTGTCACTTCAAAAGAAAAATGTGTAATACGACATCGCATAAACACCGCTATCAATGGCAGAGGAATACGACATATTCATAAGTTATTCCAACAAAGACCGTCAAGAGGTCCACAAGTATGCAAAATCCCTGGAGGATTATGGATATAAGGTGTGGTATGACGTTAAGGGCCTGTACGGCGGTGTTGTTTATGCGGGCGAGATAGCAGACGCTATTCAAGCCTCAAAACTGTTTGTGTTCTTCTCCTCCAAGAATTCCAATAAATCGGAGTGGACTAAAGGCGAGATTTTCCTGGCTCAAAAAAATGGCAAAAAAATACTTCCGGTGCGGATTGATGATTCGGAGTACGAGAATGCGGTTATGATAGTTTTGCTATATCGTCAGTACATAGTTTGCAAAAACGGTGCAAGTGAAGAGTCGTTCAATGAATTACGCGATGCCGTCGTCAGACTCATAGGAGAGCCATCGGGGAGCGGCGTGACAAACACAAAGGGCGGGGACACCAAGCGCCGTTGGGCAAAGCAAAGCCTCTGGCTTTCGGGGTTTCTGTCAGTGCTTTTCGCTTCATCCATGATGGTTGTCAGCGGAGAATACATGTTTAATGTTTCCTTGTCGCTCTTTTCTATGACAATAACGGCTTTGCTATGCTTCCTTGCCTGCTTGTATGTAGTAATGCTCGACCAGAATTGGAATGAACGGTCAACAATCATGAACGTAGTGTATCTGTCAGGGTTGACGTTCTTCCTGTCATATTCGGTTACGGCGTTTGGCCTGTGCTATGTGAGCTATGAGGTTTTTGCACTAAACTACCCGAGCATCATTTGTTCCGCCATCTCAATTTTAGCATTGACAAAACTTATGAGTTTTAGGAGAATAGGATATCTCGGCCTTTGGGGGTGTATGGTGCTTTTTGCCATCGGCAGTTATTGGTGGCTAATGCATTCTGTCATTGCTCCGGTGGCCATTGTGGTCATTGGATCTGTGTGCATGCTTGTTTTGACATGTCTGCTGAAGGCAAAGCACAATGGCACTACCATGTGGAGCAAGTTGTCATAAGTGCTTGGCCTAAATGTGTGGAACCATCACGCACAATCCCGGCCCTCAAAGAATAGAAGAGCGGCACAAGCGCACAAGAAAACCGCCAAACCATGTTGACGTATCAGTCAGCACAGTTCAGCGGCTTAAAAAATAAAACTGCTTATCGTTTCATTTCTATTCTAACATTAGGGTCTTTGGCTCTCATTGCCGTTTCTGTTGCATAAAAATAGTGAATATCCTCATCTATGTAATTGAGTTCTGATGCAAAAGGAAGATTATGCATACCTGGATTATCGCAACTTGACCATATAATACTGTAGAAATCGGAAAATTCGTTCCATGCGCCATGCCATATTCCTTTGGGATCACTTTCTTCATAGAGGGTACAAGAGCCATCCTCTTTAATGGAAAGATGCCAAGTGAGATGATACTCCTCCAACCTTAAAACATAGTTACCTATCAACTTGTTTTTTGATGCATCTTCGGTGGATTCGTTTTTTGATGTCTCATCAGTGGAGTCTACGAGCACAGTGAAATCTGCTGATGTGCAGTCAGTGACAACCATTGTACTGTCAGAGTCGGCAGTGTCGGATGGGGCGCTGTATCCTCCTGTAGATACGGGTAGTGGTGCAAAAAGAAGACTAAAACCAACAGCAACAGCAACAGCAACAACAAGAACAATAACGAATGTCTTGTTACTCCTATCGTTACTTTCCAATTTGTCTTCGGAAGGTAAATTTTTGTTTTCTTCTTTTTGTTCCTTTGCCTCCCCCTTAGAGGCCGACACATTTACATCCTCTGCGGCAGGACATCCACATTGGGGACAAAATCGAGCGTTGTCATCCATTTGATGACCGCATTCTTTACATGTTTTTGACATACTATTTATTTTTTGTTTGTTAGTGAATATTTCTGAACTTCACAACAACAAAAAAGCGTGAACTAAAACTTAGTCTACGCTTTGAAGGTATCGCCAAACACCTGCACCCATAAACAAGTATTAGCTCACGCTGAACGTGAGCATCAACTGTCTATTCTCGGGTGCTTCTTCTAATTTGGCGATTTTTCAAAGCCCGAACATCAGCTAACGCTTTATGTCGTTATATGTCTTTCAGTCTTCCCAACTTTATGGGCCGACCGTCTCTAGTTTGCAAAGATAGCTAAAGACCAATATTATCCCAACCGTTTTGAAGAAAAAATAAAAAATGTGGCGTGCAACCCACGCAACCAACCTTGTCTATCAGAATGCCAATAGTTTACGAGAGCCAAGAAATGAAAAATCGGAACCTTCCGAAGAAGATTCCGACTCAGTACCCAGAGTCGGGGTCGAACCGACACGGATGTTACTCCACTGGTGTTTGAGACCAGCGCGTCTACCGATTCCGCCATCTGGGCTTGTTTTGCGGTGCAAAGATAAGGTAATTTTTTGATTCGGCAAACGTTTACGCCCGAAAACGCGAAAAGGCCAATAATTCTTGGCGTTTCACGAGTTTCAACGACATAGCCGACTTCCTATATCAAGACGTGATCAGCCGTTTGCCGTGGACTTGCCGTTGAAAAACAGCAGTGGTGAGGGCTTCGACAACGTGTGTTATGGCAAAAAATTAGTAATTTTGCACCATCAGGCGCGCCGTCATCAGGCCTCGGCCGGAGACGTGTGGCGGCGCCTCCAGTTTCAGTAACCACACAATCTTTTTTATTTCATATAATGCAGAACCAGTTTTCACGCACCCAACTCCTCTTAGGCCGCCCCGCCATCGATGTGCTCGCTTCGAGCCGTGTGGCAGTGTTCGGTGTGGGTGGGGTTGGCGGATATGTGGTCGAGGTGCTCGCTCGCAGCGGAGTGGGTGAGATTGACTTGATTGACGACGACCGTGTGTGTCTCACCAACGTGAACCGCCAGATTATAGCCTTGACCAACACAGTGGGACGGCACAAAGTGGACGTGGCGAGCGAGCGCATCGCTCTCATCAATCCGCGCTGCATAGTGCACACCTACAAGCAGTTCTATCTTCCATCAAACGCCGACTCGATCGACCTTGCCCAAATGGACTATGTGGTCGACTGCATCGACACCGTCACTGCCAAGCTGGAGCTGATAAAGCGATGTCACGCCTTGAAGGTGCCCGTGATATCATGTATGGGTGCAGCCAACAAACTCGACGCCACAGCTTTCCGGGTGGCCGACATCAACCACACCAAAATGGATCCGCTGGCCAAGGTGATACGCAAGAAACTGCGCAAGCTGGGAATCCCGCGCCTAAAGTGTGTGTATAGCGAGGAAGAGCCATTGCGCCCAATCGACGACCCCGACATAAGTTGCCGCTTTCACTGCATTTGCCCCGACAAGGACATGCGCAAGTGCACCGAGCGCCGCGACATCCCCGCAAGCAATGCCTACGTGCCCGCCGTGGCAGGCCTCATTGCCGGCGGCGAAGTGGTGAAAGACCTCGTGAACGCCGCTGGACTTATGCGGCTTACGCCCGAGGAGGCCGCCAAGAGCGAGCAGGCCCTGCAGGCCCAAGAGCGGGCCCGCCAATGGCGGGAACGCAGCCTGGCATTGCGTAAGGCCAGGCTCGAGGCAGCAAAAACCGAAAGCCGAAAGGTTTAATAAAATTTAATAGTGCGACTATTGAGGAAAAAAATCTTTATTCGTTCATCTATTGTCCGAATTATTCATTAATTTTGCACCGTATTAAATCGACTATAATAAAACTATAAAATACAGTTTATTACAAACAACTTAAACACAATTCAAAAATGGCAAAGTTTGATAAGTCAGTTTTAGAGAAGTATGGCATCACCGGCACTACCGAGGTGCTTTACAATCCTTCTTACGAGGTATTGTTCAACGAGGAGACCAAGGATGGTCTTGAAGGCTTCGAGGTGGGTCAGGAGACAGAACTCGGCGCCGTGAACGTGATGACCGGCATCTATACAGGCCGCTCGCCTAAGGACAAATTCATCGTTGACGACGAGAACTCACACGACACCGTATGGTGGACCTCTGAGGAATACAAGAACGACAACCACCGCGCCAGCAAGGAAGCATGGGCAGCAGTGAAGGAAATCGCCAAGAAAGAGCTCTCTAACAAGAAACTCTACGTGGTCGACGGCTTCTGCGGCACCCACAAGGACACCCGCATGAAGGTTCGCTTCATCGTTGAGGTTGCATGGCAGGCTCACTTCGTGACCAACATGTTCATCCGTCCGCAGAACGAGGAGGAGTTCGATCAGGAACCCGACTTCATCGTTTACAACGCTTCTAAGGCTAAGGTCGAGAACTACAAGGAGCTCGGACTGAATTCTGAGACTGCAGTTGTGTTCAATGTAACTTCTAAGGAGCAGGTGATCATCAACACATGGTATGGTGGTGAGATGAAGAAGGGTATGTTCTCTATGATGAACTACTTCTTGCCATTGAAGGGCATGGCTTCTATGCACTGCTCTGCCAACACCGACATGAACGGTGAGAACACCGCTATCTTCTTCGGACTCTCTGGCACTGGTAAGACCACTCTGTCTACCGATCCTAAGCGTAAGCTCATCGGCGACGACGAGCACGGATGGGACGACGAGGGCGTGTTCAACTTCGAGGGTGGCTGCTACGCTAAGGTTATCAACCTCGACAAGGAGTCAGAGCCCGACATCTACGGCGCAATTACCCGCGACGCTCTGCTTGAGAACGTGACTGTTGACGCTGAAGGCAAGATTGACTTCGCCGACAAGAGCGTGACGGAGAACACCCGCGTTTCTTACCCAATCTACCACATCAAGAACATCCAGCGCCCCTACTCTCAGGGTCCTGCCGCCAAGCAGGTGATCTTCCTGAGCGCCGACGCATTCGGTGTGCTGCCCCCCGTTTCTATCCTGAACGCCGAGCAGACCAAATACTACTTCCTCTCTGGCTTCACAGCCAAGCTGGCTGGTACTGAGCGCGGCATCACAGAGCCGACCCCCACATTCTCAGCTTGCTTCGGCCAAGCTTTCCTCGAACTGCATCCTACCAAGTATGCTGAGGAGCTGGTTAAGAAGATGGAGAAGAGCGGTGCCAAGGCTTACCTTGTGAACACTGGCTGGAACGGTACAGGCAAGCGCATCTCGATCCGTGACACCCGCGGTATCATCGACGCCATTCTCGACCACAGCATCGATAAGGCCCCCACAAAGACAATCCCCTTCTTCAACTTTGTAGTGCCCACTCAACTCGAGGGCGTAGATCCTGCAATCCTCGATCCCCGCGACACTTACAAGGACGCTGCAGAATGGGAGGTTAAGGCCAAGGATCTCGCTTCGCGTTTCATCAAGAACTTCGCCAAGTATGAGACCAACGAGGCCGGTAAGGCTCTTGTAGCCGCTGGTCCCCAGCTCTAATCTATCGCAACACTTGAGGCAATAATAAAACAAGTTTAATATATCCTTTAAAGGCCTCCGCTCCTTCATCGGCGCGGAGGCTTTTTGCATACACTGGTGGCCAGGCTCACTTTCAAGTCATTGCCACCGGCACACAAAGTGAAGGTCAGATACAAAACCACAGGAAGCGATGTCGCAATCTTTTCAAAAAAAAATGATTATATTTGCGACATTAAGAACAAAAAATCAACTAATGAAACAAATCCTTGCATTAATCATCTGCACGTTGGCAATGTCAGCGGCAGTAACCGGGGCTCCACGCAGCAATGAAAATACCATCGCACCCGAAGAGTGCGATTCTGTATCGGTTTTTGAAGCTGATTCGGTCTATGTCGACAGCATTGGCTCTGTGCCTGTGGTTGGCGTGTTCGGACTTCGTGACACTGTTGACTATACTGCATCGTTCCGCGAAATTGATGTCGTGGATGGCGACTCAACGGTGAAATCAAGTGTCGATATACATTTCAGAATGGCAGTTGTGGATACCACCGAAGACGACTACACCATGCACCTCGAGGTGCTGAGGGTAGAGGCTGGCAGCGACTTCAAGTCGGCCATGAGGGCTGCCGCATTTAATTCGCTCAAGGGGTTTCCTGTGGTGGTGAAAACCGATTACACCGGCAGCGAGGCAGAAATCGAGAATTGGAAAGAGGTGGGCAAGCGCATGCTGCATGCCTGTGAGAATACAATCGACTCGACATTCAAGTCGAATCCGGAATTGGGCAAGGTGGTGAAGGTCGATGCAATGAAGACGCTATATAGCAAGACACTTGCCGATGAGGAGGGTGTGACCGGCAGTTTCGAAATGCTTGGAAACATGTTTGCCAATCATGGTAAAGAATACACAGCCGGTGTGGAAAGTTGTGACACTGTGGCCGCAACCGATCACACTCCAGCCTATGTGGTGAGGGAATATGCCGACTATGGCCGTGTGGATTCGACCGACACCGAGACTGAATTTGACGACGATTATTTTGTACTTGGCAATGTGTCGTCGACACTCGACGGCAAAGACGTGACTCCGCTGGTTCAAGCAGCCATCAGTGGCTTGTTAAGCAAAGAAAGCGGAATTGATACAAAGACGGTTGATAAGGAGCTGTCGAAGGTTAAATCTGTTGTGGTTGAGCACGACAGCAAGTCGTTCTACTACTTCAACGGCTGGCCCAAGGCATGCTTGTTCACCACATCCACCGTTTTAGGTCCCCTTAAGCGCATAAAGCAGCAATTGGTGCTGTGCAACTCTTTTTCGTGGGGTAATTGACGGCTTAGATTACCACACCCTTGGCCATATCCACACTCCACGGGGATGACATTTTCATGGGTCGCACACTTGCCGAAAAATTTGAATAAGCAGGGAGTGCTTCAAGCCTGCACCATTACCGACACAAGACATATGCCACACATTTAATAACACACGATATATGGACAAAACCGGCCCCAGCCGTGATTATTCACCTGACTTCAAGAAAAGGTTTGCCGCTGTGGCAATGGCGCTGATGGTCGTCACGGCAACAGCATCGGCCAAAGTGTTCGGCATGGACGACGGTTTGCGCATCACGCTTGCCATGACAGTGGCTTGCGTTGTGCCTCTAGTAGCCTACGGTTCGCGGCGGTGGGCCACACGCGGTGGCTTATGGCTGATGCTCGCGGTGGGCACGGTGGTGGCTTGGTGCGGTATTGCCGACGTGTGGTCGTGGACCTTGGGATCAGGGGCTCCGCTTGCCCATCCCCAGCTCTTTGCCGACGACCGCCACTACTATGAGTGGGCTCTGTATCACTTCGACGGCAGCGGAGAGCCACTTGACGTGATGTTCCCCGGCTTCCCATTGCTTATGGTCGGACTGTGGCGCCTGTTTGGCGTGAGTGTGGCGTGGCCGGTTGCCATGAATGTGTCGTTCACGCTACTCGCTATGGTGGTGGCTGCGGCCACAGCCCGCAGGATGCTCACAGGCAAAGTGAGTACAAGTGGCCAGACTGTGGCAGTGCTGACAATGGCTACAACGGGGTTACTGTCATTTTTCATCTCGCAAGGCATACGCATCCAGAAGGAGGCGATTGTGTATCTGGCCATAGTCCTGGTGGGCTATTCGCTGGCCGGACTGCGCGACTGCCATCTCACCCGCCGCGACACTGCAATTTTTATAGTGGCCTGCGTGATGCTTGCCTTTGGCCGCACCACCTACCTGTATTTTGTGATGCTGGGTGTGGGCATGATGGCCATGACCGACGTGCGCCGGTTATGGCGACCCGCCTTGACTATGGGAACAGTAGCCATATTGCTGTTTGTGGTGGGAAATCACTTTGCCTACTACTCGATAGAGCGCCATGTGGTGATAGTGAACGGCGGCAACGCCATGCGTGAATGCTATGTGGCCGACGGTGCGCAGCAACCATACCTCAACCTGATTGGCGACTATTTCAACTATCCGATACTCAAGCGGTTGTTGATGTTGCCGCTCACCATGGGTGTGCAGTTCATGATTCCGCTTCCATGGCTTCATCCCGGTGTGGCAGTAAGCATCGACACGCTTTTGCCGCGCCTGGGCTACGGGTGGTATGCCGTAGGGGCGATGGCCATATTCTATTTTTTTGCCGTAAGTTGGCGCCGGCGTGACTGTTTGGGTTGGTGGCCATGGTGGCTTGCCGCCAGTTATGCAGTGATTGCCTATATCACAGCGGGGTCAGTCAACCGCTACATATTGCCGTTTGAGCCCTTGATGGCCGTTCTGGCGACCTATGTGCTTTGCCGTGCGGCCGACGGTTGCCAGCGTAAGGCCTTGGTAGCATGGCTCGTTGGCTTTGCTGTGGTTATAGCTGTGGCTCTCGGTGTCTGCAGCCGCATGATGGCTTGACGAGTCGTTATGAAAAAGCGGAGCCGAACCGCTCGGGGTTCAGCTCCGTCAATAAATTGTCAGTGGCCGCTTTGCGGCAGTCCACCAGTTATTCTTCATACACAAGCGTGCCGATAGGTTCGCCGTCGATCACCTTGGCGAGGTTGCCCTTAACGTCCATGTTAAACACATATATGGGCAAGTGGTTCTCCTTGCACATTACGGTGGCGGTGAGGTCCATCACCTTTAAGCCGCGGCGGTAAATCTCGTCGTAGGTGATTTTGTCAAATTTCGTTGCTGTCGGGTCCTTCTCGGGATCGGCAGTATAGATGCCGTCAACACGTGTGCCCTTGAGCATCACGTCGGCCTCAACCTCGATGCCGCGCAAGGCACTGCCGGTATCGGTAGTGAAGAAGGGGTTGCCGGTGCCACACGACATGATTGCCACCTTGCCGGCTTTCATGGCGTCGATGGCCCGCCACTTGCTATAGTGCTCACCTATGGGGTGCATATCAATGGCCGTGAACACCTTGGCCTCCTGGCCGCGAGCCTCGAGAGCCGACGACAAAGCCAACGAATTGATCACCGTAGCCAGCATTCCCATCTGGTCGCCCTTTACGCGGTCGACACCGCGGGTAGCGCCAGCCAAGCCGCGGAAAATGTTTCCGCCGCCAATCACTATGGCCACCTCCACGCCACGGCTCACTATTTCCTTGATTTGGTCGGCATAATCGGCCACACGCTGCGGGTCGATACCGTAGCCTTGCTCGCCCATCAGCGATTCACCGCTGAGTTTTAGTAAAATGCGCTTGAATTTGTTGCTCATTATTGATGTCTTGTTTCGGTTTTTTGGCAAAATTAGTGCAAGCCGAGCGCATTAGCAAATCGAGCCCGCCCGAATTTGCTTTGCCGAGACGCAGCCTGATTTTGCCGCAGACTGCCTTGCCGAATTCACACAGCCATGGCATCCGTGTCAATGACTCGCTAAACGTGGCCGAGGAGACCCCATTCGTTTTTTTTTGCTATCTTTGCTTCATAGCCGATTGCTGCACACGCAGCAAGTAGCGACAAGCCCCAGCCATCGATTGAGTTAACAAGGAAAAACGACAGTAATAGATGACTTACAAATGCCCGCAATGCGGAAAACAGCTTGACATATCGCAAAACGAACTGGCCCGCAACGGATGCCGGGTGGTGTGTCCACAATGCCTCGCCGACTTTGAGCCCGAAGGCATTGACCGTCGTGCCATTGAGGCTCTAGTCGACAAAAAAGCCGAGCCTGAGCCTACCTGCTGCGGCCACTGCGGCCATACATTGCCGGCAGTGGGACTGCGCTATTGCCCTTGGTGCGGCAAATCGCTCGACACCACCATTGATGCCGAGCCCGCCGCCCCCGCACCCCAAGCAGGCACGCACGTTACCATTGCCGAGCCACAGCAACCACAGCAGCCAGAGCCCGTTCAGGAGCCGGCCACAAGGCCCCCGCTTTTTATGCCATTCCGTCCCTGCGACGTGGCCGAGCCGCCGGCATCGTCCAAATTCCGAGCAGTGTGCTATGTAGTGATTGCCTTACTCATTGCCGCTTGGGTCACAATGATGTGGCTCATGAGATAGACATAATGCCTTCAAGAAGCGATACCTTAGGCTGAAAATAATTCGTATCTTTGCACTATGCAACCAAGCGAGACACAAACGGCCATGCGCATCGACGTTGATGCGTTGCTACGCCAGCGAGTTCCTCGGCACTACCGCCACATACCGCGATGGGCCGTGAGATGGCTTGCGCGCACCGTGTGTCAAGATGAGCTCAACGACGTGCTTCAAGCCGTGGGCGACAAGCGAGGTGTGGAAGCCGTGGACCGCGCCCTCAAGCACATGGGCATAGAGCTGAATGTGACAGGGCTCGACAACATCCCGTCAAACGGACGCTTCGTAATGGCCAGCAACCACCCTCTTGGCGGCCTCGACGGCCTCGCACTGATATCGCTGATGGGACACCGCTACGGCAACGATGGCATTCGCTTCATGGTAAATGACTTGCTTATGGCCGTGGAGCCCTTGCGCGACATCTTTCTGCCGATCAATAAATTCGGCCGACAATCGAGGCAAGCTGCCGTGGATATCGAGCACGAATGGGCCGGCGACAGACAGATGCTGACCTTCCCGGCCGGGCTTTGCTCGCGCATGATGCCCGATGGCTCCATCCACGACCTGAAGTGGCAAAAGTCCTTTGTGGCACACGCCATCACACACCACCGCGACATAGTGCCCATATACTTCGATGCCCGCAATTCACGCTTTTTTTACCGACTGGCTAAATTTAGAGCCAAATTGAAACTGAAATGATGAAGTGCCGTAACACCACACTTCACATCCACATTGGCAAGCCAGTGAAATGGACGTCGCTCGATGCGGCGCATCCGACCGATGAGGCCCTGCGCTTGTGCCGAATGGCTTACGGGCTTGCCGACATCGGCGCTGACCCTGATGACCGCATTAGAATCGCTAAATGAATTTTAAATGGAACAAGTAATTGCCCCCATCGACACGCGACTGATTGAGGAAGAGCTCACCACCGACAAGTTTTTGCGCCACACCAACAAGGCCGGCAACGAAATCTATGTGGTGGACGCCTTCAATGCCCCCAACACAATGCGCGAAATAGGCCGCCTGCGCGAAATCACATTCCGCGCTGCCGGCGGCGGCACGGGCAAGGACTGCGACATCGACGAGTTCGACACCATGACGCCTCCTTGTAGGCAACTAATCGTGTGGGATCCCGAAGAACACGAGATATTAGGAGCCTATCGGTTTATATTGGGCTCAGACGTGGTGATTTCCGACAGCGGCACCCCACGCATAGCCACCGGCCACATGTTTGACTTCTCTCCAAAATTCATCAGCGACTATCTGCCCGTGACCATTGAGCTCGGGCGGTCGTGGGTAAAACCCGGCTACCAGTCGTCGCAGTCTGGTGCAAAAGCCCTATTCGCCCTCGACAACTTGTGGGACGGATTGGGAGCCCTCACCGTGGAATATCCGCAGGTGAAATACCTCTTTGGCAAGATGACCATGTATCCGAGCTATCCACACAGCTGCCGCAACCTGCTTCTGCGTTTCTTGGCTCTGCACTTCCCCGATCCGGAATGTCTGGTGCGCCCCATAACCCCGCTCGATACCGGTACTGACGGCATTGAGACCGACAATTTCTTCACCGGCACCGATTTCAACGAAGACTACCGCCGACTGAAGCATTTCATTCGCGACCACGGCTACAACATCCCGCCCCTTGTCAACAGCTACATGAGTCTGTCGCCCCACATGCATGTGTTCGGCACGGCCATCAACCACGAGTTTGGCGAAGTGGAAGAGACAGGAATATTCATAAAAATCGATGAGATAACGGTTCAGAAGAAGAGCCGCCACATTGACACCTACCATAGCGACAAGCAACGCTGAGACGATGCTTGCAAGGCGCAGCCATAGGGGGTAGAGGAAAAAGCCCCTATATAAACGAAATAGATATTAATGAAAGGCAATTTGAATCTCCTACAAGTCTTGGCACTTGTAACCGCCATTATTATAGGCACGTCGACTGCACTGGCAACCGTACCCGACGCCGATGATGATGACCACGTGGTGAGCTACGAGGCCGCGCTGATCACCAACGCGGGCTCAAGCCCGCTGGCGCCATACTACATCACCGCAAACCGTGGCGGCACATTAAGTCAGCGCTACTCCGCACTGGCAAGTGCCCGCTTGTGGCACGACATCGACACCACCGACCGCCTCTCGTGGGGCTATGGTGCCGAGTTGTGGGGCGGATACACATCAAGCGCCGACTATGAACGCTACAACACGGCCACCGGCACGTTCGACCCGATAAGCCGGCATCCGGCACGTGTGTGGATACAACAGCTTTATGCCCAGCTTAAGTTCCGTGGAATTTTCATCACCGCCGGCCAGCGCGAGCACCAGTCGCCACTGCTCAACAGCCGTCTGTCGAGCGGTGACCTTGTGATGAGCGGCAACGCACGTCCGGGTATGGGTCTCGCTGCCGGATTCATCAATTTTCAGGACATCCCGTTCACCCGCGGATGGCTGCAAATATGCGGCGAGATAGGGTATTACCGTCTCGGCGATGGCAAGTGGATAGAAGACCACTACAACTACTACAACTCGAAAATCACTACCGGTTATTGGTTTAACTACAAGAACACATACTTCCGCACCAACCCATCCAAACGATTGGTCTTCACCATAGGGATGCAGGCCGCTTGCCAGTTCGGCGGCAACTATAGCCTTTACAAGGCCGGCAATCTCGATTTGGAAATGAAGATGAAGAGCAACTTCACGAGCTTCTTCCATGCATTGATACCTGGTGCAGGAGGTGGTGGTAACAAAGGTGACGACGACTATGTGGAAGGCAACCACGTGGGCTCGTGGGACGTGATGCTCGACTACAAACTCCCGCATGGGGCTATGTTACGCGGCTACTACCAGTCGCCTTGGGAAGACGGCTCAGGCATAGGCAAACTCAACGGCTTCGACGGCCTGTGGGGCCTTGAGTGGCGCAACGGCAACAGCCACGCGCCGGTAACCGGCGTGGTAGTGGAATATCTCGACCTAACCAACCAAAGCGGCCCCATACACTACCGCTCGAGCGATTATGCCGAAGAGGGCAGCGGAAGTGGCTCGCCAACCAAAGGCCAGGCCACCGGGTCGGATGACTATTACAACAACTACGCATATTGCGGATACCACTCGCGCGGCTTTGCAATAGGGTCGCCTATGGTGAAGTCGCCAATCTACAACCAAGACGGCTACCTCGGATTCACCGACAATCTTTTGCGTGGCTTCCACATCGCTGTGAGCGGCTGCGCCGGGAACTCGGTCGACTACCGCGCCATGGTAAGCTATAGGAAATCGTGGGGAACCCCGTTCCTGCTCCGCACCGAGCCCCTGTCGGTGACATCGGCAATGATCGAGGCCACATATCACGTGAACAGAATCAAGGGGCTTCACATCATGGCGCAACTGGCCATCGACCGCGGCCGCCTATACGGCAACAACTTTGGTGGCCTGCTCACTGTGAGCTACAATGGCAACTTCACGCTGCATTGACAAAATACGACTCCCTAAGTTTTTCTCATGCAATATACAACAAAAGCAACAAGCCTAAACACATTTATGAGCACAACCATCAGAAATTTCGCATTGGCCTTGGTGGCCATGATACTGTTGCCGGCATGCACCCGTAACAACGGTGACATAGGCCCGTGGTTCGGCGCCTGGAAAGTGGAGAGTATCGCTGTCGACGGGTCTCCGCGAGCCGACTATGAAGGCAACCTGTTCATCATGTTCCAATCATGCGTGGTGAAATTCAGCATGGCGCAAGAGC